>DATJPN010000038.1:0-17926 GCA_035506335.1 Steroidobacteraceae bacterium | reverse complement strand
CTTCGGGCTGCCCGCCGCGATCGGCGCCCAGATCGCCCACCCGGACCGCCTCGTCATCGACATCGACGGCGACGCCAGCATCCGCATGAACATCGGTGAGCTGGAGACCGTGACCACCTATGACCTGCCCGTGAAGATCGTCGTGCTCAACAACAACGGCGACGGCATGGTGCGCCAGTGGCAGAAGCTGTTCTTCAAGGGCCGCTTCTCCGCCAGCGACAAGTCCCTGCACACCAAGGATTTCATCAAGGCCGCGCAGGCCGACGGCTTCAAGTACGCCGTGCGCCTCTCCGCCAAGGAAGACGTCGCGCGTGTCGTGGCCGAGTTCATCGGCTTCAAGGGTCCGGCGTTCCTCGAAGTGGTCATCGACCGCGACGCGGGCGTCTACCCGATGGTCGGTCCGGGACAGCCCTACTCGGAGATGATCACCGGGGACTTCATCGCCTCGCGCGCCCGACCCGCGACGCAGACGCCGGTTTCAGCGGAAAGCTTCTGACGGGCCGCCTACAGGCCTGACAGCTGCCACAGCCCCGGGCCGGTCTCGCAGGCCATGGCCTTGCGCCGGGCGTGCTGGTAGTTGCCGGAGGCATTGAGTTTGAAGCCGCGGCAGGCGCCGGCGATGCCATCGCGGCCCGCATCCGGGCGCATTTCGTAATGAATCCCCGTGGCGCCGTTGTCCCAGCGCACCCAGCGGCCGCTCGCCCCCAATTCGAGGATCTGGCCCATGCAGGCCCGATCGCCTTCATCCAGCTCGGCGTCGAATTTGACCGGCAGCAGGTCCGGCACCCGTGCACCGATCAGCAACGCCGCACCGCGGTTCAGGAGCTGACGCTGCCCCATGCTCGAGATGGCCTCGCTGCGCCGCGGGCGTTCGGTGATGTGCTGGCGGTCGCAATGTCCCTTGCGCACGTCAAAGTCGCTGGCCCAGTGAACCCCCGAAAAGCCACGGAAGTCTCCGGAAGGGGGCGGCGGCGTCGCGCCGGCGGCCACCCCCTGCGCGAGCGCTGCGGCCAGGACCAGCAGCGCGGCCAGCCGCGGGGCGGGGAAACGGGTCGGTGCGGTGGATGTGTGCATGGGGATGGTCCGGATCGTGCCTCGGTGCTGCGGATGCTGCTGCGACGCGTGTCACGTCTGCGTCGAGGTTGAACCTTATGCCATCCGCGATTTAGAGTCAGGGACCTTCGCGCGGGTGTCGCGAACAAGGGGATCCACTATGAGCAGCGTTGAAGTCCTGGGCAAGTTCCTCTGGCACGAATTGCTGACCACCGATCCCGGCGCCAGTGCCGGCTTCTATTCGAAGGTACTCGGGTGGAACACGCAGCTGTCGGAAGGCGCGGCGGACTACACCATGCTCGCGAACGCTGCCGGACCGGTCGCCGGCGTGCGCCCGGTGGGCCAGGACCCCGTGGCGGACAAGGCCGGTCCGAACTGGCTGACGTATGTCGGGGTACCGGACCTCCTCGCCGCGCTGGTCGCGGTGGAAGCCGGCGCAGGCCGGGTCGTCCACCCGGTGACCGAGGTGCCCGGGGGCGGCGGCCGCTATGCCGTGATTGCCGATCCGCAGGGCGGCATCATCGGCCTCTACGAGCCCGCAGCCGGTGGGTCCGGCGGTGGCAGCGCGCCGGTGTGGCAATGGCATGAACTGACCGCCGAGGACCCCGAAGCGGCGTTGCGGTTCTACAAGACGATTTTCGGCTGGGACGTGATCGGCACCCATGCGATGGGCGGGGATGTCGGCACGTACTATCTGTTCGGCGTCGGCACGACGCAGATGGGCGGTGCCTACAGGCGGCCCGCGCACCTGCCGCCGGGCTGGCCGCGATGGCTGGTGTACCTGGCGGCGCCCGGCGTGGTCGCGGCGGCCGAGGCCGCGAAGGCCGCGGGCGGCAAATTACTCAACGGACCGCATCAGGTCCCCGGCGGCAACTGGATTGCACAAGTCGCGGACCCGAACGGTGTGCCGGTCGCGCTGCATGGACCGAAGGAAGCCGCCGCGGCCGCCCCGAAGGCGCCGGCCCGGGTCAAGACCCAAGCGGTCGCGAAACCTGCGCCGAAAGCCAAGGCCAAGGTGAAGGCAAAGCCAAAGGCAAAGGCGAAATCCAAGGCCAAGACCGAGGCCAAGGCCAGGCCAAAGGTCAAAGCCAAGGTCAAAACCAAGGCGAAGGCCAGATCGAAGGCCAAGCCCAAGACCAAGGGTAAGAGCAAGGCGAAGGTCAAAACCAAGGCCAAGGCCAAGCCCAGGAAGAAGGCCCGGAAGGCGCCGCGGCGCGGGAAGTAAGCCGCGGGGCTATTTGCCCTGCGATTCGGCGTCGTTGCGCTGCTGCGCGGCGTCGCGCTGCGCCTGCTCGAGCTCGCGCCTGACCTTGTCCTCATCCTGCTTCGCCTGCTGCGCCTGCTGGACTTCGGCCGCCGCTCCGGTGCCCGTGGCGACGGCCGTGCCGGCCAGTCCGCAACCCGCGCACGATCCGGCGGCGAGTAGCGGCAGGATGAGGCGCAGGAGGGCGAGCCGCCCGGCGCCGCAGCGCCTGAAAATGCTGCGAATCATGGGGATCTCCTTACCCGTTTTTAATAGTGTGAATGCAGTTTGAGACGTGGTGCCAGGTACGGCGTCTCGTTCCTTAAAGCGTGCCCCGAATCCTTATATAGTCACCCGGAGCCTTGAACGGAGGGGCGAATGCCCAAGGGTCCTGGTAAATCCGCGCCGCCGGTCGCGCCCCGGGTGCGACGTGGCTATTTCGAGAGCCGCTACGGTCAATTGCACGTGCACAACGCCATTCCGCCGGGCGGCGGCTTCGATGAGGGAACTTCGCTGATCTGCCTGCATGCCACGCCGCAATCCGGCGCGAGCGTGCTGCCGCTGCTCGCGCAGATGGGCATGGACCGCTCCGTCTACGCGCCGGACCTGCCGGGCTTCGGCAATTCGGACCCGCCCCCGGCGCGCCCGGCCATCGCGGACTACGCCGCTGCCGTAGGAGATTTCTGCACCAGCATGCGCTTCCGGCAGCTCGACGTGCTCGGCTACCAGTGCGGGGCGCTGGTCGCGGCCGAGCTCGCCCTGGCCCTGCCGACCGTCGTCCGCCGGGTGGTGCTGATGGGCGTGCCGGTGGCCGACGAGACGGAGCGCGAGAACTTCCGCAAGGCGCCCTGGCCGGTGGCGGCGGCGGCCGACGGCAGCCATCTGCAGGTGGAATGGAATCGCACGCGCGGTTCGGTGCACGAGGCCACCGCGCTCGAGGTCGTCGCCCGGAGCTTCGCCGACAAGCTGAGCAGCGGACCGCAGGGCTGGTGGGGAATGCAGGCGGCCCTGCAGTATCCGGCCGAGCGCCTGCGGCTCCTCGCCCAGCCGACGCTCTTGATCCGGTCGCGCGAAGCGCCCGGCCAGCACGCCGGGAACGCCGTGCGCGATCTGCTGCCGCGGGCGCGCGTGATCGAGGTGGCCGAGATGTACGGCAGCGACCTGTTCGAATCCGCGGCGACGCGACTGAGCGTCGTGTTGCGGGATTTCCTGCGCAATCCTTAGGTGAGTGACACATGAGCGCGTCCAGTCAATCGCACCCGGACAGTCCGGATGACGTGGAAATCACGGCGAAGCTGCCGGTGCTCGATGTCGCGGCCTACGAAGCGCGTCACGGGCACGATGCCCTGTCGGGCACCGACACCTGGGTCGCCCCGACGCTCGACACGGCGGTCCTGCCGCAGCTGCCGACCCTGCTGATGCCCCCGGGCGATCCGCCGCCCGGGCCGGTCGAGGCGGCGACGGTGTCCGCCCGGCTCGAAGCCGAACTGAAATCACTGACCAGCAGCCTCGCGGAACTGGAGACGCGCCTGGCCGCGAAGGGCGAGCGGCTGACCCAGATCGAAGTGGAACTCACGCAAGCGCACGCCGCGGGCCGCGCGGCCGCGGAGCATGCCGCGACGCTCGAGGCCGAACTCACCGGGCAGCGCGCCGCCGTGGCCGCCGCGGCCACGCAGATCGAAGGCTTGCGCGAAACGATCCGGGAACGGGACGAGGCCCTGCGCGCGGCCGGTGACCGGCAAGGCGAGCTTCAGGCATCGCGGCAGCAGGTCGCCCGACTGCAGGCGCAGAGCGCGGCGCACCTGGAAGTGCTGCACTCGATGGAAGGCCGGCGCGGCATCTTCGATTCGATGCTGCGGGCCCTGGACCTGGCGATCGCGGATCACGACCAGGACCAGGCCCGCTTGTCCGATGACCTCGCGCGCAACACGACGCACGGCATGGAGCTGGCCCGCGACCTCGAGCGGCAGACGCGGCGGGTGGCCGACCTCGAGGCCGAAACCGCGGCCCTGAATTCCAGGCTCGCCGCGCGCACGGAGGAGGCGGCCGCGAGCGCCCGCACCAACGAGGAGCTGAAGCAGTCGCTGCAGGCGCTCAACCAGGAAAGCGAGGCGCGGGCGCAGGCGCTGCAGGCCGCGATCGCCGCGCACGGTGCACTCGAGGCCGCCAACGCCGCGCTCAGCGCGCAGAAGTCGGCGCTCCAGAGCGAGCTTGAGCAGATGCAGGAAGAGTCGGCCGGACAGCGCTCTGCGGTGCAGCAGATCGCCGCCGAACACGCCGGCCGTCTGGCGCAGATCGAGGCCGGCCAGGCCGAGCTCGCGGCCCTGCGCGAGCAGCTCGCGGCGCAGGCGCGGAATCTCGAGTCCGAGGTCGAGCGGCATCGTGCCGCGCAGGAGCGCATCGCGGTCGTCGAAGGCGACCTGCGGGTGGCCGAGGAGTCCATCAACCGCCTCGAATCGGACCTGCGCTCGCGCAGCATGCGGGTCGAGGAATTGACGCGCATCAACACCCAGATACAGGCCGACATCGCCGATGCGCGCCGCTGGCTGAACGAGCGCGATTCGCTGATGCAGCGCCTCGAGAGCGAAGCGGCGCACAGCACGGCGCTGGTGGACAACATCCAGCGCAGCGTCCGCTCGCTCGCCCCCGGAAATTCCGGCTCGCACGAGGCGCTGCGGGAGATCGGCGCGCGGCTGCTCGTGCGCTCGAAGGACGGTCACGAGGTGGTGCACGTCCTCGGCCGCAAGACCACGATCGGCCGCACCCCGGACAATGACCTGCAGATCGACGCGAGCTTCATCAGCCGCCACCACGCCGTGCTGCTCTTCCATGGCCAGCAGACCCTCATCGAGGACCTGAACAGCACCAACGGGGTTTATGTCAACGGCCAGCGCATCAGCCGTGAGACCCTGAACGACGGCGATACGGTGATGGTGGGCAAGGCACGCTTCCGCTTCATGGTGCGCCCGCCCGTCAGCCGTGGCCAGGACAGCGCCTGAGGCCACCTTCACCAAACTGTCGCAAGCCTCCCCTACTGTGTCCCCCAGACAATAGGGGTTCGTGTGCAACTTTTTCTGGCCTTCGTCGTGGCGCTGTCCACGACGGCGGCGCTCATTCCACTGCTGAGCCGCTGGGCTCCCGCGGTCGGCCTCACCGACAGGCCGGGTCCCCGCAAGGTGCACGCCGTGCCGGTGCCGCGCGTCGGCGGTCTCGCCATGGCCGTCGGCATCCTCGTGCCGGTGCTCGCGACCGTGCCGTTGACGGCGCCGATCCGCGGCGTGCTGCTCGGCATCGTGATCCTGCTCGGCTTCGGCCTCTGGGACGACCGGGCCGAGCTCGGCTATCGCACGAAGCTCCTCGGGCAGATCCTCGCCGTGGCCGTGTGCATGCTGGTCGGCGGGGTCGAGATCGGCAAGGTGATGATCGACGGGCGCACCCTGCCGCCGGGATGGATTTCCGGCGCCATCACCTTCGTGTTCCTGCTCGGGATCACGAATGCCGTGAACCTGACCGACGGCCTCGACGGGCTCGCCGGGGGGCTCGTGCTGCTGTGCCTGTGCGCCGTGGCGCTGTTCGCCGCGGCCGGCGGGCAGTCGGCGGTGGTCGCGCTGTGCCTGATCGAGGCCGGGGCGATCCTGGGGTTCCTGCGCTTCAACACCCATCCGGCGCGGATCTTCATGGGGGACAGCGGCAGCCAGGTGCTGGGGTTCTCGGTGGGCGCGCTCTCGCTCCTCGCGACCCAGAGTCTCGACAGCGATCTCTCCGCGGCCTTGCCGATACTGCTGCTCGGCCTGCCCATCCTCGACACGCTCACCGTGATGACCACCCGCATCCGCGCCGGCAAGTCGCCGTTCACCGCCGACAAGAATCACCTGCACCACCGGCTGCTCGCGATCGGCTTCTCCCATCGCGAGTCGGTCGCCGTCGTCTATCTGCTGCAGGTCGGCCTCGTGCTGCTCGCCTACTTCATGCGCTTCGAGGCCGATCTCGAGGTGGTCGCGGTATTCTGCGTCTTCGCGGCCGTCGTGCTCGGACTGCTGCATCTGGCGAAGACCACCGGCTGGCACCTGCAGCATGATGCGCCGCGAAGCGCGAAGCACCTGGCATTCCTGCCCAGCGCCGAGCGGCTGCCCTCGATCGCGGCGGGGGTGATGCTCGGGAGCCTGATGGCCTATGCGGTCACGGTACTGCTGACGGTGCCGCATGTGGGCAAAGACCTGGGGGTGCTGAGCCTCGCGATGCTCGGCATCCTGGTGTTGCTGAGTGCCTCGAACGCCCGGGAGCCACTGCACTGGTTCGAAAGGACCACGGCCTATGTCGGCGTGGTCCTGCTGGTCTATCTGGATCAGACCGATCCGCAGCGTTCGCCGACGCTTGCGACACTGTCCTGGACCTTGATCGGGGTCACCGGTGTGGCGGCGCTCGCCCGGTTCTGGCTGTCCCGCACGCGACGGTTCCAGGTCACCACTCTCGATCTGATCGTGGTATTCGTCGCGCTGGTGCTGCCCAACCTGCCGGGTTCACTGCAGCTGCCCGATTACCTGCCGCAGGGTATCGCCAAGGCGGTGATCCTGGTCTACGTGATCGAGATGCTGCTGACGATCGATCTTCGACGGTTGATGCCGCGCCTGATCCTGGGCGTCGTGCTGACCGCGATCGCCGGGCGCGCGTTTCTGGGCACGGCGGTGTAAAGCGCGCCGACACCTCTCCGATCAGGGCTGGGCTGGGACCGGCTGTCATGCCTTCGTCACGCATGCTACTTACAGTCGAATCCCCCTTTTTCATTCGAGAACTTCGGCATGTCGGCGGCGCGGACCACAAGAGTGGTGGCTTTGGCCACAGTCCTGGCGATGACGGTGCTGATCGCCGCCTGCGGTGGCAAGCAGTCCCGCCTCGCGAGTCACATGAAGCGTGGTCAGGACTACTTCCAGAAAGGAGACCTCGCCAAGGCGGGCATCGAGTTCCGCAATGCAATGCAGATCGACCCGAAGGACCCGCACGCGCGCGTCATGGCCGGGAAGACCGCCCTGCAGCTTGGACAGTTGCGAAACGCCTACGCTCTCCTGCAATCCGTGGTGGAAGACCATCCGGATGATATCGAGGCGCGAATGGTCCTCGGACGCCTGCTGATCACGGCGGGTGATGCCAAGCAGGGGCTCGAGGTCATCCGCCCGGCCCTCGACAAACAACCGAACAACGCCTCCCTGCTGGCGCTGCGGTCCCTGGCCAAAGTCGCGATGAAGGACGCCGCCGGCGCGCGCGCCGATGCGGACCGGGCACTCGCGGCCGACCCACAGAACGAAGACGCCATCGACCTGCGCGCAGGCCTGTATCGACAGGATGGCAATGTCCCGGCCGCCATCAAGCTCGTCGGCGCGGCCGCGGCCGCGCATCCCGAACTTCCGGGCTATCACCAGGTGCTGGTCTCCCTCTACCTGTCGGACAACCATCCGGAGCTTGCCGAGGAGCAACTGCGCGCACTGGTGAATCTGAAGCCGCAACAGCTCGACTATCGGGCGCAGCTCGCGGTGTTCCTGTCGCGAAGCAAGCGCCTGGATGATGCACAGAAGGTGCTGACGGATGCGGTGAGAGCGCTGCCCGCAAACGACGACGCCAAGCTGCTCCAGGTCGATTTCCTGGCGCAGCAGCGTTCCCATGAAGCCGCCGAAAAGGCGCTCGAGGGCTACATTGCCGCGGATCCGGACAACTACAAGCTGCGGCTGGCGCTCGGAGCGATGCTGCAGAAGTTCGGCGAATCCGCGAAGGCCGTCGCGGCCTACTCCGACATCGTGCAACGCGCCGGCACCGAGCCGAGCGGCCTGGTGGCCCGGGACCGGCTGGCGGTGATCGCCGTGGGCGAGAAGCGCGAAGCCGATGCGCAGCGGTATCTGGCGGAGGTACTCAAGGTGAGCCCGCGGGACAACGACGCGCTCGCGCTGCGCGGCCAGCTCTCGCTCGAGCACGGTGATTCGGCGAGTGCGATCGCCGATTTGCGTGCGGTGCTGCGCGACCAGCCGCGCAATGCCGCCATCAACCGGGTGTTGGCACTGGCCCTCATCAGTCACAAGGACATGGCCCTGGCCGAGGAGCCGCTGCGGACCGCGGTCGACGCGGCGCCCACGGACGCTTCCCTGCGCGTGATGCTCGCGGAGGTGCTGTTTACCCTGAAACATCCGGACCAGGGCATCGACGTGCTGCAGCAGGGGTTGAAGGCAATGCCTGTGGACAACACCCTGAATCAGGCGCTGGTACGTGCCTACGAGACGCAGAAGAACTTCGCCGCTGCAGCGAAGGTGGCCGACGACTATCAGAAGGCCAAGCCGAATGACGCGGCCCCGTACCTGTTGGCTGCCGAGGCGGCGCATGCCGACAACCGCCTCGAGGATGCGCAGAACCTGCTGGAAAAGGCCTTGAGCATCCAGCCGCGCGCCTTCGACGTGCTCTCGGACCTGGTACACCTGCAGGTGCAGCGCGGCCACGGCGCGCAGGCCGTGAGCCGGCTGCAGAAGATGCTCGCGGCGACCCCCAAGGATGCGCTGTTGCAGAATCTGCTGAGCGATGTCTACCTGCAGCAGAAGGACTACAAGGCCGGCCAGCAGGCCGCGGCGCAGGCGCTTGCCGACCAGCCGAACTGGTGGATGCCGTACCGGAATCTGGCACTGGCGAAAACCGCGACCGACGATCTGCCCGGCGCTATCGAGGCGTATCAGAACGGTCTGAAGCTTGCGCCCAGGGAAATCGTCCTGCTCACCGGCCTGGGTGTGCTGTACCAGCGCACGGGCAAGATCGATGAAGCGACGAAGCTGTATGAGAGCTGGGTCAGCCAGGATCCGAAGTCGCAGATCGCGGCCAACAACCTCGCGATGCTGCTGGTCAGCTATCGCACCGACAAGGCGAGCCTCGATCGCGCACAGGAACTGACCTCCGGCTTCTCCGATGCGGGCAACGGTGATCTGCTGGACACCGCGGGCTGGGTGCGGTTCAAGCGCGGCGATTTCACCCAGGCGCTGCCGGTGCTGCAACATGCGGCGGAGCTGCTGCCGAATTCACGCGAAGTGCATTATCACCTCGGCATGGCGGAGCTGCGCGCCGGCCAGACCGACCGCGCGCGGACCGACCTGGAAGCAGCCCTCGCCGGCGCGGTGCAGTTTCCCGGCGTGGACGATGCCCGCGCGGCGCTGGCCACCCTGAAGCACAGCGCCGGCTGACCGGGCCGCAGAAGAACAACGATTCCGGCAGGCGGCACCGCCTGCCGACACAGGACCTCATGAAGGACAGTGATTCCAGCAGCAAATGGCCGCAGCATTGTGTCGCTACGCTGCTGGCTTCGCTCGCCACCCTGGCACACGCGCAAGGTGGTGCACAGTGCCCGCAGGTGCCCTGTGATGACGTGCGCACCGTTGCGGCGGCGAGCACCGGCGTGCCCGTCGAACATGACTTCAATGCCGCAGCCGCTACGACCTACTACATCACACTGACTGATCTGGGCGCCCAGTTCGCCGCGCCCCAGCCGCTGGCGTCCCTGAAGCTTGCGATCACGGCCAATGATGCGCTGGTGAGCCTCGTGCCCATCACGGGCGCCGGTGCGGGGGCGGCCACCACCACACTGGTCGTTGACGGTGCCGGCTCCGTGGCCACAAACGGGGTCGCGACGGCATCCTTCACGACGACATCCGCTGGCGCCTATCGCTTCCACATCGTCGGGGCCCCGGCCAACGGCACCGGACCGGGCCCGATCGGCCTCACCGTGAGTGCGACACAGGGCGGCGCACCGGTGCAGTCCTGGTCGGATGCCATCGGACTCTCCGGCGCACCACCGTCCTCGGCCGAAGGCATCATCCAGCAGAGTTTCACGGTCACCGCCGCCGGTGCCTACACAGTCTCGGTCGCGGACCTGGGCTTGCCGCAGTCGCTGCAGGGTCCGCCACAGCTGCTCCTCCTTCAGGCCGGCAACGTCATCGCGATCCTGCCGGATCCCGGCAGCCATGCCCTGAACACCACGCTGACCCTGCAGCCCGGGGGCTATCAGGTGTTTGCCGTGGGGCTCGCGGCAAATGGCGCCGCAGGCGGCCTGTTCAGCGCCAGTGCGATTCCGGTGCCGGCGGGCGGCGGGGCACCGGCGTTCTCCTGGACGGTACCCGTGGGCGGAACCATCGCCGTGGGCGGCGCAACACCACTGACTGCCGGTTCGCAATACAGCCTGAGCCTGAACGATCTGGCCT
Organism: Steroidobacteraceae bacterium; assembly: GCA_035506335.1. Lineage (GTDB taxonomy): Bacteria > Pseudomonadota > Gammaproteobacteria > Steroidobacterales > Steroidobacteraceae > DAIDKA01. The sequence continues at coordinate 7,408 of DATJPN010000038.1, read as the reverse complement.
TTCCCGCCGCGCTGACTCATCTGGCGGCAATGGCGGTCGACGTGAGTGTGGGCGCCGCCGCGGCCTCCCTCGCGGGGAGCGGGACGCAGACGTTCACCGCGGCCGGCGGCATGGGTGACACCTACCAGATCTATGCCGCCGCCCAGGCTGCCACGACGCCGGGAGCGGGCGGCTACACGGCGCGGATTCTACCGATGGGGAGCTCCGTCGCAGTCGCCGGCGCGGCGAAGGCCGTCACCGCATCCGGCGGCACCCTTTACGCCTACGATTTCACCGCCGATGTACCCGCCGCGGGAACCTACACGGCGACGCTGACGGACTTGCAGATTCCGGCGGCGCTCGGTGCGGCCAAGCTCGCCCTGGTCCAGGGCGGAGGCATCGTCGGGACACCGCTCGCGAGTCCCGGCAGCATCACGGCCACGTTGTCCGCAGGCTCCGGTTCCCTGACGTTACTGGCATTCGCATCCTCCAGCGCGGCAGCCGGCAGTCTGCTGGATGTCAGCGTCAGTGACGCCTCCAGCAAGCTGGTCTTCGATCAGCCGCAGGGTGTGGGTGCGGCCTTCAATCCCACGCAGGTCAGCATCACGACCAAGGGGACTTACCAGTTCACGCTGCAGGATCTGGCCTGGCCCGCCAGCTTTTCCGCAATGGGCGGACAGCTGACCGCGGTCCTGACCCAGGGCGGGACGCTCGTCGGTGAGTTCTTCGGCGGCGGCACGCTGAGCTCGATTCCCGTGACGACGACCGGGAAGTATTACCTCAGCATCATTGCGACGCCCACCGGGTCCGACCAGGCCGGGACCTACGCGCTCAACATCAGCCCGGCCCCGCCGGCGCCGTCGGTGAATCTGTCGGCCGATGCCGCCAGCGTGGCGGCCGGTGGCACCGTCCACCTGCTCTGGACGACCACGGGCGCGACGAGTTGCGTGGCATCGGGGGGCGGCTGGTCCGGCACGTTCACCGGCGCCCAGGCGACGAGCGACTCGGTGACGAGTCCGGCCATCTCGACGGCGACGACGTTCAAGCTGACCTGTACCGGTGCCGGTGGCACGGCGGCCGGCAGTGTCACGATTTCGATCGCCCCGGCGAAGGGTGGCGGCGGTGCCATCGGTGAAGGACTGCTGCTGGTGCTGGGTGGCTGCCTCACTTACCGCCGTAGACGCAGGGACTGACAAGCGTCGTTCACGTGTAAGACACCCGGCATCGCCGTACGTGTCACGCCGGTGTCATCACGGTTACCTAGATTCCCGCAGGCAGAGCCACGCCGTTCCGGCAGGCGGGCTCGGATTCAAACAAGCAGCCGGGAAATCCTTCGAGGATCGGTCCGTTGAGGCAGCTGCGAGAGTCGAATCAGAGTGCCGCGACGATTCGCTGGCTCGTGACCGCGATTCTGGCCGGCGGTCTCGGTGTACAAGTGCTGGTCAGCGCGAGCGACATCCACCGTATGCTGCGCCCGCGAGCCGCCGCTGCCATCAACGGCGTCGAAGTGCCGCATTCCCCGTTAGCTCCCGGTCTGATCGTCGCATCACACCTCTTTGGCGCACCGTCGAGCACCGAAACCGCGGGGCCCGGGGCCGCGCAGAGCGGACCGCCGCAATTGAAACTCCTGGGGACTCTCGCGGCAGGCGATCCGACCAAGGGTTCAGCCATCATTGCCCTCGCCGGCGCGGGTGCGCGACTGGTCGCTGCGACCGGCCTCATCGATGCGACGACCCGGTTGCTGCAGGTGTTTTCGGATCGCGCCGTCATCGAGTGGCAGGGAACGACGCAGACGCTTTCCCTGGCTTCCGATCGGCACGCCGGCGCGGCACTGCTGGTCCAGGCCGCGCCGAGCCCAGGCTCGGTGGCGGAATCCGAACCAGGCGAGGAGTTGCCGCTGACCCTGCAACGACATCCCGCAGTGCACTACGCCAACTCACTGGCCATCAGAGACAACATCGACTACAGCTTCGCCGACAAGGGCATCGAAATCGGCTCGGTGAAGGATGAGGCAAAGCTCGCGCAGCAGGGGCTGAAAGACGGTGACGTCATCACCGAATTCAACGGCACTCCCGTGGACGGACAGCAGAAGATCAACGCGCTGCTGAAGGCCCTTTCTCACGAGGGCGATTACACGGCGACCATCATTCGCGACGGCCAGACCCTGACCACCGTACTGCATGGGGAGTGAACTGCGGCTGGCGCATGGACGAAGCAGATTGCTTAACTTAATCCGGAATCCGGTTGGGAATCTGTGGCTCCTGTCGCAATGCGCAGACGCCAGACTGCGATCCCCGCCCTTGCAACTTGGTCGCCGCTTAATGGAAGTGACAAGCCGCTGCAACATCCGGGGTCCAATGTGCCCATCGTCCGTGGAGGGTTCGAGGTCACCAGCCGGGTGACGGATGAAGGGAAAACGAGCACCTCCACGAGAACCATACGACGCGGTTGAACAGGACCAATAGGCATGTTCTCCGCCACTGCATCAAATCAGCCCGAACATTGGGCCAGGAGTTCTGACATGACGAAAATTTCCAGGGGAGTGAAGCTTGCGCTTGCCGGCCTCGCGGCGCTCGCTTCTTCCGCGGCTTTCGCCGCTGGTCCGACCGTGAATAACGGCTCCAACGGCACCGCCGACCTGTTCCTGGTGGTCTTTGACTCGAACCAGTCCACCTCCTACGTCGAGGACCTCGGCGTCACCACGGCGGCCATTGCCTCCAACTCGGCGGTCGATACGCTCGCGACCAATAACGTGGGCGGTACGGTTTCAGCCGGTACTTCCTACAGCACGCTGACCTTCACCGCCGACAGCAATCTTTCGAGCTATCTGTCGACGCACAGTGGTGACAGCTTCCAGTGGGAAGTCATCTCCGGCAACCAGACCTCGAACAACACCGCCACCAACTTCCTGCTGACGACGTCCCCGACTGCGATTCCCGCGACTTTCAATGGCGTCTCTTCGGGTCTGCAGAACAGCGATGTGGACTCCAACGCGCTGACCTTCTCCGGTGATGTGAACAGCTGGAAGGCCGTCGGATTCACCGCTGCGCCCACCGTCAATGCGAACGCCAGCGATACGGGTGCCTTCAAGACCGCGTCCCAGCTGCCGGGCGGTTCTTCGGATCCGGGCCCGCTGACCTGGTGGAACACCGGCGCTGTCAAGCCGGCCGTCACGTGGTCGCCGGCAAGCGGTACCTCGTCTGCTGCGTTCTATCTCGAGGCTGACAGCGACACGAGCCCGGCTGATGCGACCTTCAATGCCGCGATCTTCACCGAGGGCACGGCCTCCCTGGCTGCCAACGGCACGCTGACGCTTTCCGCGGTGCCGCTGCCGGCCGCCGTGTGGCTCTTCGGCAGCGGCCTGCTCGGACTGGCCGGTGTGGCGCGTCGTCGCCTGACTGCCTGAGTCCGGTCACTCAACCGACTTCAACCTTTAAATTCGGAGTACTCTATGCGTAAGATCAGTCTCGTGGCAGCCGCCGTAGCGGCTTCCCTGGCCGGCACATCAGCCTTTGCGCTGACGCCCGCCCAGATCGCCGCCGACGTCGCAGCTGGCACCATCACCATCGTCAACGTGACCGGCTCCTCGGCCTTCCGCGACCAGATGTTCGTGACCCTGCAGAAAGTGTGCGCGGCGAACAAGGACGTGTACGGCGCGGATGCCAGCTTGAACGACGCGGCCGGCATCTCCCGCAACACCTGGGACGGCTGGGACCCCTCCGGCGCGGCTCCCTTCTATTCATACAACGGCCCGGATTTCCGTGCCTATTCCTGCACGCTGGGCGCGGCCCCGGCGCAGGCGCCGGCGCTGGGCGCCGTAGCCGGCACGGACATTCTCGTGTACTACCGCGCCGAGGGCGGCTCGGTGTACGGCGTGGCCCCGCTGGCGCTGAACGGCAAGCCGATGCGCCTGGACATCCCGAACCCGGCGGCGGTGCCGGCGGGCGAGGCGGCCTGCGGCCAGACGCAGCAGAATGGCGTCGCGCTGATCGCGCTGGCCAAGAGTGGCTTCACCACCTGGATCTGCCCGGTTCCGTCTCCGCTGCTGAATACCAAGGGCCTGTCCGGTCCGGGTTCGGATGCCGGAGCCGGCATTCCCGCCACCGGCGGCTGGTGGCTGCCCTATGACAACTGGCAGAACACCGCGGCGAACGGCGGCTCGCTGCCGGCGTATGCCGGAAACGTCGACCTCGTGACGGATGCGGTCAGCATGGGCGTGTCCGACGTGGAGCCGGCGGCGCTCACCCAGCTGAACTATCCGGCCAACAACCTGATGGGTGACGGCACTGCGCTGGGCACCGGCCTTTCGGCTGCGCAGCTGGCGACGCTGACCGCGGTCCCGGTCATCCAGCAGGGCTTCGGCATCATCGTCAGCAACAACGGCACCTTCACGCCGACGCTGACCAATCTGTCAAAGCAGACCATCTCGGCCATCCTGACGGGCAAGTACACGAAGTGGAGCCAGTCACCGGAAGGTGCGGGCAACAACATCAACATCACCATCTGCCGTCGTGACCCGGGCTCGGGCACTCAAACCACCGCGTCCATCTTCTATGGCAACTACTACTGCGGTGGCGGCCTCGAAGCCGGTACTGCCATGAAGGCGGGCAACGGCACGACCGTGCTGCAGTACGCAACCACCGGTGACGTGCAGGCATGCGTGGCGACGCACAACGATTCCATCGGCATCTCCGGAGGTCCGTCCAATCCGAATGGCGGCCATTTCGTGAATGTCGATGGCATCGCATACTCGCAGGCCAACATGCTGAATGGCTCGTACAAGGAATGGTACGAGGTGAACTACGTCAAGGGCTCGAACTTCGGCTCCCTGTCGGCCAGTCAGCAGGCCTTGATCAATGGCCTCATCCAGGGTACGTCGGATGCGGTGGTGGCTGGCGTCGCTGCGAACAGCGACTACATGTACATCCCGAGTGCGGCGGACTCCTTCGGTGCCGACAATACGGCGAGCCTGGCGAACGTCGCCAAGTTCGTCAACCTGACCACCCGCGGCGGCCTGAGCTGCAGTGGCACGGTCGTACCGAAGAACAACAACTAAGCCAAGTTGTATCCAACGCCGAGGAAGTCGGACGGCGGGGTCCTCCCGCCGTCCGGCCGAATCCCAGGCAAACCTTCACGGGCGGGCTCCTCAGGGGCCCGCCCGTTCCTGCGTTCAAGACCGGAGCGCGAAACGGGCCGACTTTGTTCATGAGACGATCGCTGCTCCAAGGCCCGCACGTCATTGGCGGGCTGTCGCTTCTGCTGCTCATTCGCGCCACGGTCACGCAGGCCGCCGGCGAGCAGAACTTTTCCATCCTCGAGTATCGGGTTCTCGGAAACTCGACGCTCCCCGTCAAGGCCATCGAACAGGCCGTCATGTCCCATCTGGGATTCGACAAGTCACTGAAGGACGTGGAGGCGGCGCGTACCGACCTCGAGGCGGCGTACCACAAGGCGGGCTTCGGCACGGTTTTCGTGGACATTCCGGAACAGACCGTCGCGGAGGGCATCGTCCGGCTGCGCGTCACCGAGGGTCGGCTGAACAGTGCGGAAATCACCGGCGCCCGGTACTTTTCCGAGCGCCAGATCAAGGCGGCGGTGCCCGCCGCCGCCGCCGGCACCGTGCCGTCGCTGCCGGCGCTTCAGGCCCAGCTGTCGCAGGTGAACTCGCAAAGTCCCGACCGCAGCGTGGTGCCGGTGCTGAAGGCGGGACCGGTCCCGGGTACCGTGGATCTCTCGTTGCGCGTGCAGGACAAGCTGCCCGTCCACGGCAGCGTCGAAGTCAACAACCAGTACACGGTCGACACGACCTCGCTGCGATTGCTCGGGAACCTCAGCTACGGGAACCTGTTCGGGCGTCTCGACACCTTCTCGGCGCAGTACGAAACGGCGCCCGCCCACACGGACCAGGTCAGTGTCCTGGCGGCAAACTATGCGACGCATATCGGGTCGGGCGGCGAGCAGCTCTCCGCGTATGTGCTGCATTCGAACAGCAATATTGCAACGTTGGGGTCCGTCGCCGTGCTGGGCCGCGGCACGGTCTATGGTGCGCGCTTCGTCGTGCCGCTGGTTCGGGATGCTGACCAACTCGACACGTTTACGTTGGGTGCCGATTACAAGGACTACGGCCAGGTGGTCAACGTGAGCTCATCCAGCTCGCTCAGCACGCCGGTGAGCTATACGGACCTGACCGCGGGGTTCAACGAGTCGCGTACCCATGGCATTGCGCACTGGGAATGGTCGGTCACGGCCAACCTGGGTCCACGCGGGGCGCCCAACCGGGAGCTGCAGTTCCAGAACAAGCGCTTCGATGCCTCCGCGGACTATTTCTACGTGCGTGCCGACGGATCCCTGATCCTGAACGGACCTGCGCATTCTCATCTGACCCTGCAGCTCGATGGCCAGTATGCCGTCGAGCCGCTGATCAGCAATGAACAGTTTTCGATTGGCGGTGCCGCCAGTGTCCGCGGCTATCTCGAAACCGAGGCGCTGGGAGACCGCGGGGGACGCGCCAGCCTGCAGTTGCAGGCGCCCGCCTGGCAACCCGTGCATCTCCTGCGCCTCGAGCCCTTCGTCTTCTTCGATGCGGCGCGGGCGATCACGCTCGATGCCCTGCAGAGCGACATACCGGTGGTGGTGCTGCGCAGCACCGGCGTCGGGATCAATTTCAACGCCTTGCAATGTCTGTCCGGCAATCTCACCTGGGCGGATCCGCTCGTCGCGGGCATTCACACCGGCGCCCATGACGGCCGATGGGTGTTCGCGGCGCGTTGCACCTGGTGAAACCTGTGAAGAAGACGCGCTTCTCCCCGCTCGCGACTGTCTGGAGCCTGGCATTCTTCGGCGCCGCCTCGCGGGGCTTGGCTGCCGGGCTGCCCACTCCCTGTCTGCCCGGAACCTGTGGTCCCAATGGCCCGGCAGGCTTTGTCTCATCCGGTACGGCGACCGCTGCAGCCAGCGGCAATCAGTTGACGGTCAACCAGACCAGCAATCAGGCCATCCTCAACTGGTCGAACTTCAATGTGGCCGCGGGTTCGAGCGTCGTCTTCCAGCAGCCGGCCGCGACCTCGATCGCGCTGAACCGCATCTTCCAGGGCAGCCCCAGCAGCATTCTGGGTTCGATCACGGCGAATGGGCAGATCTACCTCATCAATCCCAATGGACTGATCTTCGGTTCGACCGCCAGCGTCAATGCGAGCAGCATTCTCGCCTCGACCCTGGGGATCTCGGACTCGACCTTCCAGTCGGGCCTGGTGTCGCCGGCCGTCATCAACAGTCAACAGCCGGCGCTTGCCTCCGACGGCCGCACCGGCGTCGTCGACCTCAACGGCAATCCGGTCCTCGGGTCCGACGGCAAGCAGTTGCCGGTGCAGCTCCAGGTCCAGGGTGGCGCCCAGCTGGCGGCAGCGTCCGGCGGACGCATCCTGCTCGC
>DATJPN010000037.1:0-3224 GCA_035506335.1 Steroidobacteraceae bacterium | reverse complement strand
GGCCGGCCCGCCGAGGCACCCGAGGCGCTGCTGCAGCAGGACACCGCCGTTCGGGAACACGTAGTCCGGCGTCATCGTCGCGAACACGATCAGGTCGATGTCGGTGGGCTCGAGGCCCGCGGCGGCGATGGCTGCGCGCGCGGCCGGCTCGGCCAGGTCGACCGTTCCCTGGTTTTCGGCGGCGACATGGCGCTTCACGATGCCGGTACGTTCCCGTATCCAGGCATCGCTGGTATCCATCATCCGTTCCAGGTCGTGATTGGTCAGGACCTTTTCGGGCAGGCATGCGCCGGTGCCGGCGATTCTCGAGTACATCAACGCCCCTGTCATTCAATGGCCCGCGCGACCTGCGCGCACAGATCGCCGCGGCCCAGCGTCGCGGCCAGTTCCACGGCCCGTGCGAACGCCATGGCATCGGCGTGGCCATGGCTTTTTACCACGACGCCACCGAGCCCGACCATGCAGGCCCCGTTGTACCGGCGCGGATCCAGTCCCTGGGCGAGCCGCCGCAGCGACCGGCGGGCCAGCCACGCCGCCAGCCGATTGCCCGATCCGGCGGCGAATTCGCGACGGGTGCGTGCCGCGAGCATGCGCGCCAGCCCCTCCATGGTCTTCAGGGCCACGTTGCCCGTGAAACCATCCGTCACCACCACGTCCACGGACCCGGAAAAGATGTCATCGCCCTCGACGAAGCCGATGTAATTGAGCTTCGAGCGCTGCAGCAGCGCATGCGCCTCGCGCACGGTGTCGTGACCCTTGATCTCCTCTTCGCCGACATTCAGCAATCCGACCCGCGGCTGCGCGATGGCGGAAAGCTCGCGCGCCACGACACAGCCCATGACGGCGAACTGCGAGAGCTGCCGCGCGCTCGCGTGGGTATTGGCGCCCAGGTCCAGCATCAGGGTGTGGCCCGATTCGGAAGGGATGGGCGAGACGATGGCCGCGCGCTCGACTTCGGCCACGGTCTTCAGCACATAGTGCGCCATGGCGTGCAGGGCGCCCGTATTGCCGGCACTGACGCAGGCGGCGGCCCGTCCATCGCCGACGAGATTCACGGCCACCCGCATCGAGGAGTCCCGTCCGCCCCGAATCGCCGCCCGCGGCGCGGCATCCATGGCGATCACCTGGGAGGCGGCCACGCATTCGATGCGCCGGCGCAGCGTCCGCGGCAGGTGCTCGAAGTGGGGTTCGATCTGGTCGGGCTGCCCGGTCAGCAGCACCGCAAGCTGCGGGTCGGCATGCAGTGCCTGGACGACCCCGTCGAGACGCTCGCCCGTGGCGCGATCGCCGCTCATGACGTCGATCGCGATGGGCAACACTGGCCGAGCCGGAGGGGCCGCGCCGGACGTGCTGGCGCTGCGCAGCGCTATTCCTGGCCTTCGGCGTCGGCCGGCTTCTCGATCACGCGCTTGCCGCGATAGAAGCCATCCGGAGTGATGCAGTGACGCAGGTGCGTCTCACCCGATTGCGGGTCGATGGACAGCGCGGGTTTTGCCAATCCGTCATGTGAGCGGTGCATACCGCGCCTGGACGGTGTCTTGCGGCTTTTTTGAACGGCCATTGCGAACTCTCCGGATTCGAAATCTTCAAACTCTTGCCATCGTCTACTGGCGCTTGAACAGCTCGCCGAGCTGTCCGAACGGCCGGTGCGTCTGGGTCACCTGTCCGGCATCGGCGCCGGCGCAGTCATTGTCCTCATGCCGCGGCACCAGCGGCAACGCCAGCAGCAGCTCTTCCTCGACCAGGTCGCGGATGCTGATCCGATAATCCGGCGCCAGCACCGTCTCGAGCGCCTCCGGCACCCTTTCGGCCTCCGCAGCCGTCGCCACCAGCGCCGCCCTGCCGACGCTCGCCACGGGCCACCTCATGGGCGCCATGCACCGCTGGCAGCGCAGCGTGAGTTCCGCGCCGAGCGTGACTTCGGCCACGACGGTCCGGCCTTCGCGGGCAAAAGCGACCTTGCCGACCGCCACCCCGTCGGACGCCGCCAGCAGCGGCATGACACGTGGGAACTCATTGAGCGGAATCGAAAAATCAACAACCGCACGTTCATCGGCCAGGGCGCCGACATCCCGCAACTTCGCCCAGCCCGCTGCCATGGGGCGCGTATCATAGGTATCGGGCACCCCCAAGTCAAAGCCACTTGAGGCGGCGCAAACCCTTGTTTCGGCAAACTGTTTCGCTTCCCTGGAACCGGTGCAACGTGAGCGCACGCCCCCCCCTGATCCTCGCTTCGACCTCCCCCTACCGCCGCGAGCTGCTCGAGCGGCTGGGTCTGCCCTTCACCGTCGAGTCCCCCGGCGTGGACGAGGCCGACCTGCCGGGTGAACCCCCGGGCGAGCGGGCCCTGCGCCTCGCCGCGGCCAAGGCCGAGGCCGTTGCGTTGCGCCACCCCGGCGCGGTCGTGATCGGCAGCGACCAGGTCGCCGCCGCCGGCGGGGTGATCCTGGACAAGCCGGGGACCGCCGAGCGCGCCTGTCAGCAGCTGCGGCACCTCTCGGGCGGTCTGGCCCGCTTCCACACCGCCTGCGCCGTGCGCTGGCACAACAGCGGCTTCAGCGTGAACCATCTGGAGACCGTCACCGTCTCGGTCCGTGACCTGTCGGAGGATGAGATCCGCAACTACGTCGACCGCGAGCAACCCCTGAACTGCGCCGGCAGCTTCAAGTCCGAAGGCTTGGGGATAGCCCTGTTCTCGCGCATCGAGTCCGATGATCCGACGGCGCTGGTCGGACTGCCGCTGATCTGGCTCGCGGGCGCCCTGCGCCAGGCCGGGTACCGGCTGTTCTGACGGCCCCTGCGGTAAGGGTCAGCGCCGCCGTCGTGAGCCGCGCAGGCTGGTGGATTCCCCCAGGGCGTCGATCACGGCGGCGAGGTCAGCGGGCAAGGGTGCGCTCGCGCTGAAGTCACCGCCCTGGGGCCAGTCGAATGAAATGCGGTGCGAGTGCAGGAACATGCGCCTCAGGCCCTGCTCGCGCATGCGGGCATTGAAATCCGGGTCGCCGTACTTTTCGTCGCCGGCGACCGGGTGACCGACATGGGCGGCATGCACCCGGATCTGGTGGGTGCGGCCGGTCTTCAATTCCACCTCCACCAGGGAGGCCCGATTGCGGAAGAATTGCACCGGAGTGAAGATGCTGACCGCGCTCTTGCCACCGGCCTGGACGCGCACCGTGCGCTCCCCGCCCCTGCGCGTCTCGGTATTCAGCGGCACATCGACGCGC
>DATJPN010000036.1:0-6789 GCA_035506335.1 Steroidobacteraceae bacterium | reverse complement strand
CGTGAGTGCATTGTCGACGAACCAGGAAAGCTCCTGCTCGCTCATCTGCGTCGTGCTCACCGCGAAGTACGCGATCGGACCACTGGCGACCTGGACGCGCTGCACGAGGGGCTCCTGGATGCCCTGCGGCAGATCCGAGCGCACCTTGGAGACGGCATCGCGCACGTCGGTGACGGCCCGGTCGATGGGCGTGCCGATCTGGAACTCGATGAAGGTCTCGGCGCTGCCCTCGCTCGCCACCGAGGAGATGTTGCGCACGTTGCCGATGCCGGCGACGGCGCCCTCGACCTTCTGCAGGATCTGGTTCTCGATCTCCGACGGAGCCGCGCCCGGCTGGGAGATGAAAATGTCCACGATCGGGTAATCGATGTCCGGGTTCTGGTTGATCGGCAGCCGGATGAAGGACACGATGCCGACGCAGGTCAGCACCACGAACAGCACCACCGGCAGCACCGGGTGGCGGATGGCCCATGCGGATATGTTGCGCATGGTTGCTAGAGCGCCTTCGGCGCGGCCACCGGGTTGACGGTCTCCCCGATACGCAGGAACCCGGCAGCCGTCATGATCACGCGCTCATTGCCGGTCAGTCCCGAGGCGATCACGAGGCCCCGGCTGTTGGTATCCGAGACATGCACGTCGCGCCGTTCGATGCGGTTGCCGGCGTTGACGACCAGCACGTAGGTGCCCTTCTCATCGGAGAGCACGGCGGTCTGCGGCAGCACCGGCCGCTCGCCCCTGCCGACCACGATTTCGCCGCGGGCGAAGGCTCCCGGGCGCAGCTGCGGGTTGGCCGGCAATGCGATCCGCACTTCGCCCAGACGGGTCTGCGGATCGATGATCGCGCCGAGCAGGCGTACCTTGCCCACGAAGGGCTCGTCGATCCCGGTCAGGTAGACGTTCGCACTCTGGCCGATGCGCAGGGAGGGCAGATCCTGCTCGGCCACGAGCGCCCGCATCTCCACCTCGGAGCCGCGCGCCAGGCGGAACATCGCGGTGCCGCCGGGGGTCACGATCTGCCCGAGCTCCGCGGCGCGGGTCAGCACCACGCCATCGACCGGTGCGCGCACCTGGGTGTGCGACAGTCGCGCCTGGTATTCGGCGAGCTGCGCCGCAGCGACCTTCACCTCCGCATCCGCCGTGACCGAGGCGGCCCGGCGCTTTTCGATGTCCTCCTTGGAGAGCGCACCGGCGGCTTCGACACCCTGGGCACGCTTGTATTCCGCGGCGGCGAGGCCCGCATTGGCCTTGGCCTCATCGAGCGCGGCGGCCAGACGGTCCACCTGAGGCCGCAGCACCGACTCATCCACCTGCGCGAGCAGCTGGCCTGCCTTCACGTGATCGCCCGCCTCGACGTAGATCGCCGAGATCCGTCCGGTCTCCCCTTCGGTGCCGATGGGCATGTCGTAGCGCGCGTTGATCGTTCCGGTGAACGCCACCGTGGAGGTGATCGGCGATACGCCGGGTATCGAGGTGCTGACCAGCGGAATCGCGCCCTCAGTCGTGGACGAGCCACTGCCGCGGCTCGTGCCGATATAGATCGCGGCCGCGAGGGCCGCGACGGCGAGCACCCCGGCGAACCCGAACAGCCCGATCCGCAGCGGCGTCCAGCGACTGGTTTGCGCGCCGTTCACGGCAGGATCGTGGATGTTCGGTACATCCAGCCGGCCAATCCACGCCACGGACTGCTCGTCCGGCGTGCTCTTCGGTTCTGCTTGCGGGCCCAAGGTCATCCTTTGCTGCGGCTGCCACCGGAGCATTCGGTCATATGGTGTTATATAGAACTATATCACTCGAATGACGTCAAGTCGGTTTGGCTGCGAAACCGTCACTCATATCGCGCCACGGGATTTCCGGGCGGAGAATCACCTGTGACACATTGCGCAGCGGGGTCCCTCCCGAGCCTTGGACCGGCGCCGGGGAAAAGAGTGCCGGGGCTCGCCCTCACTCGTCGCCGCGTTCGGGCCGTCCCGGCCGCCACTGAATGCCGGATGCGGCGGGCATGACCGATGCCCCGATCGGGAAAAACCGGGCAGAGTCCGGCCCCCGCCCGGCCGGCTCGGGCACGAGGGTCGCCATCGGCACATCGAGGATCACCGCGGCCCGCCACACCACGTCCACCGGGATGCGCTGCCGTCCGGATTCGATATTGGCGTAGGAGGGACGCGGCAAGCCGATCCTGGCGGCCAACTGCGCCTGAGTGAGCCGCGCACGCTTTCGCGCCCGCTGCAGTCGCAGGCCCACCTCGCGGTCGAAGCCGTGCTGGTCAAAGGCCATGCCGACAGTCCCCTCGCATCGTGGGATTTTGTGTACTATCTACACAATTGTTCGTATAACCGTCAACCGCCATCCCTGGAGCCGACTTCGATGCTGACGAAAACCGACCTCGCCACCCCGACGCTGATCGAGGGTTGGCTGCGCGACATCGCCTTCACGCCCATCCAGCGCCCCGACCCGAACAACAACTGGAATGTCGAATTCGTCCTCTCGGGACCGACTCCCCTGTCACTGCGGGTCGTGAATACGAAGGCGCTGCCGCGGGCGATTACCGTCGTGTGCGGCATGGCCACCGCCCCGGAGCACGCCGCGATGTTCACCAAGCTCCCGGAGAACGCCCGCAAGGAATTCTGGCAGCAGCTGCGCGCCTCATTGAACCGGGAGTTTGTCGAGTTCCAGATCCAGGGCGCGGCCTTCGCCGAATGCCCGACCCTGGTCCAGCTGACCGCGACCCGCTACGACGACGGCCTGACGCTGGACTCCTTCGCGCGCACCGTCGCTTCGGTGATCAAGGCCGCCTTCGACGTGATGTTCTTCTATCACGAGCGCCTGGGCGAGGTCGGGGCGCCTGCTGGCGGGGAATTCGCCTTCAAGAAGCTGGACGTTCAATAGCTGCGCGCAACACGCCACAGAAGGCTGGCCACCACCAGGCAGATTCGCGCACTGAGCAGATTCAGGAAACCGCGTGTCGGGCGGGTGTCGGCCTCGGGGGCGAAGAATCCCAGTGACATAGCCAGCGCTCCAACTGCGATAGTGGCGGTCAGTATGCGCGCCGCGCGCCTTGAATCTGTGGCTATCGTCACAGGATGCTGGAATGGTGCCGGCTCACAGAATCGAACTGTGGACCCCATCATTACGCAGGCCCGGTGGGACATGGCCAAACACGGTGGCAAGGAATAGCTGAGCATGGCCGACATCAAGACCCAGGTTCTGATCATCGGCACGGGGCCGGCCGGCGGGGCCATGGCCGCGTTGCTCGCCACCTATGGCATCGAGAACCTGGTCGTCAACAAGTACCGCTGGTTGACCAACACGCCGCGGGCGCACATCACCAACCAGCGGACCATGGAAGTCCTGCGCGACCTGGGCAGCGAGGTCGAGGCCGAGGCCTACCTGCACGCCACTCCGCAGGACGACATGGGCAACAACGTCTTCTGCACCTCGCTGGCGGGCGAGGAGCTCGGGCGGCTGCGAAGCTGGGGCACGCACCCGCTGTCCAAGGCGGCGCACCTGCTGGCGTCGCCCTGTTTCATGAATGACCTGCCGCAGACCTTCATGGAACCGCTGTTGTTCAAGACGGCCTGCTCGCGCGGTACGCAGTCGCGCATGTCGACCGAATACCTGTCCCATGAGCAGGACGCGGACGGCGTGACCACGACGCTGCTGGATCGGCTGTCCGGCAAATCCTTTACGGTGCGCTCCCAGTACCTGGTGGGCGCCGACGGCGGCAACTCCCGCGTGGCCGAGCACGCTGGCCTGCCGTTCGAAGGCTCCATGGGCCTGGCCGGGTCCATCAATATCCTCTTCAAGGCTGATCTTTCACGGTTTGTGGCCCATCGCCCCTCGGTGCTGTATTGGGTGCTGCAGCCGGGGTCCAACGTCGGCGGGATCGGCATGGGGCTGGTCCGGATGATCCGCCGCTGGAACGAGTGGCTGGTGGTGTGGGGATACGATATCAGCCAGCCCGCGCCGAAGGTCGATGAGGCCTTTGCCCTGAAGGTGGTGCGTGACCTGGTGGGCGATCCTGACCTCGCGATCCAGCTGCAATCGGTGTCGACCTGGACCGTCAACAACAAATACGCGACCCGGATGAGCCACGGCCGCGTGTTCTGCCTGGGCGACGCCACCCATCGGCATCCGCCCTCCAATGGACTGGGCTCCAACACCTCTATCCAGGACAGCTACAACCTTGCCTGGAAACTCGCGTATGTCCTCGAGGGGCAGGCGGGCGCGCAGCTGCTGGAGAGTTTCAATGCCGAGCGCGCACCCATTGCCAGACAGATCGTGACGCGCGCCAACCAGTCCATCGATGAGTTCGGGCCGATCTTCAAGGCCCTTGGGCTGCTCGACTCGATCGATCCGGTCACGATGCAGCAGAACATGGATGCCCGCTGTGACGACACGCCCGAGGCGCAGGTGCAGCGTCGGCTGATCCGCGAGGCCATCGCCCGCAAGGTGTATGAGTTCGACGCGCACGGCGTCGACCTGAATCACCGCTACCGCTCCGGCGCGATCGTGACCGATGGCGCCGCCGAGCCCGCCTATGAGCGGGATCCGCAGCTGCACTATCAGGCGACGAGCTGGCCCGGGGCGCGCCTGTCGCACGTCTGGCTGCATGCAGCCGATGGCCGCAAGGTCTCGACCCTGGACCTGGCCGGCAAGGGTCGCTTCACGATTTTCACCGGTATTGGCGGCCATGGGTGGGCGCAGGCTGCGGCGGTACTGAATGAGCAATGGCAGCTGGACCTTGTGGTCCGGATCGTCGGCCCCCGCCAGGTGTGGCAGGACCTCACCGGTGACTGGGCCCGGGCCAGCGAGGTGGAGGACAACGGTGTGCTGGTGGTGCGCCCCGACCAGCACGTAGCGTGGCGTCGCCAGACGATGTCCGACAAGCCACTGGCCGAACTGCGCCGTGTCCTGGGGCAGATCCTGGCCCTGGAAAATGCTGGCATCAGGCCAAGCGACTGATATTTCGGGGTTAGTGGTGCCGACTCACAGAATCGAACTGTGGACCCCATCATTACGAATCTCGCCGATCCTTCCAGGATGAAAAATGCAGCTAGCGCTGGTTACGCAATTCCCGCCAAGCCTCGAGCTCTTCTCGTGTGATCCCTAATCCGCCGATCCGCGACACGTCAAGATTCTCCAGTTCCGCGACGACGTCGGAGATGAACTTCTCCCGATGTTGTGGCTCGACATTTCCCGGTACATGCGCAGTAGTCCACTCGGCGACCTTGTCCTGCGGCACCTTGGCACGCACCAGATCCGTCACCAACGCGCGTCGCGGCTGGCGATAGAGCGCGGCAATCTCATCGAACCCGACCACCTGAGCGGTCGTCTCGAAGCGCTGACAGGTGCGCTGATACGACCAGGCGTAAACGTCGGCTAGCGGCCCGACCTCATTCAGCTCATAGACTGCGATCGTCGCCTTGAGGTAAGCCTCCTGATCCATATCCACGAATGATTGCGGCACGTAGTCGCCCCGGATCAACGGAATGATCGAGGCAAGGCGCGCGGTGCGTTTGTTTACATCAACAAAGGCCTGCAGATACGAAATGTGCACGAGCAGGAAGAAGCTCTGCTCGAACGGATCGGTAATTGCCTGCGCCTTTGCCAGCAGCAACAGCAGAAGTCTTCTCAGACTGTCGCGCCCGTCCAGCGGGGCATAAATGGTGCCACTTACCCGGATGCTCTCGTCACGGATTTGCCCCGCGGCTCCAGGCCCGACGAGACTGTCGGCGAGGAGGTAGTGAAGTGTCCGAATGGTGTTCTCGTCCGGCTGCAAGGTATCGACCTGCCGGACCAGGTACGCGATCGCCTCCTTGTGGTTCAGAATCATGATGCGCTCGGCATTGGGCTTTCCCGGCGCGGCCGTGCCCTGCAGCACGAGCCGCTCGGTGTCCGCGAGCGTGTAGGTGTTCCCCTCGAGCCGCGAGGAGTTGAAGCTGAAATCGATCAGCAGGCGGTCGTAGATCTTCTTGATGTACGTACCGGCGCGACGGTAGATCGGATCGCGCTTCCCGAGCGCAGCGAGCTGCTGGCGCCGGTGAGGTGTGAGATACGCGTGCTCATTGGGAACGTAGGTCTGGAGCCACTCCTCCCGGTAAGTCGCCGGAGGGCGCGTATAGAGCGGCGCCTCGATGCGCTTGATCAGCGCTTGACTCTCCGGCGTGAAAAGCTGTTGGACGGCCAGGGCCGGCGGTTGACCCTCGACGGCGATCGCGCCCGCTCCCGGGACGACGACCGCCGGGCGTTCTACAAGGCGATAGCGCCGACCCTTGCGTTCGCCACGCGACTCGATTGCGCCTTCCTCGACAAGATCCTTAAGCCAATTGCGCAGCGTTCGGTCGGGCACATTGAGGGACGCGCGAATTTGGGCGAGCGCGGCCCAGCTGTCCCCGAGTGCATGGAGGACGTCGAGGACTTGTGATTTATCGGCCATTTATCGGCCAATATATCGGCCAAAGCCGTTGAGTTCAACCTTTATCGGCCATATATCGGCCAAATCGGTCACATATCGGCCAAGGCCTGTGTAATGCGGGGGCTATTGGTGCCGACTCACAGAATCGAACTGTGGACCCCATCATTACGAATGATGTGCTCTACCAACTGAGCTAAGTCGGCGCCGTGGGAAGGCAATGACGGGCGCGGATTGTACTAAGAAACCGCGCTCTTTCAGGGAATTTTTCGTACCCGGATCACGAGGTCGATACCTGCCATTTCCATGCCCGCCGGCAGCGCCGGCAGACGGGCGAATTCGACCTCGGGGACCGGCACGTCCACCAGCGCGCCGGT
>DATJPN010000035.1:0-11827 GCA_035506335.1 Steroidobacteraceae bacterium | reverse complement strand
TGCTGCCCACGCCGACCTGCGCATGCCAGCGCTCACGACCGGTTGCCGGATCCAGGGCATACACGCGCCCGGATTTCTCGCCGGTGAGCAACACGCGCTCACCATCGCTCAGCGTCCGCAGGATCGGCGAGGTGCCGAAATCCACGTCCGGGCCGAGGGTCCGAGGACAGTTGCCCTGCCCGGCCGTCGCCGGGGCCTCACAACCGACGACGTAGTTGTCCTGCAGCCGCAGCTGATTGGCCCAGGCCACGGCCCCGGTGCTCATGCGCAGCGCGAGAATGGCATCGGTGTACTGCGTCGGCACGTCGGTATAGGAGTTGCCGGTACCGACGTAGAGCAGGTCATGGCGGGGATCGAGCGTCGGCGCGGACCATACCGAGCCTCCCGCGGGCCCGTAAAGCTGCGTGCCAGCCGCGCTCTTGCGGTAGGGGTGCGCCGGCTCGGTAATGGTGTAGGTGCGCCAGATCACCCGTCCGGTGGCGGCGTCCAGCGCCACCACGCTGCCGCGGAACTTGCAGCACTCGTAACCCGCGGCGGGCGCCGCCAGCTCCTCCAGCGAGGAAACCGGCACGAACAGCCGCTGACCGTGGAAAACCGGCGCTCCCGTGATACGCGCCGCCGGATGCGGATCGAGCGCTCGTTGCCACAGGACCTGCCCGGTGTCGGCATCGAGCAGGTAGACGCGGCTCGTGTCATCACCGAATACGGCGCGCAACCGGCCGCCGACCCGGACGATGGACACCGCAGTGCGCACCGGCGCCCCGGCATCGAAGGTCCAGTGGGTACAGCCGCTCGCCGCATCCAGGGAGTACACCCGGCCGCTGGAACTGGTCGCGTAGAGGCGGCCTCCGACCAGCGTCGGTTGCCCGTAGACGCTCGTCGCGCGATACCCGAAGGCCCACTTCAGCTTCAGGCGCGGGACCTGGGCCGCGGTGAGGCCGGGATCGGCCTGGTAGCGCGTATTGGCAGCATCGCGGCCCCAGCCGTTCCAGCCCGGACCGGTATCCACGGCCGCCGCGGCAGCCGATGCGCACACATTGGGCTCGGGCGTCGGCGCCAGGCGACCCGTCGGCGCCTTGCCCGTGACATAAGTCGCGATGGCGACCCGATCGTTCACGCCCAGGCCCGCCGCCTGGACCCGCATCGATCCGCTCGTGAGGATCTGCATCACCTCATCGGGCGAGCGCCGGGCGATCACGGCGCGCGGTGGAATGCGATCCTTGGGATGATCATGGCAGACGGCGCAGTTGCTCTGGTAAAGCTGACCCGGATCCGCGGAGGGCGGACCGTTGTCGGTGGCCGCCGGCGCGCCGGATGACATCAGGCTCATGAGCGCCGCGATGCCGGGCGCGCCCATCGCTTTGCGCAGGGCCATGGGCTTCACTTCGGTGCCGCCCAGGGCGTGGGCATGTAATACGGCACGGTCGTGAATACCGCTTCGACCTGCTGGATCTTCCCGCCGCGGATCTTGAAGGTCTCGAGCAGGCAGTAGGTGTGCGGGTGCCGGAAGAGCTTCGAGGACGCGGTCCGGCCGTCAGCGAGCTTGTAGTCGCCGAGCCGGCCCTCGTGGTCGATGAACCCGGCCGCCATGACGAGGCCGCGCTCCTGGTCGACGACCAGGAAGCGCCGATCCCGCAGGCGATCATCGTACCGGTACCAGCCGAGGCTGAACTGCGGGCCGCAGCCCAGGTGGGTGATGTCACCCCAGGTATCGTCGGTGCGGTTGGTGGTCTGGAAACCGTCCTCGCGGCGATTGCAGTCGTCGCTGAAGGCCGTGTGCAGGGTGCCGTCATTCAGCTGGATGGTGTCGAAGTACCCGTTCGCGATGGCAATCAGGCGCTCACGGCTGCTGCGGGCCGCTGCCGGTACCACCTCGTTGAGCACGGCCAGCGGCTTGATGTCCGCGGTCACGAAGGGGACGCCGGCCTCCTGCGGCCGGGCCACGATGGTCTCGGCTTCGGTGACCAGCCGGCCGCGCACCTTTAGCCGCACGGCAAAGGGCGAGTCGGTGTCGGTCTCGCGCACCACGCCGTAGAATCCGACCGCTCCGGTTTGCGGATCCGCGAATCGCAGGTCGTAGGCACCGAGCGCCGTGATCGTGCCCCACATGCCGTCTCCGGGCCGCAGCATGACGTTGTTCTCGCTGGTGCGCGCGCCGGGCGCGAATCCGGCCCGTGACGCATCGCCGGCCTTGAGGGCCGCGAGGTAGTGGTCCAGGACCTGGTACAGGCAGGTGCGATCACACTCCGGCGCGGCGCTCGCCACGCCCGTGACGCATACGAATCCGCAGAATGCGGCAAGAACACGGATCATGTCTCTCCTTCGGATCCGGGCATCCTTTGCCCGGGTCGGTTTCGATTGTATAGTCAAGCGGCGACCAATGGCCCAGCCAACACGAGCTTCCCCGTGCGCAACCTCATCCGGACTTCCCTCGCCATCGCAGGCCTGGTGCTCGCCGCCGCCGTATCGGGTGCGCCGGCGCCGAAGACGCTGCATGACAGCGGCGATCCCACCCTGGCGCTGACCCCGGGATTGCGGGGAGCGGACAAGGCGCCGCCGGGTTCGCCGCCCGGAAACCCTGATCCCCATGATCTGAACGGGGTGTGGTGGATGTCGGGCTATCAGTACCTGCTGGGTCCGGAGCCGGGCGTGGCACCGCCCCTGAAGCCCAAGTACATGGCCATTCTCGAGCGGCGTATCCGCGCGAAGAATCGGGGCACGCCCGAAGCCGACGCCTCCACGCAGTGTTTTCCTCACGGCATGCCGCGCGTCATGGAGAGCCCCTATCCCATCGAGATCGTGCAGACGCCGGAGCGCATCACCTTCCTGCACGAGGTCGCCCACAACATCCGGCGCATCTGGCTGAACCGGGATCACCCGAGGAAGGTCGCCCATACCTTCCTCGGCGACTCCGTCGGTCACTGGGAGGGGGATACGCTGGTCGTGGATACGATCGGTCTGAACGATCGCACCTTCATCGATGACGAGGGCAGCAGCCATTCCACCCAGGAGCACGTGGTGGAGCGTTACCGCAAGATCGACGATGGCTCGACGCTCGAACTGATCATGACGGTCGAGGATCCGGTGACCCTGGAGCATCCCTACAGCTACCGTCGCGTCTTCCGCTGGCGGCCCGACGTGCGTCCACAGGAATACGTGTGCGAAGAGAACAACCGCAATGCGCCGGTGAACGGCGTCACGGTGGCCAAATGAGGCGCGCCGGCGTGTTGCTCGCGGCAGCCGCGACGCTGGCGCTGGCGAGCCTCGCCGCCCCGGCCGCCCCGCCGGACCTGAGCGGAGTCTGGTTCATCACCCATTCCGTCGGCGCGCTGATGACCCTGGACGGACACGCTCCGCCGCTGACCCCCGAGGCGAAAGCCGTGCTCGCCGCCCACCGTGCGGCGGCGGCCAAGGGCGACTTTTCCTTCGACGGCGTCACACGCTGCCTGCCGCCCGGACTGCCCCGGCTGCTGCTCATGCGCGAGCCCTTCGAGATCCTGCAGAAACCCAAGGTGATCTACTTCGTGCACCAGCTCAACCGGCTGCCGCGGCGGGTGTACCTGGATGAGGCGTTGCCCACCGATGTCGATCCGCACTACCTCGGCTACTCGGTCGGACGCTGGGACGGCGACAGCCTGGTCGTCGACTCATCCGGATTCGACGACAGCACGCTGCTCGACAACGCGGGCCTGCCGCATTCCGACGCCCTGCACCTCACCGAACGCTACCAGTTGAGTCAGGATGGCAGGCACCTGCACCTGACCGTGACCATCGAGGACCCGAAGACCTTCACTCAGCCCTGGTCTGCGCAGGCCGACTACCTCAAGCGGCCGGGCTACGAGTTGACCGAAGAGGTCTGCGCGGCGACGCCCGAGGCCAGGCGGCCGCGCAGCTGAAGGCGCATCACCGGCAGCTGAAGCTCGCCGCGTCGTTGCTGTCGCCCTTGCCGTCGTAGACCGCCTGGCGCGGATAGGCGCACAGGGGCCGCGTCCGATCGGTCTTTCCGGCCGTCTTGTGCGCGGCGATCATGCTGTCGGGCGCGACGCCGCGTTCCACCCAGGCATCCAGCGCCGCCAGCGAGTCGAAGGTATCCGGACCCGGACCGCGGCCACAGTGCATGACCCCGGGCGCCAGGAACAGGCGCGCGAAATCCGCAACCTGGGAGAGGGCCGCATCCCGGGGCGTGCCCGGGGCCGCGAAATGATCCGCGAGCCTGCCGTAGTAGGCAATCGTGTGCAGCGGCGAAATCAGCGGATCCGACCAGCCGTGCCACAGGATCAGCTTGCCGCCGGCGCGACGGAACTGCGCGAGATCCGTGCTGCCGTCGTTCATCACCGCGCCGATCTTCGCGTCGGCGAGCTTCACGTCACGATCGTAGTCGATCTTGTGGAAGTCCCACTGCGGATCATCGAACACCATGTCGCGGAAGGTACCCGCTCCGAGCGCCGCGACCCGGTCGCGGCGCGCCTGAAGCAGCGCGAATTCCATTCCCCGCGGCCAGCCCGGATAGACGGCGGCGCCCGATGAGAAGTGCGCACCCGAGTAGATGTGCTCAAGCCCCGTGACCTCGCCGGGCGTCAGACAGGTCTTCGGGTCCTGGCCGCTCTTGCACGCCAGTTCGGCCGGCTGGAAGTCGCACCGCTGGGGATCGGAGATCACTCCGTCCTTCACGCCGTCCCGGGCGTCGCATCTGGCGAGCACGGCCGCGGAGATCATCGGGATCTTCGCGGCGTCGATCTGCCGGGCCGCCAGGTATCCCCAGATCTGGCCCGCGTGCAGGTGCACCACTTCGGAGGCCGGAGCGCCGGCGATGATGCCGTCGTAATCATGCGGATAGCGATGCGCCTCGGTCAGCGCCTCCCAGCCGCCGGAGGAGCAACCGACGAAATAGGAACGGCTGGGATGCCGGCCGTAGAAGGCCGCGACCACGGCCTTGGCCTTCAAGGCCATCTCGTGCTGTGCCCGATACCCCTGGTCGATCACCAGTTCCGGGTGATGCAGGGCCCAGCTGGCCGGATCGGGCGCGGTGGCGACATGCCCCATGTCCGTGTTCGCCGTGGCGTAGTTCTTCTTCAGCCCGGCCGCGAGCGCCGTGTACACGATGGCGCCGTTGTAGCCGCCATTGCCGGTGCCCTGGAACTTCCCGTTCCAGTCCTTCATCGGCAGCCATACCTCGAAGCGCACGGCGGGCTTGATCACCCCCGTGACACGGCAGAAGTCCGGCAGGTTCGCGAGCAACGCGGCCTGCGCCGCCTTGGCGGATTCCTGGTCCTTCGCTTCCTGCGCATCCTCGGGGACGAGCGCCGGCGCCTCCGGCGGGGTGAACTGCGGTCCGCTCACGACGGTGGCCGCCAGCGCGCCGGTGTCGGGCAGCTTGAGGCTCGCCAGATGGCTGCAGTCGGCGGCGGTCTGGGACCAGGCGCCCGGCGCTGCTGCACAGCACAGCACGGCCGCGGCAACCACCACTGAAAGATGCGTTCTCATGATTCCCCCCACTCGCCGGCACCAGCAGCCGGCCGGCTGCGGATCTTACAATGATTCCCGACCGCGACAGGCCCGTAGTTTGCGATAATCGGCGGCGGCGCCCGCACGGGCCCTTCACATCCGGAGCTGATTGCATGCCCCACTCGAATCCAACCCGCGTGTCCGCGGATGACCGGGCGCAGATCATCGAGCTGTACGCGCGCTACGCCTGGGGCCTGGATCTGGCCGATGCCGACATGCTGCTCTCGGCGTTCGCCGAGGACGCCGAGTTCGATCACCTGTGGCAGGGCCGGGTCAAGGGTCATGCCGCGATCCTGCAGAACGTGCGCGCCCTGTGGAACGACAGGCAGAGCTGGTGGTTCGGGCGGCAGCACCTGTTCAACCACTTCATCATGGAGCGCGAGCCCGATGGCGCCGTGAAGGTGCGCTGCTTCTTCCAGATCGTCCAGTTCAATGTCGATTACGGAACGAACTTCCTCTTCGGCATCGGCACCCGGGAGGATCTGTGCGTCGAGCGCGACGGCCGATGGGTGTTCAGGACGCTGTTCATCAATGCCTGGCGTTCCCAGGCCGACGTTCCCTGGAAGGGCGAGGTGAGGCTGGTCGGCCGGCCGAGCGCCGGCGCGGCCGCGTCATCGCTGCCGCCGGGTTTCAAGGCAGGTTGACGCGGACTTTCGTGCAGGAGACGGACATGGCGGACACCGAGGCTCGCGAAATCCCCGTACGCAATCCGCGCACCGGCGGCGTTGAGTTCTCCTTTGCGGCGGCGAGCGCCGAGGAGGTTGCGCGCAAGGCGGCGCGGCTGCGGCACAACCAGCATCGCTGGGCCGCCCGGCCCATCACCGAGCGCGTGGCCATCATGCGCCGCTGGGTCGCGGAGCTGCTCGCTCACGCGAAGGTCATCGGTGCGGCCGACGGCGCCGATACCGGGGGATGCCACACCTCGCAGTTCACCGCCTTCATTGCCGTGGCCAACATCAACGGCTGGTGCGAGGATGCCGAGGGTGTCCTGGCGCGCGCGCTCGTCAGCGGGCCCGCCATCACCATGCCCGCGGTGAACATCCGTTCACAGCTCGTGCCCTACCCCCTGGTCGGCGTCATCAGCCCCTGGAACGCGCCCATGATGCTGTCGCTGCTGGATGCGGTGCCGGCGCTGTTTGCCGGCTCGGCGGTACTGCTCAAGCCCAGCGAGGTGACGCCGCGCTTCGTGGAACCGCTGATGCATACCGTGAATCGCGTGCCGGAGCTCGCCGAAGTGTTCGACGTCGTGCTCGGGGATGGCCGCACCGGGCAGGATGTGGTCGCCAACGTGGATCTGGTGTGCTTCACGGGCAGCGTCGCGAACGGCCGGAAGGTAGCCGTGGCCTGCGCGCAGCGCCTCATTCCCTGCTTCCTGGAACTCGGCGGCAAGGATCCGGCCATCGTCACCGCGGACGCCGATATCGACCGGGCGACCACGGCGGTGCTGCGTGGCGGCGTGTATGCGACGGGACAGGTGTGCTACTCCGTCGAGCGCGTGTACGTGCACCGCTCCATCCACGATCGTTTCGTCGCGGAGCTCGTCGCCAAGGCCGAGAAGGTCACCCTGAACGACCGCAATCCCCTCGAGGGACACATCGGCCCGTTCATCTTCGTGCGCCAGCCGCAGATCGTGGAATCCCATCTCGCCGATGCGGTCGCGAAGGGTGCGAAGATCCTCACCGGCGGCGTCACCCAGTCCCTGGGCGGCGGCCTCTACATGCGCCCCACCGTCGTCACCGAGGTCAATCACGGCATGCTCCTGATGCGCGATGAGACCTTCGGACCCATCCTGCCGGTGATGCGCTTCGACACCATCGAGGAGGCCATCGCGCTCGCCAATGACACCGAGTTCGGCCTCACGGCCTCGGTGATCAGCGGCACCGACGCCGAAGGCCAGCGGATCGCCGAACAGTTGAATGCCGGCAGCGTGTTCGTGCAGGACACCTTCCTGACCTTCGCCAAGCTGCGGCGGATCGGCACCCACAGCTTCGGGGTATCCGGGCTCGGCGGCTCGCGGACCGGGCCCGACTCGATCATGAGATTCCTGCGGCGCAAGGCGATCCTGACCAACACCGGCGCGCCGGCCAGCATCTTCGATGACAAGCCGGGGGACGTGGCCGGCCCGCGGCGCTGACACGGGCCTGCAGCGGCGGCTCCTCAGCCGGTGCTGTTCGGTCTATCCTATCGCTGATCAGGACATCCGGCTGCATAGGGGGCGAAAAGTTGAACAGCCAAAAAGCAATAGGCCTCATGCTGACCGCGGCGTGCCTGCCGGCCGCGGCGCTGTCGCAGGCGACGCCGGATCCGATGGAGGTGTGTTTCCAGATCAGCGATGCCGGCGCCCGGGTCGCCTGCTTTGATCGCGAGATGCAACGCCGCCATGCGGCGGCCGCGGCGGCCGCGCCGGCGGTGACCGCCGCCCCGGCCGTACCTGCCGCCCCCGCCGCAGCCGCGGTGGCACCGGCCGCGAAGCCCAAAGCCGTGGACGACACCGTGGGCCTGGATGGCAGGCAACTCATCATCAGACGTAAGGAAGAAGGCATCAAATCGCCGGCCGTGGAGCCCATCGTCGCGGTTTTGGCCCGGCTGGTGGAGCACCCCGGGCACCAGTACCACTTCGAACTGGACAACGGGCAGGTGTGGGAATCCACGGACACCGTACCGGCGCTGTTCCTGAGCCCGCGCGAGACGGTGACGATCCGGCCGGGCGTCCTCGGGGCGTTCTTCCTGAAGACCCGGGAAGGCAACTCGATACGGGTGCATCGCCTGCGCTAGCGGACACCCGGCGGGCGCGACGCCGTTCAGGCGATGTGCCGGAGTGCTTCGCGGCGGCTCAACGCACTCAGGCGCAGACGGTTGCGGTCGACGTACCGCCTGACCTCCGCGGCGTCGGTGCGCGCATACTGTCGCAGCGCCCAGCCGATCGCCTTGCGCAGGAAGAACTCCGGGGATTCCAGCGAAGGCTCGATGCAGGCGTACAGCAACTCCAGATCGGTCTGCTCCCGGAATCCCAGCTGGGCAAGGATCGCGGTGCGCCGCTTCCACAGATCGGGCGAGCGGCTCCACGCAAGCATCCTGCGCCGCATCGGGGCGGGATGGGCCTTGAGGATGGGTCCGATCCGGTGCGAGGCGATGTCGTCGACATAGTCCCACCACGCGCCCGTGACGATCATTTCCTCGTACATCTTCAGCGCCGAGGGCGTCTGGAACGCCCGGGCGCGCGAGTCGCCGGCCAGGTGCAGGGCGGCGTAGCGCTCCTCCCGGAACTGCGCCGCGCGCCACAGCTGCAGCACCTGCGCCCGCCACACCGGCGCGGTGCCGATATGCAGATCCCCGAAGGTGTCCCGGCAGATGCGGCGCAGCTGCGGCGCCGGCACGCCGTGATACGGCATGGCCGATTTCATGTACGCCTGCATGGCCGATGCCCGGGCCGTGTCACCGGCCTGCCGCAAGGCCTTGCGCAGACGGCGCAGCAACGTCCTCTCCTGCCTCAAAACCCGCATTTTCCGCCCCCGGAACGTTAGCGAACGCACAGTTTAGGCGTCCTCGCCTGGGTCCGGGGCGCCGCTGCTGCGACACTACACCCGAAGGCCACCCCAGCACCCATTCCCGGCCGAGGTATGCGCCATGCCCGCCCTGCTGATCCCCTGTTTCCTCCTCATCCTCGCGGTCGGCTACGTGATCACCCTCTACAACGGGCTGGTACGGGTACGCAATGAAGTCAGGCTCGCATGGGCCAACATCGATGTGCTGCTCGTGCAGCGCCATGACGAGCTGCCCAAGCTGGTCGCCGTGTGCCAGGGCTACATGCAGCACGAGCGCGATACCCTGGAGCGGGTGGTGAAGGCTCGAAGCGACGTCGAAGGCGCCCGCGCCGCCCGCAACGTGACCTCGGTCAGCGTCGCCGAGAACGCACTGCGTACGGGACTCGCCGGGCTGTATGCCGTGGCGGAAAACTATCCCGATCTGAAGGCGAACGATCTGTTCCGCAATCTGCAGACCCGGATCAGCGCCCTGGAGACCGCGATCGCCGACCGGCGCGAAATCTACAATGACGCGGCCAACGCCCAGAACGTGCGCATCGAGACCTTCCCGGACGCGCTGATCGCCCGCGCCGGCAACTTCCCCGCCGTGCCGCTGCTGAAGTTTGCGAACGAACAGACGGCCGATGTCGACCTGAAGCCCGCGTTCGGGCGGTAGCCACGATCGTGCATCCCGGCGAGCATCTGCAAATCATCGCGGGGATCTGCGGCGCGTTGAGCCTGCTCGCGCTGCTGGGGTTCTTCTCGCGACTGCGCCGCGACCGGATCATCACCGACACGCCACTGGTGCGCATCCGCTCCGCCGCGCAGGGCTATGTGCGTGTCGAGGGCGTGGCCGGGCCGCCACCGGATGAGGACCTGCGCTCACCGCTATCGGGCCGCCGCTGCGTGTGGTGGGATTATCGGGTCGAGTACCGGGAGCTCGACTCCCGGGGACAGGCCCGGATCCGCACTCTCGAACAGGCGACGAGCGTCACCCCGTTCGTGCTCAGCCAGGAGGACGGTGACTGCCTTATCGGGCCCGTCGGCGCGGAAGTCACGCCGACGACCGTGGATTCCTGGTCGGGCAATTCGCCCCGTCCGATGCAGCGGGCGCTGTTCGAGACCGGCACGCTGGTTTCGATCGACGGTGACTACCGCTACCACGAACGCCTCATCATGCCGGGCGCAAGACTGTGCGTGCTCGGAGAATTGAGGTCGCACACGGAATTCGGCGCCGTGGACCGCAGGACGCGCGAGATCCTCGACCAGTGGAAGCGTGATCAGCCCGGACTGCTGCGCCGCTTCGATCGCAACCACGACGGCCGGATCGACCCCGTCGAGTGGGAGGTCGCGCAGAACACGGCGCACGCGCAGGCCGAAGCCGTGGTCATGAACTCGCCGGTCGAGCGTGTCGGGGTCGTGGCCCAGACCTCGCACGGCCAGCCGTTCCTGATCGCCCCGCTGGATTCGGGGCAGCTGGTGCGACGCGAAAAGCGCCTGGCACTCGCGTTCCTGGTCGCGAGCGTCATCCTGCTCGGGGCCTGCGTCAGGCTGCTCTCGAGCGCCTGAGTCGGAACATGGCGCAGGCGGGCCGCCTCGAGGTCAGCTCTACCAGGGCAACGGCGGGTAGATGTGCAGATCGGAACGCTGCCCGAGCTCCTGGAGCCGTTTGCGCCAGGTCGCCTCGTCCAGATTCGACTCGAGCTTGCCGGTCGCCGTGTCGAGGATGAAATACCGCGTGTCCGCGGTTCCGGTGAATTCCAGGTCGTTGGTGTAGAGGCGGCTGGTCGCGGTCGTCTCGCCGAGGGCGCCCGCCACGATCTGGCCCGAGACCGCGTAGGCCGCAATCGTGCCCGGCAACAGGCGGCCGCCATCATGCTTCACCAGCTTGGTCTGCCCGCCCTTGTCCGGCTGCAGGTAGTAGCTGTTCGGCAGCACCACGACCGGACCCGTCACCCCGGCAACGGCGCCCAGGCTCATCAGCAGCAGGCACAGGAACGTCAGGGATCGAACCGGGCGGAGGGCGTGTAGCGGCATGGTGGCGACTCTCGTGATCTTGCGAAGGCCTTGCCCGGAATATTGCCAAACCCGCACCCGGTGATTCAAGGATCGCCGGGCGTCGGCGCCCGCGTCGGCGCGATTTCCATGCAGCGGGAAAAACGCTATTGATGCGCCGTGCCGGCTCCCAGCCAGCGCCGCCCGATGAGGATCTGCAACAGCAGGGCTGCGGCGCCATTGATCACGAGGGCCTCGCGGACGCCCAACAGGCTCACCGACACGCCGGTCAGCAGGCTGCCGGCCGCGATGCCGCCACGCATCGCGAGGGAGTAGAGACTGACCGTCTGTCCGCGGATCCGGGCCGGAGCCGCGGACAGCAGTATCGCGTTGGCCGAGGTGTTGCTGGCGGTCATCGAGATCCCGGCCAGCACGAACAACACCGGCAGCGTCCATAACCAGTGCGTCAGCGCGACCAGCACGGTGACGAGGCCGTAGGCGGCCGCGAGCCGGGAGCTGATGGGCCGCCGATCGCGGTCGGGTGCCACGGCCAGCAGCCCGGCGGCGCCGAGCAGGCCCCCTAAGCCGAAGGAGCCGATGATCAGGCTGAAATGCCCGACATTGCCGCCGAAAGCGCTGCGGATCAGCACCGGCGAGAAGGTGATCAGCGGCGCACACAGCAGGCTGGTCATCAGCACCGTGAGCAGCGCACCGCGTAGCGACGGATCCGCGGCGATGCTCCTGATGCCGACGAAGATCTGTTCGCGGGCGGACAGGTGGGGCCGGGCCGCGGAGCGGTTCGC
>DATJPN010000034.1:0-7489 GCA_035506335.1 Steroidobacteraceae bacterium | reverse complement strand
AAAGACGACCCGCCCCTCGAAAGTGCGCCGGACCATGTCGACCACGTTTTCGGCATCGAAGGGCGCTGCGAGGTGGCCGTGGGTCATCGCCCGGCCCGTGCAGTAGGCCATTTCCGCATCCTGCACGTGGAAGCGGGCGTTGGGAAACAGCGGCACGTTGCCGGCATGGTCGTAGTGCATGTGCGTGATCACGACATCCTGCACCTCGCGGGGATGCACGCCGATGGCGGCGAGTCCGTCGGCGACCGGACGCAGCAGCGTACGGCCGCGCCGGGTGGCGGCGGCCTCGTCGAACCCGGTATCGACCACGAAGGTGCGCTCAGCGGATTTCACGACCCAGATGAAGTAGTCGAGCGGCATGAGTTGCGCGTGATCGTCGCCGCCCAGGAAATTCCGGTCGCTGAGCCGCTCCAGGCGCCCGTACCGGATGGCGTGGATTCTATTGGTCACTTGATCAAGCCGAGGCCAGGAAGCCACCGTCCACGTGCAGGATATCGCCGCTGATGAAGGATGCCGCATCACTCAACAGAAACAGCGACGCCTGGGTGGCGTCCGCATCGCGTCCGATCCGGCGCAGCGGGATATTCACGGCCCGCCGCTCGTACTCGGCCTGCGGCGTGATCGCCACCGCACCGGGGGTCGGAATGGATCCGGGCGCGAGCGCATTGACCCGCACCTTGCGTGGGCCCAGCTCCGCGGCCAGGGTGCGGGTGAAGGTCCCCATCGCGCCCTTGACCATGCTGTAGATCGCCGTGTTCGGGAAACCACGCTCCGCCACCGGGGAGGCCAGATTGAGGATGACGCCGCCTGATTGCGGATCCATGTGGCGCAGCAGCGCCTGCACGCCCCACACCGCCCCCTTGATGCCGATGGCCAGCATCCGGTCGAGGATCGCATCGTCGACCGCTTCGATGGGGTCGTAGCGGATCAGCATGGCGTTGTTGACCACGGCATCGATCCTGCCGATGCGGGCGGCGGCCGTCGTGAATGCCGCACGGTCGACGACATCCACGACCTGCGTCGTGATCGCCGGGGAGGCCTTGTGCAGCTCGGTGAGCGAGGGCGCATCGATGTCGAAGGCGCTGACCCGCGCCCCGGCCTCGGCGGCGCCGAGCGCCAGCGCCCGGCCCAGGCCGCGTCCGGCGCCGGTGATGAGGATCGATTTGCCCGAAAGATCAAATGTCGTTGCCACGCCGCCTCCGCCACTCCGCCCGGCTCATATGCTGGCAGAACGCGCGGAAAAAAGGGGGACTGAAATAGATTGCCGAGTCAACACCGCAATCGCGCGCGAGGGTATATTGCCGGTCGCAATTCGCATGATCGGCACGGGGGGAGGAGCATGCGCGGTTTCGGGCGTAGTGTGTTCGCGGCGGTCCTGGCGGGTGTCGGCTTCCAGGTCGCGGCGAGTCTCGCCGCAGCGCCGGTCACCGCGAACTGGATCGGTACCTGGGGCTATGTGCCGCTGCCCCCGCCTCCCGGTGCGCCCATTCCGCCGGCCTCACCACCACCGACGCCTCCCGCCCTGACGCCGCTCGGCGCCTTCGTGCCGCCACCGGCCGCGCCCCCGCCGCGTCCGGCGGCACCGCCGCTGATCGACAATCCGGGAAACGTTCCCGTCGATACCACCACCGCAGACCTTGCCAACGTCACCGTCCGCCAGGTGGTCCGGGTCTCCGTGGGGGGCGTGCGACTGCGCCTGAGGTTTTCCAACGAGCACAGCATTTTCCCGCTGCCGCTCGGCGCCGTGCACGTGGGCGAGGCCGGTGCCGATGGCACCGTGATGGCGGGCAGCGACCGGATCGTGACGTTCGGCGGGCTGACATCGGTCGTCCTGCCGGCCGGTGCCCCCGTGCTCAGCGATCCCATCGATCTGGCCACCCGGCCCCTCGAGAAGCTGTACATTTCCACGCACGTGCCCGGTCCGGTGCCGACCCAATTCCTGCCGCGATCCCTGTTTCAGTACGTCGCCGGCAGACCGGGCGATTTCGCCGGCGCGGCCGCGCTGCCCGGGGCCCGCCTGATGCGCATTCCGCCCTATGTGACCCTGGTCGAGGTCGAAACGACGGCGCCGGCGGCGGTCGTGGTCACACTGGGTGATTCCATCACACAGGGGACAGCCTCTACCGCGAATGCCTTCCGGAGCTGGCCCGATCGCCTGGCGGAGCGCCTGGCGCCGCGCCACTGGGCGGTCGTCAATGCCGGCATCGGGGGCAATCGCCTGCTGCGCTACGGCCTCGGGCCCAGTGCCCTGGCGCGCCTGGACCGGGACGTCCTGAGCGTTCCGGGATTGAAGGCCGTCATCCTCCTCGAAGGCATCAACGACATCGGGGTGGGTCTGCGCTCCAGCGCCTCCGGTGAACCCGTCAGCGCCGAGGCCCTGGAGACGGCCGACCGGCAGATCATCATCCGCGCCCATGAACACGGGGTCCGTGTGATCGGCGCGACGCTCACGCCCTACCAGGGATCCTTCTACTCGACGCCGCCGGGGGAGATGGTTCGCGAAGCCCTGAACCACTGGATCCGCAGCAGCAATGCCTTCGATGGCATCATCGATTTCGCACCGGCCGTCGCCGACCCCGCCAATCCGCTGGCCATCGATCACCGCTACAACGACTCCGACCATCTGCACCCCAATGATGCTGGCTACAAGGCGATGGCCGACGCGATAGACCTGTCATTGTTCACCCAATGATCTCGTGCATCCGACCCGCACTGAGGGAGCTTCGACAATGCTGATTGCAGGAAATTTCCGTCCGCGCCGACATCACGGCGCGCCGCTGCTGGCCGCGCTGCTGATCGGGGCGGCCGCCCTGCTGCCGCGCGGCGCCGCGGCCGACACGGTGCTGATCACGGGCGCGAACTCCGGCATCGGCCTGGAATTCGCGAAGCAGTATGCCGCGCTGGGGTGGACGGTCATCGCGACGCATCGACGGGCGCAGGCCCCGAAGAGCCTGACGGACCTTGCGGCCAGGTACGCCAGGGTGCGCATCGAGAGCCTCGATGTCACCAATGTGGACCAGGCGCACGGACTGGCCGCGAAACTCGCGGGCGTCCCCATCGACGTGCTGATCAACAACGCGGGCGTCTACAACGACCGTGCGAAATGCGCGGGCGACGACGAGGGTTGTCCCGGTGACTGGGGCGTGGAGAGTTTCGGCAATCTCAAGTACTCGCTGCTCGACACGATCATGGCGGTGAACATCAAGGGTCCGCTGATCGTCTCCGAGAGTTTCTACAAGAATGTCCTGGCCAGCCGCCAGAAGAAGATCATCGCCGTGAGCTCCAGCAACGGCACCCTGACCGGCGAGCCGGTGCCGCGCCCCGGCGCCATCTTCTACCGCATGAGCAAGGCGGCGCTGAACCGGGAGATGCAGATCGTCGCCGCCTCGACCAAGGCCGACGGCGTGACGGTCGTGATGTTCAACCCGGGGCCCACCCTGACCGAGCACCAGGCTTACCTCGAGGGCAAGTTCGAGGGAATGCTCAAGACCTCGTTCACCGTCGGGAACATGATACGGACCATCGGCAAGGTGACCGTGGCCGACACCGGGAAGTTCCTGCGCTACGACGGGGTGACCGAGCCCTGGTAGCCCTCAGGTCGCCACGGCGCCGTTGCGCAGCAGCTCGCGCAGGTCGTTCAGCAGGTAGTGGGGCCGCCGCTTGCCGGTCTCGCGGTCCCAGTCCGCCTGCTTCATCACGCCCGTCGTGACGCCGAAGGCGATGGCGCCGGCGCGTTGCGCCATGATGATCTCCACGGCCGGATCGTCCCCGACCACGCCCACCTGCGCCACCGGCACGCCCAGCTGCCGGGCGACGAAGCGCATCGCATGCAATGAAGGCTTGCCGGTGAGAATCATCGGGGCCCGGGTCATCCGGCGTATCGCACCGACGATGGCGCAGGAGTAACCCATGGAGCGGCCGTGGCGGGTCGCGAAGAAGGGAACATCCGAGGCCACGTACAGCTTCGCGCCGGCCCAGATCGCCTGACACGCCGCTTCGATGTCCTTCATGTTGCATTCGGGGTGCCAGCCCACGTACACCGCATCGACTTCGGTCGCGCGCGCTTCGCCCGGGAACACGGTCTCGATGCCGGCCTGTGCCAACGAATAGCCCACTCCGCGGTTGCCCAGCACCAGGGCCCGGCCGATGCGTCGCCGGGACATCACGTCGGCCGCGACGCTCGAGGGCGTGAACATGCGGTCATCGGCCACCGGCAGGCCCAGCCCCCGCAGGCGTTTCGCCTGCTCCGGCGGCGGATAGGCGCTGCCGTTGGTCAGCACCAGGTAAGGAATGGACCTCGCCGCGAGTTCCGACAGCACCTCGATGGCGCCCGGGAGCACCTCGTAGCCTCCAAGCGAGCGGTCGCTGAGCAGCAGGGTGCCGTCCAGATCGAACATGAAGCCGTGGATGTCCGGCATTGCGCCGGCCGGCGCCTTCGCCACCGTCGCGTTCACGTCGTACTCGCCGGCGCGTGGCGGCGCAGGTCCAGCTGGAATCCCGGCTTGGACACGGACAGCGACGCAACATCCCGCCGCTTCGCCAGTTGCCGGATCAGGTTCATGACGGGTTTCAATTCCGGGTTGTAGTGTCGCGGCGCCGGACCCGCGGCCAGCATGGCGTCGACCTGGTTCGCGGGCATAGTCGCCCGCAACAGGAACTCCTCGTCGGACAGATTCCTCCCGAGGCGCCGTCGCAGCTCCTCGATGGAGGCCATGCCCGGTTCGGCCTTGAGCTCGCGGGTGCGCGGCATGGACTCGATGCGCTCCATGACCCTGGGGTCGATGGGCACATTCGGGCGGCCGAAGCGGCCGATGGCATAGCGGATCGCCTCATCCGGAATCACCTTGTAGCGTTCCTTGCTGGTCACATTCATGACCGCCTGGGTCATGACGATCTGCGCGAACGGCGTCATGACGATCGGCCAGCCCAGTTCCTCGCGCACGCGGCCGATTTCCTCGATCACCGCGCCTTCCAGATGCGACAGCCGGCTCTCGGCGAGCTGGCGACGCATGGTGCCGACCATGCCGCCGGGCAACTGGTGCTGCAGATACGCGGCATCGAATCCCTGCGGCCGCCCGATCGGCAGCCCCTCGGCCTCGGCCAGATGCGTGAAATACAGGCCGACCTCCCGCAGTGCCGCCTCATCCACGCTGACGGCATGCCCGAGTGCGCGCAGATTCGCGACGATGCGTTCGGCCGGGGGATTCGAGGTGCCGTCCGCCGCCGCACCCGAGGCGCATTGCAGGACGCTCACTCCGTATCCCGGGGCATCCAGGTAGGTGTGCTCCGCCAACCCGATCGTGCAGTGGGCGTGCAATTCAAGGGGCTTGTCGCCGATCACGGCTTTCACCGCCGGGATCAGCGTCTGCGCGCGCTTCGGCGACAACAGGCCGCCCGGATCCTTGATGTAGAGCGCGTCGACATCCGGGCAGGCCGCGAGCTTGCGGGCGGCGGCGGCGTAATGTGCATCATCGTGGACGGGACTCAACGTGAATACGAGCGCCGCGATCACGTACTCGCCGCCACCGTGCTTCACCAGGCGCGCACAGGCAATGTTGGATTCGGCGTCATTCATCGGATCCGCGAGGCAGAAGCGCCGGATGCCATTGCGCGCCAGCACCTCGAACACCAGCGCCATGAACTGAGGATGCGCCGTTTCCCAGGAGATGAAGCGAAACCCCGTCGACATGAACTGCAGCGGGGTATTCGGCGTCGCGGCCGCCATCAGCCGGATCCGCTCCCAGGGATCCTCCCGCTTGAAGCGCACCGCCACGCCCATGTGGGTGGAGGTGGTGAAATCGATGGCCTTGAAGCCCACCCGATCCATCACCGGGGCAATGGTCAGCGTGTTGGCCGTATCCACGCCGAGCGCGGCCCACAGCGACTGATTGCCGTCGCGGAGCGAGGTTTCGACGAGTTGCAGGCCGCTCACGCGGGGCACTCCAGGAGCCTGCCGACCAGCCCGGTGTCGAAGCCGCCCGCCTGGAATTCCGCGCTGGCGAGCACCCGTTCGAGGAACGCCACGTTCGAATGCACCCCGGAGAGCCGGATGTCGGCGAGCGCCCGGCGCAATCGCGCAACGGCAACCGGCCGCTCCGGCGCGTAAGCAATGATCTTGGCCATGAGCGAATCATAGTACGGGGGGATACTCGAACCGGTCCCGATATGCGTGTCCACCCGGATGCCCTCGCCCTGCGGCCAGGTCACATCCGCGACCTGGCCGGGACTCGGGCGAAAGTCCCGGGTCGGATCCTCGGCGTTGATCCGGCATTCGATGGCGCAGCCCGTGCTGCGGACGTCGGCCTGGGTCAGGCGCAGCCCGGCGCCGCTCGCGATGGCGATCTGCTCGGCGATCAGGTCCACGCCCGTCACCGCCTCCGTTACCGGATGCTCGACCTGGATGCGGGCGTTCATTTCCAGGAAGTAGAAGCTGTTGCGTTGCCTGTCCACCAGGAATTCCACGGTGCCGGCGCCGCGATACGCCAGTCGCCTCGCGAAACGCACGGCGGCATCATGCAACGCCTCACGCAGCGCCTGCGGCAGGCCCGGCGCGGGCGTCTCCTCCACCAGCTTCTGATAGCGGCGCTGGGTCGAGCAGTCGCGCTCGCCGAGGTGAATCACCCCTCCGGCGCCGTCACCCAGCACCTGCACCTCCACATGCCGGCCGCTGGCGACGTAGCGCTCCAGGTACACGCGGGCATCGCCGAATGCCGCTCCGGCCTCGGCCGCGGCCAGTTCGAGCGTGGCGGGTAGCTCGCTCAGGGTTTCGACGCGCTTCATCCCGCGGCCGCCGCCGCCGCCCACCGCCTTCACGAGCAGGGGCACACCCAGGTCCTGCGCGGCCGCCACCGCCGCCTCCATCGAGTTCACCGCGCATCCGGGAACCACGGGAACCTGCGCCGCCTCGGCCTCGGAGCGGGCACGCAGCTTGTCCCCGACCGCATCGATCTGTTCGGCCGTGGGCCCGATGAAAACCACGCCCGAGGACTCGCACAGCCGCGCGAACGCCGCGCGCTCGGAGAGGAAGCCGTAGCCGGGATGGATGCCGTCGCAACGGGTCGCGCGCGCGGCGTGCACCAACGTCTCCATCTTCAGGTAGCTCTCGCCCGGGCGCGCCGGACCGATGCACACGGTGCGATCGGCCAGCCGCGCCGGAACGCTGTCGAGATCGGCCGCCGATGCCGCCAGCACCGTCTCGATGCCCAGCGCGCGGCAGGTGCGGATGATCCGCACGGCAATCTCCCCGCGGTTGGCGATCAGGATGCGGCGCACGGCGCGGCGGCTTACGGGGTTGCCCGCAGGCGCATCAGCGTCTCGCCGAATTCGACGAGCGCGCCGTCGGCGGCGAGGATCTCGACCACGGTACCGGCCGCGCCGGCCCGCACGGTGTTCATCAGCTTCATCACCTCGATGATGCCGACGATGGTGTCGGCCTCGACCGTGGCGCCGACCTCCACGAAGGGCGGTGCGCCGGGCTTCGGCGCGCGGT
>DATJPN010000033.1:0-24931 GCA_035506335.1 Steroidobacteraceae bacterium | reverse complement strand
GTACAGGTCGCTGGCGTCGTTCGGGCCCGGCTGCCACAGCAGCAGTTTCTGGCCATCGGCCGACCAGTCGAGCGGGAACCAGGGACGGTCGCGGCCCGCGATCACGAGGCGCGGCGCGGTGGCTCCGCTGATGTCGGCCATGTAGATGTCGGTCGTGACGCCGTCGCGGTCGGTGCCGGTGAACACGACATGCCGGCCATCGGGCGACCACAGCGGGCTGCCGTGGCGACCCGCGCCGCCGCTCAACATGCGCGCGCCGTGGGTCGCGAAGCTGTAGTAGTACAGCTGCGGCAGACCGTCGGCGTCGTGTTCCTTCAGGAAGGCAAAGCCCTCGGCCGTTCCGGCGGGCGGGGCCAGCACCCGGGTGATCGGGTCCGGGTACCAGGTGAGCTGTTCGCGCATGCCGAGCGGCGAGGTGACGCGATGGACCTGCGAACCGTCCGCGAAGCGGGTGCTCACCAGCAGGCTCTCGTCGGGCAGCCAGCCGAGGAAGGCCGCGTCGCGGCCGAGCAGGTAGTCGCCGATCCGCGCCGAAAGAGCGGGGTCGATCGGGGGTACGCCGTCGAAGATCAGGGCGCCGCGGGATTGAGCCGGCAGTCCCTGGACCGGCAGGGGCATCGTGAGCGGCGGGTCGGCAGCGATGAGGGGTGAGGATGCGAGACAGCACAGGGCGCTTGAGGCCAGCGCCGCGAGCCGGCGGATTTGCCGCGTGGCGGCCACGGGATTGCTCATGGAACGATGCGGGGCAGATGGTGTAGCAGCCCCTATGTTGCCTGATACGATCCGCTCCATGGCACCCCATTTTTCAACGCCGCGCATGATGCGCCACCCGGACGGCATCACGGCCGTCGATACCGAATACGTGAGGCCCGGACTCGCCGCGGCCCACATCATCGAGCACGCCGGCGCCGCCGCCTTCGTGGACGTGGGCACGAATCATTCGGTGCCCTATCTGCTCGCGGCGCTTCAGGAACTGCGCGTCGATCCGGAGGCCGTGCGGTACGTGTTCATCACCCACGTTCACCTGGACCACGCCGGCGGCGCGGGGTTGCTGCTGAAATCACTCCCGGCCGCGCGCGTCGTCGCGCACCCGCGGGGCGCGCCGCACCTGATCGATCCGGCCCGGCTCATCGGCGCCTCGAAGGCCGTGTACGGGGAGGAGCGCTACCGGGAGCTGTACGGCGAACTGGTGCCGATCGATGCCGGCCGGGTCCTCGTCACCGAAGAGGGGCAGCGGTTCTCGCTGGGGGGCCGGCCCTTCGAGGTCCTGCATACGCCCGGGCATGCGCTGCATCACTACTGCCTCGTGGACCGCGAATACGGCAACCTGTTCACGGGCGACACGTTCGGACTGTCCTACCGCGAGTTCGATACGGCGCGAGGCGCGCTCGCCGTGCCGACCACGACGCCGACGCAGTTCGATCCGGATCAGCTCGTCGCCTCGATCGACCGCCTGATGGCGACGGGAGCGCGGGCCGCCTACCTGATGCACTACAGCCGCGTGACCGGCCTGCCGGTGCTCGCCGCATCGCTGAAGGCGCAGATCGGCGAGTTCGTCGCCATCGCCCGGCGGCACGCCAACGCCGGGGATCCCTACGAGGCGATCTACGCGGACATGCGCGCGCTGTGGATCGATCTCGCCGACCGGCATGGAGTTGCCGACCCGCGGGCCAGCGTGGATGAATATCTGTCGAAGGACCTCGAACTGAACACCCAGGGTCTGATCGCCTGGCTGCAACGCCAGCGAAGGTAGCCGAGCATGTCCATCCCTTCCGCGGGCCAGCGTCTGCGCGCCGCGCTCGAACTGGAGCGTCCGCTGCAGGTGGCCGGCACGGTCAGCGCCTATGCCGCCATGCTCGCCGCGCGCGCCGGCTTCCGCGCCATCTACCTTTCCGGCGCCGGCGTCGCCAACAGCGCCTTCGGGCTGCCGGACCTGGGCATGACGACGCTCGGGGACGTGGCCGAGGAGGCACGCCGGATCACGGCGGCGTGCGAGCTGCCGCTGCTGGTGGACGCCGACACGGGGTTCGGCGGCGCCTTCAGCATCGCGCGCACCTGCGCCGAGCTCGCGCGCGCCGGCGCCGCGGGGCTGCACCTGGAGGACCAGGTGCAGAGCAAGCGCTGCGGTCACCGGCCGGGCAAGCAGCTCGTGGCCCCGCAGGAGATGTGCGACCGGCTGAAGGCCGCCCTCGATGCGCGCACCGATGCGTCGTTCGTGATCATGGCGCGCACCGATGCGCACGCCGTCGAGGGCCAGGTGGCCGCGCTGGCGCGCGCGCAGGCCTACGTGGCGGCGGGCGCCGACATGATCTTCGCGGAGGCCATCACCACGCTCGAGGAATACCGGCAGTTCACCGCCGCGGTGCCGGTGCCGGTGCTCGCCAACATCACCGAGTTCGGCCGCACGCCGCTGTTCGGCGTGCAGGAGCTGGGAGCGGCCGGCGTGCGCCTGGTGCTCTACCCGCTGTCGGCCTTCCGGGCCATGAGCCGCGCCGCGGAGGAGGTCTACGCCGGCATCCGCCGCGACGGCACGCAGCGCGCCGAACTGCCCCGCATGCAGACCCGCGAGGAGCTGTACGCGGTGCTCGGTTACCACGCCTATGAAGAAAAGCTGGACCGGCTGTTCGGCGCCGATCCGCAACAGGAGTGAGCATGAGCGAACCCTCGGCACCGCGCCCGAAGAAATCCGTCGCCCTCGCCGGCGTCACGGCCGGCACCACGGCGCTGTGCACCGTGGGCCAGACGGGCAACGATCTGCACTACCGCGGCTACGACATCGAGGACCTGGCCCGCTCGGCCACGTTCGAGGAGGTCGCCTACCTGCTGATCCACGGGGAGTTGCCGAACGCGGCGACGCTCGGTGCCTACCGGGCGAAACTGGCGTCGCTGCGCGGCCTCTCCCGCACCGTCCGCGCCGCGCTCGAAGCCCTGCCGCCGGCCGCCCATCCCATGGACGTGCTGCGCACGGGCGTCTCCGCGATGGGCTGTGCGCTGCCCGAACCGGCCGACCACGGGGCAAGCTCCGCGCGCGACATCGCCGATCAGCTCATCGCCTGCCTGGGCTCGATGCTGACATACTGGTACCACTTCAGCCGCACCGGCCGCCGCATCGCGGTGGAGACCGACGACGACTCGATCGGCGGCCACTTCCTGCACCTGCTGCACGAGCGGCCGCCACCGGCCTCCTGGGTGCGGGCGATGCACACCTCGCTGATCCTGTATGCCGAGCACGAGTTCAACGCCTCCACCTTCACGGCGCGGGTGATCGCGAGCACCGGCTCGGACCTGTATTCCTGTCTCGTCGGCGGCATCGGCGCGCTGCGCGGTCCGAAGCACGGCGGCGCCAACGAAGTGGCGCTGCAGATCCAGCAGCGCTACGCGACGGCGGATGCCGCCGAGGCCGACGTCCTGGCGCGTCTCGCGGCGCGCGAGGTCATCATCGGCTTCGGACACCCGGTGTACACGATCTGCGACCCGCGCCACCCCATCGCGAAGGACGTGGCGCGGCAGCTGTCCCGGGAATCCGGCGAGCAGACGCTGTTCGACGTCGCCGACCGCATCGAGGCGGTGCTGTGGCGGGAGAAGAGGCTGTTTCCGAACGTCGACTGGTTCTCGGCCGTGCTCTATCACCTGCTCGAGATTCCGGTGTCGATGTTCACGCCGCTGTTCGTGATGTCCCGCACGACGGGCTGGTCGGCGCACGTCCTGGAGCAGCGCGACAACGGCAAGATCGTGCGCCCGGCGGCGCAGTACACGGGCCCCGCGCCGCGGCCTTTTGTACCCTTGAGCGCACGGTGAGATGATGGCCGCATTCGATCCGAAGCGGGCGCAGCGCCGCGAGCCCGACGCGGTCCTCACCCAGATCGCGACCTACGTGACCGAGCCGCCGCCGGTGTCGGTGCTGGCGTTCGCGACCGCGCGCGACTGCCTGATGGACACGCTGGCCTGCGGGCTGTTGGCGTTGAAGGTGCCGGCCTGCGCCCGGCTGATCGCCCCGGTCGTGCCCGGCGCCGTGATGCCCGGCGGGGCGCGCGTCCCGGGCACCTCGCTCGAGCTCGACCCGGTGCAGGGGGCCTTCGCCATCGG
Source organism: Steroidobacteraceae bacterium (assembly GCA_035506335.1). Lineage (GTDB taxonomy): Bacteria > Pseudomonadota > Gammaproteobacteria > Steroidobacterales > Steroidobacteraceae > DAIDKA01. The sequence continues at coordinate 20,845 of DATJPN010000033.1, read as the reverse complement.
CGCCATGATCCGGTGGCTCGATTTCAACGACACGTGGCTCGCGGCCGAGTGGGGGCACCCGTCCGACAATCTCGGCGGCATCCTCGCCGTCGCGGATTACCTCTCGCGCCAGGCCGTGATGCAGGGACGCGCGGCGCTGACCGTGGCGCAGCTGCTCGAGGCGATGGTCCGCGCCCACGAGATCCAGGGGGTCCTCGCGTTGAACAACAGCTTCAACCGCGTCGGCCTCGACCACGTGTTGCTGGTGCGGGTCGCGACGACGGCGGTGGTGACCGCGATGCTCGGCGGCACGCGATCGCAGGTCGTCAATGCGCTCTCCAATGCCTGGGCCGACGGCGGCGCGCTGCGCACCTATCGCCACGCGCCGAACACCGGCTCGCGCAAGAGCTGGGCCGCCGGCGATGCGACGAGCCGCGGCGTGCGCCATGCGCTCTTCGCGATGGCCGGGGAGATGGGCTACCCGACGGTGCTCTCGGCGCCGCGCTGGGGATTCCAGGACGTGCTGTTCGCGGGCCAGTCGCTGTCGGTGCCGCAGCCCTTCGGCAGCTACGTGATGGAGAACGTCCTGTTCAAGATCTCCTGGCCGGCCGAATTCCACGCGCAGACGGCGGTGGAGTGCGCGATGTCGCTGCACGGGCTCGTCCGCGGGCGCCTCGAGGACATCGACCGCGTCGTGATCGAGACCCAGGAGCCCGGCGTGCGGATCATCGACAAGACCGGGCCGCTCGCGAATCCCGCCGACCGGGATCACTGCATCCAGTACATGGTGGCCGTGCCGCTGATCTTCGGGCGCCTGAACGCCGCGGACTACGAGGACGAGGTGGCCGCCGACCCGCGCATCGACCGGCTGCGGGAGCTCATGCAGGTACGCGAGAATCCGGGCTTCACCAAGGACTACTACAACCCCGAGCGGCGCTTCATCGGCAACGCCGTGCAGGTCTTCTTCAAGGACGGCGGCGCGACGCCGCGCGTGCAGGTGGACTTTCCGGTCGGCCACCGCCGCCGGCGCGCCGAGGGTCAGCCGCTGATGGTCGCGAAGTTCGAGGCCGCCGTGCGCGCGCACTATCCGGCGCGGCAGGCCGAGCGCGTGGTCGGCCTGTTCGCCGATCCGCTGCGGCTCGCCGCCATGGGCGTCCATGAGTTCATGGCCGAACTGGTCGGCAATGGACGATGAGCGCTCACGACTGCTGGCCGGCGCCCGGGAGCTGCGGGTCGAGCTGGACGAGGCCACCGCGACGGCGCTGCTGAAGCTGCTCGATGAGCTCGCGCGCTGGAATCGCACCTACAACCTGACCGCCGTCACCGACCGCGGGCAGATGCTCACCCATCACCTGCTCGACAGCCTCTCCGTCGCCCCCTTTGTGCAGGGCAGCACGCTCGCGGACGTGGGCACGGGCGCCGGCTTTCCGGGCCTGCCGCTGGCCCTGGTCGCGCCCCGGCGGCACTGCGTGCTCATCGATTCGAACGGCAAGAAGCAGCGCTTCGTGGCCCACGTGGCCCGCACGCTCGGGCTCGCCAACGTGACGGCGCTCAAGGCGCGCGTGGAGGATCTGCGCCCCGAGCGGCCCTTCGACACCGTCGTCGCGCGCGCCTGCGCGGCCCTGCCGCAGCTCCTGAAATGGGTGGCGCCGCTGTGCGGCCCGCACACCCGGGTGCTCGCCATGAAGGGCCGGCTGCCGCAGGGCGAAATCGACGCGGTGGCGCCTCCCTGGGCCGTCGAGGAGGTGCGGCCGCTGTCGGTGCCCGGATTGAACGAGGAGCGCCATCTCGTCATTGCCGGCTGTAGACTTGCCCCATGAAGCGGGTCATCGCCATTGCGAACCAGAAAGGCGGCGTCGGCAAGACCACGACCGCCGTGAACCTGGCGGCCTCGCTCGCCGCGACCCGGCGGCGGGTGCTGCTGATCGACGCCGATCCCCAGGGCAACGCCACCATGGGCTGCGGCGTCGACAAGTCGCAGCTCGTGCGCGGCACCTGCGAGGTCCTCCTCGGCGAGTGCGACATCCGCTCGGCGCTGGTTCCGATCGAGTCCTCGGGCTTCACGCTCCTGCCCACGAACCAGGACCTGACCGTGGCCGAGGTGCGGCTGATGACCCTGATCGCGGGGCGCGAGATGAAGCTGCGCACGGCGCTGCAGGACATCCGCGAGGAGTTCGACGTCATCCTCATCGACTGTCCGCCGGCGTTGAACCTGCTCACGGTCAATGCGCTGGTCGCGGCCGACAGCGTGCTGATCCCGATGCAGTGCGAGTACTACGCCCTCGAGGGGCTGACGGGCCTGCTGGCGACGGTGGAGCAGATCCGGGCGGCCGTCAACCCCGAACTGCAGATCGAGGGGCTGCTGCGCACCATGTTCGACCCACGCAACAACCTCTCGAACGAGGTCGGCGCGCAGCTCATCATGCACTTCCCGGACAAGGTGTTCCGGACGGTGATACCGCGCAACGTCCGCCTCGCCGAGGCGCCCTCGTTCGGCAAGCCGGTGCTGCTGCATGACAAGGAGTCGCGCGGCGCGCTCGCCTACCTCGCGCTGGCCGGGGAGCTGATCCGTCGCGACGACGAAGTCCCGCTGCCCGTGACCCCCGCATGACGGCCAAAAAGCCCAGCCTTGGCCGTGGCCTGAATGCCCTGATCGGCACGCCGGCCGCCGATCCGGTCCCCGTCCCGACCCTCCCGACCGAGCGGCTGATCCGCCTGCCGCTCGACCTCCTGCAGCGCGGTCGTTACCAGCCGCGCTCCCACATGGACCCGGAGGCACTGAACGAGCTCGCGGCCTCGATCCGCGTCCAGGGTGTGGTGCAACCCATCCTCGTGCGCCCGATCGAGGCCACGACCCCCACGGGGGGAGCGCGCTACGAGATCATCGCCGGCGAGCGGCGCTGGCGCGCGGCCCTGCTCGCGGGGCTCGCGGACATTCCGGCCATCGTGCGCGAGGTGCCCGACGAGACCGCCATTTCGGTGGCGCTGATCGAGAACATCCAGCGCGAGGACCTGAATCCGCTGGAGGAGGCGCGGGCGCTCGAGCGGCTGATCGGCGAGTTCAACATGACCCACCAGGCCGCCGCCGACGCCGTCGGACGCTCGCGCGCCGCCGTCAGCAACCTCCTGCGGCTGCTGGACCTGGCGCCGGAGGTGTGCGAACACCTCGAGGCGCGCACCCTGGAGATGGGACACGGGCGGGCCCTGCTCGGGCTCGCGACCCGGCGCCAGCAGGTCGAAGTGGCGGCGCTCGTCGTCAGGAAGGAGCTGTCGGTGCGGGAGACCGAAGCCATCGTGCGGCGGATGATCCAGCCGGAGCATCGATCCGATGCCTCGCCGACGAAGGCGGCCGCGGACCCGGATGTGCGGCGCCTGGAGGTGGAGCTGTCCGAGAAGCTCGGGTCGCACGTGGCCATCCAGCACACCCGCTCGGGCAAGGGGAAACTGGTCATCAGCTACAACAGCCTCGACGAGCTCGACGGTGTGATCGAGCACATCCGCTAGCCGTGATTTTTGAGTAGCCTTTTCGGCAAGGCATATCTATAATTCCGCGCCGTTGCGACCCGGCCACTGTAAGTGGTTGTTGGATAAGTAAAAGCCGTTAGCGTGACCCGCCCGAAGTTAGTGAACGCAACGCTGCTGACCCAGGCGATCACGATCACAGCCGTTGCAGCGCTCGGCGCTGTGGCCGGCGGCCCGCGGGCGGCCGCCTCGGCACTGTTCGGCGCCGGCGTGGCCTGGGTGACCACGTTTTACGCGAGCCGCCGCGCGCAGGTGCCGGAGTACACGGTCGGCGCCGCGCTGCAGCGGGTGCTGGTGGGCGAATTCATCAAGGTGCTCGGCACCATCGGCCTGTTCGCCGCCGCAACAAGGGTGCCGCATCTGGTGTGGCCGGCGCTGCTGTGCGGATACGTGGCGGCGCTGGTGGTGTCCTGGCTGCCGGCGATGACGGAAGCGCGAGTAATGAGCGGATCGGGAAAACATGGCTGCCGGACAGGCTGAGTCAGCAAGCGAGTACGTCAATCACCACATGACCCACCTGACCGTGGGCCATGGGTTCTGGACGTGGCACATCGATACCCTGGTGATGTCGGCGGGGCTCGCCGCGCTCGTCGCCCTGCTGCTGTGGCTGGCCGCCCGCCGCACCCGCGGCAACGTGCAGCCTGCGGGGCTCGCGGCCTTCATCGAATTCGTCTACGAGTGGGTCGACGGCGAGGTCGCCTCGATCTACCACGGCAACCGGAAGTTCCTGACGGCGCTCGCGTTCACGCTGTTCACGTGGATCGTGGCGATGAACACCATGGACCTGCTGCCGCTGGATGCGCCCGGCGCCGTGGCGCGGGCCTTCGGCGCCGGTTTCTGGCGCGTGCTGCCGACCGCCGACATCAACGGCACGGCGGCCATGGCGGTGCTGGTGGTGATCCTCGTGGTCGGCGCGGGCGTGCGCGCGAAGGGCGCCGGCAGCTACCTGCACGAGTGGATCAGCGCCCCGTTCGGCGCGCACCCGCTGCTGTGGATACCGAACCTGCTGCTCAACATCATCGAGCTGCTGGCCAAGCCCGTGTCGCTCGCCATGCGACTGTTCGGCAACATGTTCGCCGGCGAACTGATCTTCATGCTGATCGCGCTGCTCGGCCTCGGCGTCACCGGGGTGTCGGCCGGCGGCCTGTCGCGGGTCGGCCTGCAGGTGCTGCTCGGCAGCGGCTGGGCCGTATTCCACATCCTCATCGTGCTGCTGCAGGCATTCATCTTCATGGTGCTGCCGATCGTCTACATCGCGATGGCCGAAGAGCACCACTGACGGACCTGGGTTCCCTTACATTGAATTTGATCTGGAGACGATAAAATCATGGACGCAGTCACCGCACTCACCACCATCCAGGCGCATACCGCCATCGCGATCGGCCTCATCATCGGCCTGGGCGCCGCCGGCGCCTGCATCGGCATCGGCATCATGGCCTCGAAGTTCCTGGAGGCGGGCGGCCGCCAGCCGGAGCTGATCCCGACGCTGCAGACGAAGATGTTCCTGGCCATGGGCCTCATCGACGCGGCGTTCCTGATCGGTGTGGGACTTGCGATGTTCTTCGCCTACGCGAATCCGCTGGTCGGAGCGCACTAAGGGATCCATATGCTCGCGATCAATGCGACGTTCATCGGGCAGTTCATCGTACTGCTCGTGCTGCTGTGGTTCATCTACCGCTTCGTCGTGCCGATGCTGGCCGGGCCGATCGAGGAGCGCTCGCGCCGGATCGCTCAGGGGCTGGCGGCGGCCGACGAGGGCCAGCAGTCCCTCGCGCAGGCGCAGGTGAAGGCCGATGCCGTGATCCGCGAGGCGCGCGAGCGCGCGACGCAGATCGTGGACCAGGCGCAGAAGCGCGCCAACGACCTCGTCGAGCAGGCCAAGGGCCAGGCGAGCGCCGAGGCCGCGCGCATCGCCGCCGCGGCGCAGACGCAGATCGAGATGGAAGCCACCCGCGCGCGTGAGGCGTTGCGCAAGGACGTCGCGGGGCTGGCGGTCCGGGCCGCCTCGAAGGTGCTCGAGCGCGAGATCGACGCCCGCACGCATGCCGAGCTGCTGGACAAGCTCGCCGCGCAGATCTGAGATGGCCGACCAGACCACCATCGCCCGTCCCTACGCCAAGGCGGCCTTCGCCGAGGCGCGCGCCGACAGCATGCTCGGCGCCTGGTCCGGAGCGCTGAAGACCGCCGCGACCGTGGTGCAGGATCCGCGCGTGCACTCGCTGCTCGGCGATCCGCACGTGACGAGTGCGCAGCTCGCGCAGCTGGTGCTGGACATCGCCGGCGGTACGCTCGGCGAACACGGCCGCAACTTCGTGTACACGCTGGCCGAGGCGCGGCGCCTGGACTGCCTGCCGGAGATCTCGGCGCTGTTCGACGCCTACAAGGATGACGCCGAAGGCATCGCCGACGTCACGGTCACCTCGGCCGCGCCGCTCGATGAGCGCCAGGAGCAGGCCCTGGCGGCGGCGCTGGGCCAGCGCCTGAAGCGCGAAGTGCGCCTGCATTGCGCGCTCGACCCGCAGCTGCTCGGCGGCGCCGTCGTGCGCTGCGGCGACCTGGTCATCGACGGCTCGGTACGCGGACGCCTGGAACGCATCGCAGGCGATCTGGTCGCCTGATGCGCGGCCACCCTTAGGAAATTCGGCCAAGAAATTCGGCAAGGAAACGCAAGCATGGCCATCAAGGCAACCGAGATCAGCGACCTCATCAAGCAGCGCATTGACAACTTCCAGGGCGTCACCGCGGCCCGCAACGTCGGCACGATCGTGTCCGTCACGGACGGCATCGTGCGCGTGCACGGCCTCGCCGATGCGCGCTACGGCGAGATGCTCGAGTTTCCCGGAAACACCTTCGGCCTGGCGCTGAACCTGGAGCAGGACTCGGTCGGCGCGGTGGTGCTCGGGGACTACAAGCACCTGGGCGAGGGCGACACCGTCAAGACCACCGGGCGCATCCTCGAGGTGCCGGTGGGTCCGGAGCTGCTCGGCCGCGTCGTCGACGCCCTCGGCAATCCGCTCGACGGCAAGGGCCCCGTCAATGCCGCGAAGACCGCGCCCATCGAGCGCGTCGCGCCGGGCGTGATCTACCGCAAGTCGGTGTCGCAGCCGGTGCAGACCGGCTACAAGTCGGTCGACTCGATGGTGCCGATCGGCCGCGGCCAGCGCGAGCTCATCATCGGCGATCGCCAGACCGGCAAGACCGCCCTCGCGGTCGACACGATCATCAACCAGAAGTCCTCCGGCATCAAATGCGTCTACGTCGCGATCGGCCAGAAGCAGTCGACCATCGCGAATGTCGTGCGCAAGCTCGAGGAGCACGATGCGCTGAAGCACACCATCGTCGTGGCCGCCTCGGCCTCGACGCCGGCCGCCATGCAGTACATCTCGGCCTATTCGGGCGTGACGATGGGCGAGTACTTCATGGACCACGGCGAGGACGCGCTGATCATCTATGACGACCTCTCGAAGCAGGCCGTGGCCTACCGGCAGATCTCGCTGCTGCTGCGCCGGCCGCCGGGCCGCGAGGCCTTCCCCGGGGACGTGTTCTACCTGCACTCGCGATTGCTCGAGCGCAGCGCACGCGTCAACGAGGAGTACGTGGAGATGGCCACGAAGGGCGCCGTGAAGGGCAGGACCGGCTCGCTCACGGGGCTGCCGATCATCGAGACCCAGGCCGGTGACGTGACGGCCTTCGTGCCGACGAACGTCATCTCGATCACCGACGGGCAGATCTTCCTCGAGACCGACCTCTTCAACTCCGGCATCCGCCCGGCCATGAACGCCGGCATCTCGGTCTCCCGCGTCGGCGGGGCCGCGCAGACCGACATCATCCGTCGCCTGGGGGGCGGCATCCGCCTGGCCCTCGCGCAGTACCGCGAGCTCGCGGCCTTCTCGCAGTTCGCCTCGGACCTCGACGAGTCGACCCGCAGGCAGCTGGAGCGCGGCCAGCGCACCACCGAGGTCATGAAGCAGAAGCAGTACGCGCCGCAGTCGGTCGCCGAAATGGCGCTGTCCATCTATGCCGTCAACAACGGCTACATGGACAAGGTCGAGATCCGCAAGGTCGTGGATTTCGAGGCGGCGCTGCAGGACTACGCGCATGCCTCGCACCAGGCCGCGCTCGATGCGATCAACGCGAAGCCGGTGCTCAAGGAGCACGAGGCGACCCTGAAGAAGATCATCGAGGACTTCCTCGCGAACGGCTCCTACTAAGAAGCGCCCATGCCCGGCACCAAGGAAATCCGCACCAAGATCGCGAGTGTGAAGAGCACTCAGAAGATCACGAAGGCCATGCAGATGGTGGCCACGAGCAAGATGCGCCGCGCTCAGGACCGCATGAAGCTCGCGCGTCCGTACGCGGAAAAGATGCGCACCGTGATCGGCCACCTGAACGAGGCGAACCCGGAATACCGGCATCCGTTCCTGGTGTCCCGCGAGCCGAAGTGCGTCGGCTTCATCGTGATCTCGACCGACCGCGGCCTCGCCGGGGGACTCAACGCGAACCTGTTCAAGCAGGTGCTGCTGCAGATGCGCGAGTGGCAGGACAAGGGCGTCAAGGTGACCCTGTCGGTCGTGGGGACGAAGGGCATCGCCTTCTTCCGCCGCCTCGGGACCCCGATGCTCGGCAGCGTCTCGGGCCTCGGGGACCGCCCGCACATCAAGGACCTGATCGGCACCATCAAGGTCATGCTCGACGCCTACCGCGAGGGCCGGATCGACCGGCTGTTCCTCGCGAACGCGAAGTTCGTGAACACGATGACCCAGCAGCCGACGGTCTCGCAGCTGCTCCCGGTCGAGGCCTCCGACACCCACGGGCTGCCGGAGCACTGGGATTACCTGTACGAGCCGGAGGCCGAGGCCATCCTGGACGGCCTGCTGATGCGCTACGTCGAATCGCAGGTGTACCAGGGCGTGGTCGAGAACGTCGCCTCGGAGATGGCCGCGCGCATGGTCGCGATGAAGGCCGCGACCGACAACGCCGGCACGCTCATCCAGGAGCTGCAACTCGTATACAACAAGGCCCGCCAGGCAGCGATCACGAAGGAGCTGTCGGAGATCGTCGGCGGGGCCGCCGCAGTTTAAGCAAGGACGCAAGCATGACCAACACGGCAGTGGGCCAGATTTCAGAAGGCAGGATCACGCAGATCATCGGCGCCGTCATCGACGTCGAGTTTCCCCGTGAGCATATTCCGAACGTCTACGAGGCGCTGCAGCTCGCCGATTCGGACCTGGTCCTCGAAGTGCAGCAGCAGCTGGGCGACGGGGTCGTGCGCACCATCGCGATGGGTGCCTCGGAGGGGCTCAAGCGGGGCCTCACCGTGCGTTCCACCGGCAAGGCGATTTCGGTGCCCGTGGGCAAGGCGACGCTCGGCCGAATCATGGACGTGCTCGGCCGCCCCCAGGACAACCGCGGCCCGGTCGCCTCGGAGCAGCAGCTGCCGATCCACCGCCCGCCGCCGGCGTTCGACGAACAGGCGGGCGGCCAGGACCTGCTGGTCACGGGCATCAAGGTCATCGACCTGCTCGTGCCGTTCGCGAAGGGCGGCAAGGTCGGCCTGTTCGGCGGCGCCGGCGTCGGCAAGACCGTCAACATGCTCGAGCTCATCAACAACATCGCGAAGCAGTACAGCGGCCTGTCCGTGTTCGCCGGCGTCGGCGAGCGCACCCGCGAGGGCAACGACTTCTATCACGAGATGATCGAGTCGGGCGTCATCGACAAGGACACGCTGTCGAACTCGAAGGTCGCGATGGTGTACGGCCAGATGAACGAGCCGCCGGGCAATCGCCTGCGCGTGGCGCTCACGGGCCTCACGATGGCCGAGTACTTCCGTGACGAAGTGCGCGAGGACGGTGGCAAGGGCCGCGACGTGCTGTTCTTCGTCGACAACATCTACCGCTACACCCTCGCCGGCACCGAAGTCTCGGCGCTGCTCGGCCGCATGCCCTCCGCGGTGGGCTACCAGCCGACCCTCGCCGAGGAGATGGGCGTGCTGCAGGAGCGCATCACCTCCACGAAGACCGGCTCGATCACCTCCATCCAGGCGGTGTACGTGCCCGCGGACGACCTGACGGACCCGTCGCCGGCGACGACCTTCGCGCACCTGGATGCCACCGTGGTGCTCTCGCGCCAGATCGCCTCCCTGGGAATCTACCCGGCCGTGGATCCGCTGGATTCGACCAGCCGGCAGCTCGATCCGCTGGTCATCGGCGAGGAGCACTACAACACCGCGCGCGGCGTGCAGGCCGTGCTGCAGCGCTACAAGGAGCTGCAGGACATCATCGCGATCCTCGGCATGGACGAGCTGTCGGCCGAGGACAAGCAGACCGTGTTCCGCGCCCGCAAGGTGCAGCGCTTCCTCTCCCAGCCGTTCAACGTCGCGAAGGTCTTCACCGGCCAGGACGGCAAGATCGTCCCGTTGAAGGACACCATCCGCGGCTTCCAGGGGATCCTCAGCGGCGAGTACGATCACCTGCCCGAGCAGGCGTTCTACATGGTCGGCTCGATCGAAGAGGCCGTCGAGAAGGCGAAGACGCTGCAGTAATGGCCTCCTCACTCACGATCAAGGTCGACATCGTCAGCGCGGAGGGGGAGATCTTCTCCGGCGACGCCGCAATGGTGTTCGCGCCGGGCAGCCAGGGCGACCTGGGCATCACCCCGCGGCATGCGCCCCTGCTGACCCTGCTGAAGGCCGGCGAAGTGCGCGTCCAGACGCCCGACGGCGTCGAGCACGCGTTCTACGTGGGCGGCGGGGCCCTCGAGATCCAGCCGACCCGGGTCACGGTGCTCGCCGACACCGCGCTGCGCGCCAAGGATCTCGACGAGGCCGCGGCGCTGGCCGCGAAGCAGCGTGCCGAGGAGGCCCTGAAGGACCGTGCCGGTGCCATCGACTACGCCGAAGCGCTGGCCGAGCTCGCCCGGGTCGCCGCGCAGCTCAAGATCATCGAGCGGCTGCGCAAGATCCGCGGATAGTCACGCGCCCGCAGCGGCCGCCGCGGTAAGCTCCCCGCCATGCGCGCCGCCGTCCGATCATCGTTGCTGGGTCTGATCCTGTGCCTGCAGGCGGGTCCGACCCCGGCAGCCTCGTCCGCCGCCTCGCTGCTGACGCCGCCGAGCCACGCCGCCCAGCGCCAGTCCCTGATCAGCGCCGTCGCGCGCATGGACCGGGGCAACTCCGCCGGCGGCGACGTCTACTTCGTCGGCTTCGCGGGCTTCGGCGAGCAGCGCGTGTTCCGCAAGGAGGCCGAGCTCGCCCAGCGCGTCTTCGCCTCGCGCTACGGCACCGGCAACCGTTCGCTGCTGCTGGTCAACGATATCCATGACCGGCGCACCTATCCGCTCGCGACCTTCGAGAACCTGCGCATCGCGGTGGACGCGATCGGGCGGCGGATGCATACCGACCGGGACACGCTGGTCCTGATGCTCACCTCGCACGGCAACGACGAGGACGGGGTCGCGATCACGAATGGCCGGCTGCCCGAGGATGCGCTCTCGCCGGAGGATGTCCGCAAGATCCTCGACGAGTCGGGCATCCGCTGGCGCATCATCGTGGTGTCGGCCTGCTACGCCGGGATCTTCATTCCGGTGCTGAAGAGCGATGCGACCCTGGTCATGACGGCGGCCGACGCGCGCCACAGCTCCTTCGGCTGCGACGACAGCCGGGACCTGACGTACTTCGGCGAGGCCCTGCTGCGGGACGCGCTCCCGCATGCCTGCTCGCTCGGCCAGGCGTACGCCGACACCGCGCGCATCATCCGGGCGCGCGAGAGCGACGAGGGCGAGATCCACTCCAATCCGAAACTCTTCATCGGCGTACGGATGCAGGCCCGGCTGCCGCAGCTCGAGGCCGCGGCGGCCCGCGGCTGCGCCGCGAAGCCGGCAACCCTGGCACGACATTGAGGCGCACCGTGGCGATCAGGAAACCGGCGAAACGCCGCTCGAGCTCCCCGAAAACACGGCCCCTCGCGGTGGTCATCCTTGCCGCGGGCGCCGGCAAGCGCATGCGCAGCGCCGTGCCGAAGGTGCTGCAGCCGCTCGCCGGCCGCCCGCTGCTGCAATACGTGCTGGATACGGCAAGGAGCCTCGATCCGGCCGCGGTCCACGTGGTCTACGGTCATGGCGGGGAAGCCGTGCCCGCGGCGTTCGCCCATGAGGCGGTGACCTGGACGCTGCAGGCCGACCGGCTCGGAACCGGACATGCCGTGATGCAGGTGGCGCCGAGGCTCTCCGCCGGGCAGCGCGTACTGATCCTGTACGCAGATGTGCCCCTGCTCACGACGGCCACCCTGCAGTCGCTGCTCGAGGCTGCCGGCGGCGATGAAGTGGGCCTGCTCACGGTCAACGCCCGTGACCCGGCCGGCTACGGGCGGGTGCTGCGCGACACGAAAGGCCGCGTCCGGGCCATCGTCGAGGACCAGGACGCCACCGCGAAGCAACGGCGCGTATGCGAATGCAATACGGGCGTCATGACCCTGCCGGCCGAGCGCCTGACCCGGTGGCTGCGACGGCTCGACAATCGCAATGCGCAGGGCGAGTTCTACCTGACCGACGTGATCGGCCTCGCGGTCCGGGATCGTGTCGCCGTGCGACCGCTGCTCGCGGCCGATGAGGCCGAAGTGCAGGGCGTCAATGACCGGGTACAGCTGGCGGCCGTCGAAGGCGCCTGGCGTGCGCGGCAGGCGCGGCGCCTGATGCTCGAGGGCGCGACGCTCATCGACCCGGCGCGCGTCGACATTCGCGGCAGCGTGACCGTCGGACGGGACGTGGTGATCGACGTGAACGTGGTCCTCGAGGGCCGGGTCGAGCTCGGCGATGGCGCAAGAATCGGCCCCAACTGCCTGATCAGCAACACGCAGATCGGCGCGGGCACGCGGGTGTTCGGTCACTGCGTCATCGATGGCGCCACGATCGGACCGGACTGCAACATCGGACCCTTCGCGCGCCTGCGGCCGCACAGCGTCCTCGCGGAAGGCGTCCACATCGGAAATTTCGTCGAGGTGAAGAATTCACGTATTGGAGCCGGTTCCAAAGCCAATCATCTGAGCTACCTGGGCGATGCGACCATCGGCGCCGGCGTCAACATCGGCGCGGGCACCATCACCTGCAACTACGACGGCGCGAACAAGTGGACCACGACCATCGAGGACCGCGCCTTCATCGGTTCCGGCAGCATGCTCGTGGCGCCGGTGCACATTGGTGCGGATGCGACGATCGGCGCGGGCTCGACCATCTCCCGCGCCGCACCGGCGGGGCAGCTCACCGTCGCGCGGTCCCGACAGGTCAGCGTCCCGGCATGGAAAAGGCCCGTCAAGCGCGGAACTTAACCATGGCGTGCAATGTCGCTGTAGCACTCGATCGGTAGTGTGCGGTGGGTACGGGATGATGGGGAGAGGTACCCGTGAGTACCACACAAGAGCAGGACGGCCCGGGCGCCGAGGAGCAGGGGCCATTCTGGCTGCGTGATCCGTTCTGGTCGCGGCTCAACCAGGTCGAGGGCGTGCACCTGCGCCTGCAGTCCCAGCACGAGGCCGTGCGCCGCGAGCTCACGGCCATACCGAGCACGCGCAACACCGGCTTCGCGGCCGTCTGGCAGCGCTACTGCGAGGTGATCCGCGAGCTCGACTCGACGACCGCCGTGCTCGAAGCGCTGCGCACCCGTCCTGAATAGCACCCGCGGCACCGCTGCCTTGAAGACGCCGTCGCGCAAAGTGCTCGAGGAACTGAGTGAACTGCAGGTCGTGATGCGCAGGCTCACCACGGACCGCAACGTGGCCCTGCGCATGTTCGCGGCCAGCCGTAACGCCGCAACCCCCGATGCGCAGCGCGAGTTCTGGCTCGAGTTCTCCTGGGCCGACCAGGAATACCGTGCGGCCGTGAACCGCCTCGCGCTGTTCTGCCGCGAGCACACGAATTCCACCTGAGAGCTAGCCGCGGCGCGCGTAGCGCTGCGCGAGCACCGCGCACACCATCAGCTGCAGCTGGTGGAAGAGCATCAGGGGCAGCACGAGGCCGCCGACGGCCTGGCTCGCGAACAGCACCTTCGCCATCGGAATGCCGCTCGCCATGCTCTTCTTGGAGCCGCAGAACACGATGGTGATCTCATCCTCGCCGCTGAATCCGAGGCGCCGGGCGGCGACCGTCGTGAAGGCGAGCGCCACCGCGAGGATGACGGCGCACACCGCGAGCAGACCTGCGAGCTCGAGCGCCGAGACCTGCCGCCACAGCCCGCTGATCGCCGCGGCGCTGAAGGCCGTGTAGACGACGAGCAGTATCGAACCCTGATCCACGCGCCTGAGCAGGCCCGAATGACGTTGGATGAAGGGACCGAGCAGGGGGCGCAGCAGATGCCCCGCGAGGAACGGCGCCATCAGCTGCAGCAGGATCCGGCCGATCGCATCCAGCGCCGGGCGCGACTCGCCGCGTGCGGCCACCAGCACGCCGGCGAGCACCGGGGAAATGAACACCCCGGCGAGCGAGGACGCCGAGGCGCTGCAGATCGCCGCGGCCACGTTGCCCCGCGCGATCGACGTGAAGGCGATAGCCGACTGGACGGTCGCCGGTAGCACGCACAGGTAGAGGACGCCCCGGTACAGCGCCGGTCCCACGAGCGGCGCGAGCACCGGGCGCAGCAGCACACCCACGAGCGGAAACATCATGAAGGTGCTGGCGAGCACGAGCAGGTGCAATCGCCAGTGGCCGGCTCCCTGCACGATCGCGGCCCGGGAGAGCTTCGCGCCGTGCATGAAGAACAGGAGCCCGATCGCGAGCGTCGTCGCGTATTCGAAGAATACCGCGCCGGCGCCGCGGGCCGGCAACAGCCCCGCCAGGACCACCGTCGCCAGCAACGCCAGCGTGTAGCCGTCCGGCAGGTAGGGCGGCAGTCTCGTTTGAATCTTCCTTTTCCTTCGGGTGCTCGAACCGGGTGCAGACGTCACATAAACGCAAAGGCTTTGCAACACTGTCCCACTACATTATTGACAAATAATACCCACAACATCACTACGCATGGGAGCCACTGTGGTCGACAGTCGCAAGCAGGCCATTTCGATCCGCATGAACAGCGCCGACGTCCGCAAGGTGAAGAAGCTTGCGCAGCGCCTGGCCGTCCGGGATTCGGATGTCATCCGGTTCGCGGTCAAGTGCATGCTGGCGCGGCTCGGGCCGCTGTGTGACAGCGAGGTGAAGGGGCGCAACCTCGTCCCGGTATTCGTCGAATCCGGCGCGGAACTGCTGCGGTTCTTCGACCTGGATGCGGCGCGGCTCGACGACATCATCAACGACGGCGTGGATCCGGCGCGGCGGGTCGAGCGCGACGACATCGCGCTGCTGGCGCTGACGGGAGGCCAGGCCCCGTATGCCGCGCTGCTGCTGAGCGAACTCAACAAGGAGGATCGCAACGGCGCCTCGGCCGGCGAGCTCGATCACTCCCTGCGCCAGTACCTCTACGACAAGTACGTCTACCGGCCCGGGAGTGATGGCGCGGCCGCCAAGCCGGCCGAAGCCGCCGAGCCGCTCCCGCTCGCAGCCGTCGGCGGCCATCATGACTGAGAGCAGGCAACGCCAGCGCGGCGCGGCGGCCTGGCTGGGCATTGCCGTGGTCGCGGCGTGGCTGCCGTTCTCGGCGCGCGCCGATCAGATCTTCTCGGACACGGATCAGATCTCCGGCACGACGGTCATCCGCACCGTCCAGTACACGTTCAGCGTGAGCGGGCCCGGAGCGCTCGTGGTCGCGCTGACCGACGACATCGTCCCGGGCACGGCCTGGCAGGCGCCACTGGCCGACTTCGGCGTCACGATCACGAACGCCTCGAGCCTCATCGGCCAGATCACGGGTGCCGGGCAGGCAACCTTCGACGTCGCGAGCGCCGGCACGCTGTACGCCTATGTCACCGGTGAGGCGACGAATCTCCCCACCGGACCGGCCTATGGCGTCGGCCTCTATAACCTGACGGTGAGTTTCACGCCCTTGCCGGTGCCGCTGCCCGCAAGCCCGGGCCTGCTGCTGGCTGCGCTGCCGGTCGTCGGCCTGCTGCAGCTGCGCCGCCGCAGATTTGACAGATTCCCCAACGCTCCTCCCCAGAGCGTGTAACCGGACGGCCCGCGCTTCCCCAGGCGCGGGCCGTTCCCCGGCACGGTGAGATCTCGGGGTTCCGCCGCAATTAAAGCGTCACGGAGCGTCCGTAGTATGACATTCGTAGACACGATGGCCGAGCGTCCCGGGATAGGACAGCCGGCCCGCCCGTCATCCAAAAAGAAGTGAAGTCCCCAACATGCGACGTGCCCTGATTCTGTCCGCCGTAGCGCTGTCCACGCTGCTGGGAGCAACCGCCGGCCTCGCTGCGGCGCAATCGGTCGCGGCGCCGGCCGCAACGCAGAAGGATGGCGCGGGCGGCTACGTCGTGCAGCCCGGGGATGTGCTCACGGTCACCGTCTGGAAGGAGACCGACCTCACCGGCGATGTGCTCGTGCGGCCCGACTCCGGACTGTCACTGCCGCTGGTGGGTGACCTCGATGCCCGCGGCAAGACCGTGGATCAGCTGCGCCAGGACATCACCGAACGCCTGAAGCGCTACATCCCGAGCCCGGTGGTCACCGTGGCCACGAAGGTGCTCGCGGGCAACCAGATCTATGTGGTCGGCAAGGTCCAGAAGCCCGGCGAATTCCCGATGGCGCGCGACGTCGACGTGATGCAGGCGCTGAGCCTTGCCGGCGGCGCCACGCCCTTCGCCGCCCTCAACGACATCATCATCCTGCGCCGCGGACCGGCCGGCCAGACCGTACTGCACTTCCGCTACAACGCCGTCGCCCGCGGCGATGACCTGCAGCAGAACGTCGTGCTGCAGCCCGGCGACACCGTCGTCGTGCCGTGAGACCCCGATCAAGGCTCAGGTGCATGACCCGGATGACACAGGCAGCACTCGGGGTCGGTTGTCTGGCGGGCGGCGCGCCGGTGCACGCGGCGCAGTGGTCGTTCGCCCCGCAGGTCAGCGTCTGGGTCGACGACGACAGCAATCGCTATCTGAGTACGGCCCCCAATTTGACGCAGAGCGCGTATGTGAATCCGAGCGCCGTGTTCCAGTGGTCCAGCGAAACCATCCAGCTGTCGCTGAAGCCCTGGCTGCTGTGGCAGCAGGTCAGCGACTCGGCCTACGCCAGTGTGCACAGTGAAAGCCTCAATGGCGAATACGACTGGAGCGGAGAACGGGGTCAATTGAGCCTGCAGGGCGGCATTTCCGATTACACCACCCTGGCGACCAGCATTCCGGACATCGGCATCGTGGCCCCGGGCTTGAGCCGCCGGACGCGGCAGGGATCCCTGTCGTACGCATTGCTGCAGACCGAGCGCCGCAGTCTCGTGCTGCAGCTGTCGTGGATGGACCTGAGCTACTACGGTCCCAACAGCCGCCTCTACGACCTGTTTTCGGGATACGAATACGGAAGCGTCGCGATCGGTGAGAAGTTCGGCCTGACCGAAAAGACCGCGCTCACCGTCAGCGGCTTCGACAACCAGTTGATCACGCCGCTTGGCATCGGCAACAGCCGCGAGAGCGGTCTGCGACTGGATCTGCAGCACGGTTTCACGGAGCGCACGTCGCTCAAGGCCTACGCCGGCGTCAGCCAGCGCTCGCTCGAAGAGCTGCGCAGCAACGTGGCCCTGCCCGCACTGCATGCCACGAACGATGTCGCCGGACTCGGTGGCCTCACGCTGAGCCTCGCCACCCTGCGCGGTCACCTGGACCTGGACTTCGCGGACTCGCTGGTGCCCTACTCCGGAGGAGTGCTGGCGCAACGTGAGTCCCTGACCCTGTCCGATACCCAGAGCCTGAGTGAAAAGGTCGATGTCACGCTCTCCGCGGCGAGGATCCAGAACAGTCACGCCGCGGTGGCGCTCGGCATCGACCGCGGCTACTACGACACGGTCACCCTGGGCCTCGATTGGCACTACGCGATGAGCTGGCGGTTGCACTGCGAGGCTGGATACACCCACACCGACACCCTGATCTTCGGCGCCGGCCAGAGCGCTCAACCTGTCAATGAGTGGCGCGGAGCCCTGTCCCTGAACTGGACGCCGCTGCCCACCGTACGCACGTTCTAGAAGCAGACAAGATGAATACCGAGACCCAAAGACCCAAGGGGATTCAAGGCTACGTCGCGATTGCGAAGCGCCGGCGCATCTCCATCGCCGCGGCATTCTGCGCCGGCCTGGTGGCCACACTCGCCCTGGCCGCGCTGCTGCCCGCCCGCTATCGCTCCGCGGGAACGGTCCTGATCGAGCAGCAGGAAATTCCGACGGACATGGTGAAGTCCACCGTCACCTCCTACGCCGACCAGCGCGTGCAGGTGATCAGCAAACGCGTGATGACCACGGCGACGTTGCTCGACATCATCAAGCGCTACAACCTGTATCCGAAGGAACAGGCGAGCGACACCCGCGAGGCGCTGCTGACCCTGATGCGAAATGACATCGGCCTGAAGATGATCAGCGCCGATGTCATCGATCCGAGGAGCGGGCGGCCGACTTCCGCGACCATAGCCTTCGAAGTGTCCTATACCAGCCGCTCCGCGGACCAGGCGGCACGCGTCGCCAACGAACTGACCACGCTGTACCTGAACGAGAACCTGACGAACCGCACGAAGCTGGCGCAGGGGGCCACGGACTTCCTGGAGGGCGAGGGTGACCGCGTGAAGGCCCAGATCGTGGACCTGGAAGCGAAGCTCGCGGCCTTCAAGGACAAGAACTACTCGAAGCTGCCGGAACTCGTGCAGCTGAACATGCAGCTCATGGACCGCAACGAAGAGGAGCTGCGCGCCCTGGAGTCACGACTGGATTCGCTCGAGCAGCAGCGGGTGTACCTGCAGGCCCAGCTGGTGCAGCTGAAACCGAACTCGACCGTTTACTCCGAAACAGGTGAAAGAATCGTCTCCAGCAGCGATCGGCTGAAGATGCTGCGCTCCCAGCTGGCCGCCGCGAAAGCCCGCTATGGTCCGGAGCATCCGGACGTGGTCACCCTGACCCGGGAAGTGAGCGGCATGGAGGCGGAGCTGGGCGAATCGCCGGATACCATCAATGACCTGCGGCGCGAACTGCAGCAGGCGCAGTCGCAGCTGGATGATGCGCGCAAGCGCTACACGGCCGAGCACCCGGATCGGGTGCGCCTCGAAGCCACGGTGAAGTCGCTGCAGGCGGATCTGGATGCGGCAGTGGCCGCGGGTACCCCCTCCAGTGCGCCCACGGGTCCCTTCGCGGACCGTAACTCGCTGAAACCCACGGATGCCGACAATCCCGCCTACGTACAGATCCAGGCGCAGCTCTCCGGCACCGAGAACGACATCAAGTCGCTGAACGTGCAGATCGGGAAGCTGCGAGCGTCCATTCATGGCTATGAGACCGACGTGAGCGGCTCGCCGCAGGTCGAGCGCGAATACCACGACCTCACCCGCGACCTCGACAATGCCCGCTTGCGCTACCAGGAAATCCGCACCAAGCAGGGCGATGCGCGCGTCGCCCAGAGCCTGGAATCCGATCGCCAGGGCGAACGCTTCACGCTGATCGACCCGCCGCTGCCGCCGGAGGAGCCGGTAAGCCCCAATCGTCGTCTGATCCTGGTCGCGGGCCTGATCCTGAGTCTTGGCCTCGGGGCGGCCGTCGCCATGCTACGCGAGGTGCTCGACACCACGATCCGCTCGCGCGACGAGCTTCTGCACCTCCTCGGGGTGCCGCCGCTGGCCCTGATTCCGCACATCCGTACCGAGTCGGACAGACAAGCGACCAGGCGTCGATTCCGCCTGGCGCTGGGCTCGGCCGCGGGCACGGCCTGCGTCGCGCTGGTGCTGGTGCACCTGTTCTATCGGCCGCTCGACGTGATCTTCTTTTCACTGATGCAACGTCTGGGGATGTGAGTGATCGCCGATATGGACAAGATTCAGCGCGCCCTGGACCTGGCCGCCCATCGCCGCCCGGAGTCCCCTCCGGAGGAGGTGGCGGCCGCGGAACGCACGGCGGTGCGCCGCGAATTCGCCGCGGCGCCGATCGAGCCGGCCCGGCGGCTGGCCGTGGACTGGGCCGCGCTGCGTGAAAACCGCATCGTGGACTGGGCGGACCCGCGACCGGCCGCACAGGCCTACCGCATGTTGCGTACCCAGGTGCTGCAGCGTGCCCGCGCCCACAAGGTGTCGACCATCGGCGTCGTCAGCGCCGCCAAGGGCGAAGGCAAGACCCTGACCGCCATCAATCTGGCCCTGGGGCTGGCCGCCGATCCCAACCAGTCCGTGCTGCTGATGGACCTGGACCTGAAACGTCCCAGCATTGCCCGGATCCTGCGACTGCCGCTGGATCAGGGGCTGGAAGCCTGGTTCGCCGGTACGGCGAAGCTCGAGGACCTGTGGTGCGGCCTCGACGGGGCCGAGCGCCTGTTCCTGATGCCGACGCTCGCCCCGGTGCCGGACAGTTCCGAAGCGCTGGCCCGTGCCGCCACGGGCAAGATGCTCCAGGATCTCAAGGAACGCGATCCCGGCCGCCTGATGATCGTCGATCTTCCGCCGGTGCTGCTCAGCGACGATGCCATCACCCTCGCGCCCCGCCTCGATGCGGTCGTGCTGGTCGTGACCGAGGGTCGCACGCGCCGCGAGGACATCAGTCGGGTGCTGGAACTCCTCGGCAATACGAAGGTCATCGGCACCGTCCTCAACCGCTCGACCGAGTCGGAGAAGCGCGCCTACTGAGGGCGTGATTCACCATGTACGAGAAATTCTACGGGCTCGCCACCAAACCCTTCGCGGTATCGCCCGATCCGGCGTTCCTGTACCTGAGCCGGCACCACCGCCACGCGCTGACCCTGCTGCAGTACGCCATCACCGAATCGGCCGGTTTTGCGCTGGTGACGGGTGAGGTGGGTTGCGGCAAGACGACGGTCGTGCAGCATTTCCTGAATCGGCCCGGGGTGAATCTGCGCGTGGCCTACCTCGGCAACACCCACTCGAGCCTCGGTGCGCTGCTGCCCTGGATCGTCGAGGCCCTCGGACTGGAATTGGGTAATGGCTCGGCCAGCGAGTACTTCCGGCGCTTCGTCCGCCACGCGCGTGAGGAGTTCGCGCAGGGAAGCCGCATCCTGGTGGTGGTGGACGAGGCCCAGAACCTCTCCCCGGGTCAGCTCGAGGAGCTGCGCGTGCTCTCGAACCTCAATGTCGGCAGCACCATGCTGCTGCAGACCATCCTCGTCGGACAGCCCGAGCTGCGCGCGACCCTGGGGAGCACCGCGATGCGGCAGTTCGCGCAGCGGGTGCTCACCGACTATCACATCGGTCCGATGCAGGCGATCGAGACCCAGGCCTATGTGCGGCATCGCCT
>DATJPN010000032.1:0-13870 GCA_035506335.1 Steroidobacteraceae bacterium | reverse complement strand
TCTGCTGCGGTGAACCGGAGTCCTGTACCTGGAAGGTGATCGATGAATTGGACACGGACACCGTCGGTGTACCCGAGATCACCCCGGTCGACTGGTTCAGCGACAGTCCGGTGGGCAAGGCGCCGCTGAGGATGCTCCAGGAGAGGGGCGTGGTACCCCCGGTGGCCATCAGCGTGGTGCTGTAGGCCGATCCGACCATGCCGTTCGGCAGGGAAGCGGTGGTGATGGTGAGCGTGGCCGGCGCAATCGTCAGGGTCAGGGGAATGGACTTGGTCTGCTTTGGCGTGCCGGAATCCTGTACCTGGAAGGTGATCGATGAATTGGACACGGACACCGTCGGTGTGCCCGAGATCACCCCGGTCGACTGGTTCAGCGACAGTCCGGCGGGCAATGCGCCGCCGATGATGCTCCACGACACGGGCGGGGTACCGCCGGTCGAGGCCAGGGTGCTCGAATAGGCTGCTCCCACCTGACCATTGGGCAGCGAGGTCGTGGTGATCGACAACGAAGGAGCCGTTGATGGGTCCGTGGCGGGGTCCGTGCTACTGCAGCCGGTGAGCGCCAGCGCGAGGGTGCACAGGAATGCACATATCGGGGCTGCCGGGTGTGATCGGAGCGCGAAATTCAATCGGGACACGGCGCTTCATACTCCTGTTCAGGTGACAGCGCCTCGAGACGTCTGCGCTTCGCCTATATTATGGTGTGATGCTCGCCTTGATGAGGATGAAAAGCCGTCGCTTGTGAAGCAGTACCGGTTTTCAGATCCGTCGTTGAATGGCGACACATCGCCCCGGACTAGAGCGCGCCGAACACCTTCCTGATGAGCGAACTGGCCTGGCCGAGGGGATCCTTGCGGATCTCGTGTTCCTGCTCGGCGATGCGGCTGAAGAGGCCGTCGAGCGCCTTGGCGGTGACATAGTCATCGAGGTTCGCGTCCTGCGCCGGCAGCAGCCCGAGCTGTGATGCCTTGCCCGCGTACTGGTTGTAGCGGGCGGCCAGACCGAGTTTCGCGGTCGCGCCCGCCACGATCGGCTTGAATTTCGCGGTGAGCTGCACGCTGGTGGCGCGGCGGAAATACGCCGTGGCGGCGCCGTCACCGCCGGTCAGGATGCCCTTGGCGTCGGTCAGCGTCATGTGCTGCAGGGACTGCTTGAATACGGGCCTCGCCTGGGCGACGGCCATCTCCGCCGCGTGATTCAGGGTCGCCTGGAGTTGCTCACCCTGTGCGCCCATGCCGATCAGCGCGAGTCCGCGCTGGGCCTTCTCCAGCGCCGAGGGCAGGGGAATCCTCACCTTGGGATCGTTCAGGAAGCCGTTGTTGGCGCCAAGCTGCGCGACCGCGAGATCGATCCCCTTTGACAGCGCCTCGCGCAGTCCGCCCGCGGCATCCCGCGAGCTCAGTGCCTCGAGTGCGGCCTGGTCCGCCAGCGCCATGCCGGTGGTACCGGCGAGCAGCAGCAGCGACAGTGAGCGCAACGTGTATCGTCGATTCATGACAGCTCCTCGGTGTCAGGCATCAGGGGGCTACGCCCGGTGCCGGAATCATGCCGGGCAACGCAAATTGCTGGACGACGACCAGCGCCACCAGGATCAGCGTGAGGATGATGCTGTGGAGGAAGGTGCGGGCGAAGAGCGCGCCCTCCCGCCCCTTCAGCTGCGTGACGGCCGCGCCGGTTGCGATGTTCTGCGGGGAGATCATCTTGCCCATCACGCCGCCGGAGGAATTCGTCGCGGCGAAGAGGATGGGGCTCAGATCCAGCTGTCGCGCGGCGACGACTTGCAGATTGCCGAACAGGGCATTGCCGGAGGTGTCGCTGCCGGAGAGAGCCACGGCGATCCAGCCGAGGAACGGCGACATCAGGATGAACAGGTAGCGGGTGGAGGCCGCGGCTTTCCCCAGTGTGTAGGCGAGGCCGGAGTAGTTCATCAGGTAGGCGAGGGCGACGATGAGCACCACGGTGATCACGGCGAGCCAGATCTGGCTGAAGGTCTGTGCTGCGCAGGAGGCGAAATCACGGGCCGACACGCGAAACAGGAGGCAGGTGAGGAGGCAGGCCGCCAGGACGGCCGTTCCGGTGGCCAGCGGCTGGAACGACCAGACCGCGGCGTAGGGCTTGTCGTGGTAGAGGGTGATCGCGATCGCATTGTTCAGTCCGGGCCAGGGGATGGCTTTCTGGCCCGTGGAGGCGACGCCGAGGATCGACCAGGCGATGACCACCGCGGTCAGGATGAGCCAGGGCAGCCATCCCTGCCATGCGGCCACCGCGGCCGTGGCCTGCGACGGGCCGGGTGCACGGCGATCGATCCTGTAGGCCGGATCCGGCGTCGGCTGCCAGACCTTCACGAACAGCAGAGTCGCCGCGAGCGACAGCAGCGATGAGAGCACGTCGGCCAGGGTGTAGTCGATCAGGTTCGACGCCACGAACTGCGTGGCGGCGAAGGTCGCGCCGGCCACCAGCAGCACCGGCCAGAGGCTCCGGAGCGAGCGCCAGCCTGCATACAGTGCGGTGACGTAGAACGGCAGCAGCAGCGCAATGAACGGCAGTTGCCGTCCGACCATCGCCGCCACGGTGGTCGCCGGCAGGCCGGTCACCGACCCGAGCACCGTGATCGGTATGCCCAGGGCACCGAAGGCGACGGGCGCCGTATTGAAGATCAGGACGAAGACCAGCGCATCCATCGCGGGGAAGCCCAGCAGTATCAGCAGCGAGCTCGTGATCGCGACCGGGGTGCCGAAACCGGCGATGCCTTCGAGCAGCGCGCCGAAGCAGAACCCCACGACCACCAGCATGATGCGCCGGTCGTTGGGCAGGTTCGCGATCATCCAGGACCTGAAGGCCTCGAAGCGTCCCGAGCGCACCGAAATGTTGTAGAGCAGCAGGCCATTGAAGACCAGCCACATGACGGGCCAGAGGGCGAAGGTGGCTCCATTGAGCAGGGACTGCACGGCCGCCCCGAGCGGCATCTGCCAGGGGCCGACGGCGATCACGAAGGCCGTCGCCAGCGCCACGAGCGCGGCCTGCCAGGCCGGGCGTCGCAGTACCCCCAGCAGGATCACCAGCGCCAGGATCGGTAATGCCGCAACGCAAAAGGACGCCCCGAGACTGCCTCCGACGGGCGTGAGCAGCTGGTGAAACATACGGTAGCCTCGCATAGACCCCGGCTTTCTTTCCAGTGCCTTTCAATCCGCGCCGGTGACGGAAAATTATGCCGGGGCCTGTCACCGAATGTGGACTGCGACGTTGTAACCCGACAGGCCCAGCCGCGAGGATTCGTCATCGCGGCCAGGCGCCGTGAGTGCATTCATCGCAACCTCGAGGAGATGTTCTTGAAGATCGCAACCAGGCCGCTGCTGGCGGGCTTACTGCTGGCGCTGACACTGCCCATGGCCGCACATGCCGATTTGCCGGGCAAGCACCCCTTCTATCTGCACGCGCTGTCCGACCTGCGCGCCGCGCGCTGGATGGTCGAGCATCGGCCGGGCGATGCGGCCGTGAGCGCCCATGAGGATGTCGCGATCGCGGAGATCGACGCGGCAATACGTGAAATCAAGCGCGCCGCGATCGATGACGGCAAGAACATCCACGACCATCCGATGGTCGACGTGCCCGACAATCACCCGGGACGCCTGCACAAGGCGCTGGAGCTGCTGCACAAGGTGCACGCGGACGTGGCGCGCGAAGAGGACGATCCCCTGACGCGCGGGTTGCGTGATCGCGCTGTCGGCCACATCGATGCGGCCATTCATGCCACCGATGATGCACTGGTGGACGCCCGACACGGCGGCTGAGGCCGGGCGGCAGCCTCTATCGCGACGCGCGATCCGGCCGGTTCCACCACCCGCCGCCGAGAGCTGCGAACAGCGCCGCGGTATCGGCGAGGTGGCTGCCGCGCGCCTGCTCGAGGCTGGCGAGCGCCTGGGCCTGCGCCTGTTCGGCATTCAGCAGATCGAGATGGCTGATCGATCCCTGCGCCAGTGACGCCCGCGTGGCCTCGAGGCTCCGGCGCGCCGCCTCGGCGGCGCGCTGGTCGGCCTCCGTGGCTTCGGCATCGGCTTGCAGTGCGTGCAGGGTATCGGCCACGTTCTGCAGGGCGGTCAGCACCACGGCGCGATATTGCGCCCCGGCCTCATCCAGGGCGGCTTCGGCCGCAAGCCGGTGATGCCACAGCGATCCGCCGGCCAGCAGGGTCTGACTGAGGCTGGCCCCGGCGTTCCAGAACGTGTTGCCGCCGGCAAGCAGGCTCGTCAGTCTGGTGGAGGTGCCGCCGAGGGTTGCCGTCAGGTTCAGCTGCGGCAGCAGGTCGGCGGTCGCGACGCCGAGCTGGGCGCTGGCGTAATGCAATTGCGCCTCGGCCGAGAGGACATCCGGGCGCTGCCGCACGAGGGCCGAGGGCAGGCTCACCGGCAGATCCGCCGGCAGCGCCAGGTCGGAGAGCTCGAAGGTCTGCGAGGGCTCCTCCCCCGGTGAATGCCCGGCCAGTACCGCGAGCAGGTCACGCTGGACCGCGAGTTGCCTGCGCAGCGGCGGCAGCTGGGCTTCGGCCGCGGCCAGGGCGGCCTCCTGCGCGAGGACCGCGGTCGGCGCGAGGCTGCCGAGCCCGACCTGCCGTTTCAGGATGTCGAGTCCGTCGCGCTCGCTGCGCACGATGGCCTCGTTGTCCCGGATCTGCGCGCGCAAGGAGGCCTCCTGGATGGCCGCGGCCACGACGTTCGACGTGAGCGCCAGGTAGGCGGCCTCGAGCACGAAGCGCTGCCCGTCCGCCAGGGCTTGGGCGGATTCGATCTGGCGGCGATTGCCACCGAATACATCGAACACGTACGACACGCTCACCTGGGCGGTCTGCAGCGTGAACAGGGGCTGACCCGAGGTCAGCGTCGGGGAGAGGGTGCCCACCGCGTCGCGCTCGCGCGTGGGTGTATAGGAG
Organism: Steroidobacteraceae bacterium; assembly: GCA_035506335.1. GTDB lineage: Bacteria > Pseudomonadota > Gammaproteobacteria > Steroidobacterales > Steroidobacteraceae > DAIDKA01. Next base: position 8,944 of record DATJPN010000032.1, on the reverse strand, counting down.
GCCGACAGGGTCGGGAACAGCACCGCGCGCTGCGCGTTGACGAGCTCGTTCGCCTGGCGCAGCGCCGCCTGTGCAGCCTTGACCGTCGGGCTGACTCGCAGGGCACCGTCGACCAGCGCATCCAGGGCCGGGCAGTGGTAGAGCTGCCACCAGGCATACGGAATGTCCGCACCGCTCGCAAACGGCGGTGGCAGGGGGGATGCGCTATAGCGATCCGTCGCGGGACTGCGCGGCGGCTTGAAATCCGGGCCGACCGCGCAGGCGGCCAATCCCAGCGCCGTGAGGCCGAGCAGGGCCGCTCTCATTCCACACCCGCGGTGTTGAGCGGGGAGCCCGTGTCAACCGGCGGCCGCGCGGCATGTGCCGTGAAACGGCGGCGCGAGGCCAGCAGGATCATGGACGGCAGCGCGAACAGCACCAGCACCGGCGTGAGCAGCATGCCACCCACTACCACCAGCGCGAGCGGACGCTGCACCTGCGAGCCGATGCCGGTCGACACGGCTGCGGGCACCAGTCCCACGCACGCCACCGTGCAGGTCATCAGCACCGGACGCATCTGTACCCGGCAGGTGTGGAGCATGGCGCCGACGCGATCCATGCCCTGCTCGACGTGCAGATTGTAGTAGGACAGCACGATGATGCCGTCCATGGTGGCGATGCCGAACAGCGCGACGAAGCCGATCGCCGCGGAAACACTGAAGGGCGTGCCGGTCAGCGCGAGCGCGAATATGCCGCCGACCATGGCCATGGGTATCACGCTCACCGCCAGCAGCACGTCGATGAGCGACCCGAAATTGATGAACAGCAGGACGCAGATGAGCGCGAGGCTTGCCGGTACGGCGATGCGCAGGCGCTGCAGGGCATCGTTGAGATTGCCGAACTCACCCACCCATTCCAGGTGATAGCCCCCGGGGATGGTGATGTCGCGGGCCACCCGTGCCTGCGCGTCGAGCACCGCGCTGCCGAGATCACGTCCCCGGACGCTGAACTTGATGGGCACGTAGCGCGCCTGCTGCTCGCGATAGATGAAGGAGGGCCCTGACACCAGCCGCACCGCGGCGACATCGGCGAGCGGCACCTGCACGGGCGAGGAGCCTCCGGTCGGATCCGGCGCTCCGACGGTGATGCGGCGGATGGAGTCCAGGTCGGCGCGGAAGGGCTGCGCCAGCCGCACCATGATCGGAAAGTGCCGGTCGCTGCCGGTCTCGTACAGGTCGCCGGCGGACTGCCCGCCGATGGCGCTCTGCACGGTCGCATTGATGTCCCCGGGGGAAAGCCCCAGGCGCGACGCGCGCTCGCGATCGACATCGATGCGGATCGTCGGTTGCCCCAGGGGGTTGAACACCGCGAGGTCGGTGATGCCGGGGACGGTCTGCAGCACGTCGCGGATCCTGGCCGCGGTGGCGGCGAGCACGGTCAGGTCGTTGCCGAAGAGCTTGACCGAGTTCTCGCCCTTGACGCCCGAGGCGGCCTCCTCGACGTTGTCCTCGATGTACTGCGAAAAATTGAAGTCCACGCCCGGGAAATTCTGCTGAAGGGTCGTCGTGAGCTGCTGCGTCAGATGCTCCTTGTCGATGCCGGCGGGCCAGGAATCCGCGGGCTTGAGCGGCACGAAGAACTCGGCATTGAAGAAACCGGTGGCATCCGTGCCGTCATCGGGCCGCCCGTGCTGGGAGACCACGGTCTGCACCTCCGGAAAACTGCCTATGATCCGGCGCATCCGGTTGACGTAGCCATTGCCGGCCTCCAGCGATATCGACGCAGGCATGGTGGCGCGGATCCAGAAATTGCCTTCCTCGAGGCGCGGCATGAACTCCAGGCCCAGTCCGCGCGCCGCAAGGCCCGCGACCGCCAGCAACACCGCCAGCGCGCCCAGGGTGATGAGGCGGTTGGCCAGGGCGAATTCGACCACCGGCCCATAGATCCGGCGCAGTCCCCGCACCAGTGGCGTTTCGGTTTCCGCCACGCTCGCGGGCAGCAGCAGCGCGCACAGTGCCGGGGAAATCGTGAACGTCGCGATGAGTCCGCCGGCGATGGCGTAGCCGTAGGTCCGCGCCATCGGGCCGAATATGTGGCCCTCGATGCCGCTCAGGGTGAACAGCGGCACGAAGCCGGCGATGATGATCGCGGCGGCGAACAGGATCGACTGGTTGACCTCCGTGGCCGCATTCGCGATCACGCCGAACTTGCCGCGAAACTGGTTGTTGCCGCGGACCACCTGCAGCAGCGCGCCCCCGGCGCGGCGCGCTTCGGCGCTCTGGCTGAGGTGGCGGAAGATGTTCTCGACCATGATGACCGTGGCGTCCACGATCAGTCCGAAATCGATGGCGCCCACGGACAGGAGGTTGGCCGACTCTCCGCGCAGCAGCATGAGGGCAATGGCGAATGCCAGGGCGAACGGAATGGTGCAGGCGACGATCACGGCGCTGCGCAGGTTGCCGAGAAACCCCCACTGCAGCACGAAGATCAGGGCGATGCCGGCCAGGACGTTGCGCAACACGGTCCGGGTCGTCACCCGGATGAGGTCCGAGCGGTCGTATATGCGCTCGATGCGCACGCCGGGAGGCAGCAGTCCCGACCTGCCGATGTTGCGGACTTCGGCCTTGACCCGCTCGATGGTCGGCAGGCTCTCGGCGCCGCGGCGCATGAGCACGATGCCCTGCACGATGTCGTCGTCGTCGCCGACGCCGGCGATGCCGAGGCGCGGTTGGTGCCCGATCCGGATCTGCGCCACGTCCTCGACCCGCACCGGTACGCCGTGGTTGACGGCCACCATGGTGTGGGCGATGTCCTCCACGGAGTGGATCAGCCCGACACCGCGGACCACCGCGGCCTGCGGGCCCACGTCGATGGTCTGGCCGCCCACGTTGATGTTGCTGTTGCCGAGCGCCTGCAGCACCTGCGACAGCGTGACGCCGTACTGCTCCAGGCTGTGCTGGTCGACGTTCACGTCGTAGGTCCGGGTCTTGCCGCCCCAGCCGGTCACGTCCACGACGCCCGGCACGGCCTTGAAGCGCCTCTCGAGCACCCAGTCCTCGAGGGTCTTCAGGTCGGTGACCGAGTAGCCGGCCGGGGCCGTCACCCGGTAGCGGTAGATCTCGCCGACGGGGCTGGTGGGCGAGATCTGCGGCGTCGCGCCGTTCGCCAGAGGGGGCATCTGCGCCAGGCGGTTGATGACCCACTGTTCGGCCTGGTCGTAGGTGAAGTCATAAGTGAACTGCACTTTCACGTCGGACAGACCGAACAGCGAAATCGTGCGCACCGAGGTGACATGCGGAATCCCCGCCATCTGGATCTCGATGGGAATGGTCACGTAGCGCTCGATTTCCTCCGCGGACTGGCCCGAGTTCTGCGTCACGATGTCCACGAGCGGCGGGACCGGATCCGGATACGCCTCGATGTTCAGCGCCGAGAAGCCCACGGCCCCGGCGACCAGCGCCAGGGGCAGGAGCAGGGCCAGGAAGACCCGCTGGCGCAGCGCGAAGGTGATGAGCGCGTTCAATCCGGCTGCGCCGCGCGGTCGATGAACAGGCTGCCGCCGGTCACGACGCGCTCGCCGGCGGCCAGGCCGCTGCGCACTTCCGTCAATGCGTCACGGCGGCGCCCGGTCTGGATGGCTCGCTCCACCAGCACGCCGTCCGCGCGGACCACCCACACGTGTGCCTGGTCCGCCTCCCGGACGATCGCGGCCTCGGGCACACCTGGCGAGCGCGAGTCCGGTCCGGTGACGATTTCGGCGGTGGCCAGCATCGCGGGGCGCAGCCGCCCGTCGGCATTGGGCACCGTCGCGCGCACCATCACACGATGCGTGACCGGATCCACCTCCGCGCCGACCGACTGCACGGTGGCGTGAGGGTCATGCCCCGGCAGGGCCTGCACGCGCAGCAGGATCGGCTGACCCGGTGCGATCGCCGCCGCATCGCTGTCGCGCACCGCGCACAGCAGCCAGACGCTCGACAGATCGGCGATGGTGAAGAGAGCCGTGGAGGTGCCTGCCTGGACCACCTGTCCCGGGCCGACCTGCCGGTCCGTCACCAGTCCGGAAATCGGCGCCGGGATGACGGTCGTGGGATTGGCCGCGCCCGCCGTCTCCAGGTCGCGGATCTGCGGCTCGGTGATGCCGAGCACCCGCAGCCGGCCGCGCGCCACCGACAACGCGGCTTCCGCGTTGGTCAGGTCGGTCTGCGATTGCTGCCAGTCCTGCAGCGAACCCCCGTGGGTGTCGTAGGCGGCATGGCGGCGCGTCTCCGTCAGGCGGGCCATCCGGGCCTGTGACGCCGCGGTGATCAGTGCGCTCTGGGCATCCAGGGTCTCGGCGGCATCCAGGGTGAGCAGCGGGGCGCCTCTGCGTACCCTGTCGCCGATCCCGGCCACGACCCTGACGACGCGCCCGGAATAGGGCGAGAAGACCTGGGTCGCCGTGTCCGCGTTGACCGCGATCTGTCCGTCCGCGATCACGGTGTCATGGAATGTCGCGGCCGCCACGGTCGTGATGGCCAGCGTTGCCAGCTGCTCGGCCGTCAACCTCACCTGCCCGGCGCTCGCAGCCGGACCTGCGGTGCCGGCGGATACCACGGCGCTTCGGCCCAGGAGCAGCCAGGACAGCGCCAGGACTGCGGCCGCACCGGCCAGGATGCCGAGCGCAACCAGCTGTCGGCCCACCGGCAGTGCCCGGCGCTGCAGGGAGGAGGAATCGTCTTGCATTCTGGCCAGGTTCGACGCCGACGCTTGCGCGGCAGCGGAGTCTAGCGGTGCAACGGTTTCGGAACGCTTACACTTTCAAAGGCCGAAATGAAACAATGACGTCCGTGAAGGACGACTTCCCCAGCCGCACGGCTTACGGTGTTGCGATGAGCCGGGCGGCACACCAGATCCTGGATTCGCCCCGGGTCCTCGACGACCCGGTGGCCTTGGCGATCATGGGACCGAAGGCCGCCGGGGCCATACGCGCCGCCCCGAGGCGCTTCGATCACCGCTTCGCGCGCCAGCTGCGCGCGTTCCTCGTGGCGCGCAGCCGTCTGGCCGAGGATGCCCTGGGTGAAGCGGTCGCCCGCGGCGTGCGTCAGTACGTGGTGCTCGGGGCCGGTCTCGACACCTTCGCCTTTCGCAATCCGCATGCGGCGGCGGGACTGCGCGTCTTCGAGGTGGACCATCCGGCGACGCAGGAGTGGAAACGCTCGCTGATCAGCCAGGCGCACCTGAAGCCGCCGGGGCCGCTGGTCTACGTGCCGGTCGACTTCGAGCGCGAGCAGCTTGACGCGCGCCTCGCCGCCAACGGATTTCGCGCCGACGAGCCGGCGTTCTTCTCCTGGCTGGGCGTGACCATGTACCTGAGCCGCGAGGCCATCGCGGGAACCCTGGGGTTCGTCGCCCGCTGCAGCGTCAGCCGCAGCGGCATCGTCTTCGACTACCTCGTCGCCCCGCCGCGCTGGGCGTTGCTGCGTCGCTGGGGACTGGCGCTGCTGATGCGACACCTCGCCGCCGCCGGAGAGCCGTGGCGGACCTTCCTCGAGCCGGCATCCCTGCACCGGGAACTGACGCAACTGGGCTTCGCCACGGTCCGCGACTTCGGGGCCGAGGAGATCAATGCCCGTTACTTCGAGGGCGCTGGCGCGCATCTGCGCGCCGGCGGATCCGCTCGAGTGGTGCTGGCGCGTATCTGAACGGGCCTAATGCTTCGGCTGCTGGAGCATTTCGATGTGATTGCCGGCGGGGTCCACCGCCAGGCCGATCGTGATGCCGGAATTGCCGAAGACGAAGGGCGGGCGCTCCATCCTGCCACCGGCGGCCGTGATCGCGGCGACGGTCGCCGTCATGTCCGTGACATTGAAGATCAGGTGCGCGATCGAGTCCTTCTGGTCATCCGAGTCGCGGTGCATGATGACGATCTGCGCGGCCGGGTTGGCCCTGGCCGCGGCGACCGAGTCACCGAAGTTCAGCATCACTTCCATGCCCCCCTGGATCCGCTGGACTTCCTGCATGCCGAACGCGGTCACATAGAATTTCTCGAGCGCCGCCACGTCGGCGGCCCCGACGCGCGCCGAGTTCAGCGTGACCCCGGCGCGCGCGCCCAGGGCCCACAGCAGGCCGGCGCACAGAACGAGGCCCCGGCTCGAGGCCGCCCTGACTGTCGGTGACGTGACTGGCTTGCCGATCGCGATCATGGTGCATCCCCCTTTGTTGTTCGAATACCAGGCAGAGGCCCCATCATAGCGCGGCGGTTCGCGTCTCGTCAGTTCAGGCTGCCGGCTTGGTGGCCTTCGCGATCACCTCTTCGGCGACGTTGCGCGGCACCGGGTCATAGTGCGAGAACTCCATGGTGTAGGAGGCGCGACCGCTGGTCATGCCGCGCAGGTGTCCGATGTAGCCGAACATCTCCGACAGCGGCACGCTGGCCACGACCGCGACGTTCGTACCGCGCTCGAGCTGATCGAGGATCTGGCCGCGGCGGCGGTTGATGTCGCCGATCACATCGCCCAGGTAGTCCCCCGGGGTCACGGTCTCCACCTTCATGACCGGCTCGAGCAGGATCGGGCCGGCCTTGCGCATGGCTTCGCGGAAGCAGGCCTTGGCCGCGATTTCGAAGGTCAGCGCGTTGGAATCCACGTCGTGGTAGCTGCCGTCCGTGAGGGTCGCCTTGAAGTCCACGGTCGGGAACTTGGCGAGCACGCCCTGCTCCATCTGCTGGCGCAGGCCCTTCTCGACGGCGGGTACGTATTCCTTCGGTACCGATCCGCCGACGGTTTCATCGACGAACTCGAAACCCTTCGAACGCTCCTGCGGTTCGAAGGTGATCCACACTTCGGCGAACTGGCCCGAACCGCCGGTCTGTTTCTTGTGGACGTACTGCTCGTCGACGCGCTTGGTGATGGTCTCGCGATAGGCCACCTGCGGCTCGCCCATCACGCCTTCCACGTTGAACTCCGTGCGCATGCGATCGAGCGTCACCTCCAGGTGCAGCTCGCCCATGCCGCGCAGAATGGTCTGCAGCGTGTCGCGGTCCGTCTCCAGGCGCAGCGAGGGATCGGCGCGCACCATCTTGCCGAGGGCGGCGCCGAACTTCTCCTGGTCGGCCTTGTTCTTGGCCTGCACGGACACGCTGATGACCGGTTCGGGGAAGCGCATGCGCTCCAGGATCACCGGGTTGGCGGCATCGCTCAGGGTGTCGCCGGTTTCGGTATCGGCCAGCGATACGAGGGCGATGATGTCGCCGGCGCGGGCTTCTTCGATGGGGTTTGCTTCCTTGGCGAACATTTCGACCATGCGACCGATCTTTTCGCGCTTGCCACGGGTCGTGTTCTGCACCGAGGCGCCCTTCTGCAGGACACCGGAGTACACCCGCACGAAGGTGAGCGCGCCGTAGGCGTCGTTGATCACCTTGAAAGCCAGCGCCGAGAACGGTTCGTCATCCGAGCACTTGCGCTCGCCGATGGGCTCGCCGTCGGCGTCGACGGTCTTGATGGCGGCGACATCCGTGGGTGCCGGCAGGTAGTCCACGACCGCATCGAGCACCTGCTGCACCCCCTTGTTCTTGTACGAGGAGCCGCACAGCACCGGGTTGAAGGCCGAATTCAGGGTGCCCTTGCGCAGGCATGCCCGCAGGGTCTCGGCGGAGGGGATCTTCGCCTCGCCGATGTACGCCTCCATGGCCTCGTCGTCCATTTCCAGGCAGGTGTCGACCAGTTCGGTCCGGTATTTCTCGACCTTCGACAGCAGCTTGATGTCGCCCGGATTCGTCAGGCCGACCTTGGCGGCGAGGTCCGGGGTCACGTCCAGGATCTGCCATTCGGCATCCTTGTCGTCGGATTCCCAAACCAGCGCCTTCATCGTGACCAGGTCGATCATGCCCTTGAAATCGTCTTCCGAGCCGATGGGCAGCTGCACGGGCAACGGGCGTGCGCCCAGGCGCTTCCGGATCATGTCCACGCAGCGCTCGAAGTTCGCGCCGCTGCGGTCCATCTTGTTCACGTAGCAGATGCGCGGCACGTCGTAGTTGTCGGCCAGGCGCCAGTTCGTCTCCGACTGCGGCTCGACGCCGGCCACGCCGTCGAACACGACGACCGCGCCGTCGAGCACGCGCAGGGAACGGTTCACCTCGATGGTGAAGTCGACGTGCCCCGGGGTGTCGATGAGGTTGATCTTCTTGTCGCGCCAGAACGTGGACACCGCCGCGCTCTGGATGGTGATCCCGCGCTTCTGCTCCTGCTCCAGGTAGTCGGTCGTCGTGGAGGTCTTCAGGTCCTTCGTATCGTGGATGTCGATGATCGTGTGCTTGCGCCCCGTGTAATAGAGGATGCGCTCGGTCGTCGTGGTCTTCCCGGCGTCAACGTGGGCGATGATGCCGATGTTGCGGATGTCGGCAAGGGCGGTCGTTCGGGCCATGTCAGATTTCCATTACAGTTTCTTGGGCGTGAACACAGGTGCCGACACGGCTGCAGATTGCCTCTGGAGCTATGCAGGGGTCAGTTCTGGCGCGGGCACAGGTAGCCCACCATCATACACCAATCCGGCTCGCTTGCCGAATAACCTGTAACGGGAGCGTGGCCGTCAGAGCTCGTCGGCCCGATGGCAGGCGACCAGGCTCTCGCCAACCATCCGCGGCAGCGGAACCTGCGCCGCGCACAGTGCCACGGCGTGCGGGCAGCGGGTCCGGAATACGCAACCCGAGGGCGGCGCGAGGGGCGAGGGGATCTCCGCGGCGAGCGGCGCGGTCCGCCGCGCCCGGGCCCGAACCGGGTCGGCGATCGGCACGGACTGCAGCAGGGCGCGTGTGTAGGGGTGGCGGGGCGCCGCGAACAGCGCGCTGCGGGGGGCGACCTCCATCACGCGACCCAGATACAGCACCAGTACCCGGTCACAGGAGTCTCGCACGGCCGCGAGGTCGTGGGCGATGAACAGCCGCGACAGGTTCGTCTGTCGCTGCTGGTCCTTCAGCAGATTGGCG
>DATJPN010000031.1:0-14178 GCA_035506335.1 Steroidobacteraceae bacterium | reverse complement strand
CGCCGCGTGACGGTGGAGCAGGCGATCCTGGAGCGCAATCCGGAGCTCGATCCGGCGCGGCTGAGGGACCTCGCCGCGCTGCGCCGCGCCTGCGACCGGCTGGCGATCGCCTTCAGCGATCGGGATGGACCGGGCAAGCTGCAGATCGAGATCTTCGAAAAGACGGTCGAGCAGACCCTGATGGACCCGACCTTCGTGTACGCCTATCCGGTCGAGGTGTCGCCGCTGTCGAGGGCGAATGACCAGGATCCCTTCATCACCGATCGTTTCGAATTCTTCGTGGCGGGGCGGGAACTGGCCAACGGCTTCTCCGAGCTCAATGATCCGGAGGATCAGGCCGCGCGCTTCCAGGCCCAGGTGGCCCGCAAGGAGAAGGGCGATGAGGAGGCGATGTTCTATGACGCGGACTACGTGCGCGCCCTGGAATACGGCATGCCGCCCACCGCCGGCCTGGGCGTCGGCATCGATCGGCTGGTCATGTTCTTCACCGACTCGGCATCCATTCGCGATGTGATCGCCTTCCCGCAGCTGCGCCCGGAAGGCTAGCCGTGGGGCCCGACGCGCCGATAGGCGTCTTTGATTCGGGCATCGGCGGCCTGAGCGTGCTCGCGGCGCTGCTGCGGGCCCTGCCGCAGGAACGCTTCGTGTACCTGGGTGACACGGCGCGGTTGCCCTACGGCACGAAGAGTGCGCAGACGGTGGCGCGCTACGCGGTCCAGGCGACCGGTGCCCTGGTACGGCAGGGCGTCAAGTGCCTCGTGGTGGCCTGCAATACCGCATCTTCCGTCGGCCTCGAGGCGGTGCGCGCCGAGGCCGGCGGCCTGCCGGTGATCGGGGTGATCGAGCCCGGAGCACAGGCGGCCTGCGCCGCGACGGGCAGCGGCCACGTCGCGGTCATCGCCACCGAGGCGACCGTGCGCGGCGGGGCCTATCAACGGGCGATCCTCGAGCGGCGCGGCGATGCCCGGGTGCAGCAGCTGCCCACGCAGCTGCTGGTCGCGCTGGCCGAAGAGGGGCTGGTGGAGGGCCCCGTCGCGCGGGCGGTGGTGGACTACTATCTCGAGCCGCTCTTCGGCGCGGCCTCCCCGCCGGATACCCTGGTGCTGGGATGCACGCATTTTCCGGCGCTGCTGCCCTGCATCCGCGAGGTGGTGGGTCCGCACATACGGATCGTGGACTCGGCGCTGACCACCGCCGCCGCGGTGCGTGCGCAGCTGCTGGCCGCGGGCATTACCCGACCGGCCGGCTCGCAGTCCGTGCAGTTCATGGCCACCGACGGCGCGGAGCGCTTCGCGCGCGTCGGCAGCCGCTTCCTCGGGCGCACCATCGAGGCGCGGCGCATCGAGCTAATCGACCTGTAAGGGCGGCAGCGCGTACGGCAGCTCGAGCGCCGTGGCATCCAGCGCCGCGCCGGCCGCATCCGCCTGCGCCTCGGTCGCGCCGCTGAAGGGCGCGACCCCTAGGAATTCACAGCGGCCATCGGCGCGCTGCACGGCCTCGACGATGCGACAGCTGCGCCCGTCGGGCAGGCGCACGGTCTCACCGGGAGTAAGCCGCGCGGCCGCGGCGCTCACGAAGCGCTGCATGCGCCGTTTGACCTGGCCGCGATAATGCGCGCGGGCGATGATTTCCTGTCCCGTGTAGCAGCCCTTGTCGAAGGCGATCGCACCGATCAGATCGAGATTGAGCATCTGGGCGACGAAGGCTTCGCTGGTGACGAGGTACACCTGCGGCAGGCCCTCGGCGATGTCGTGCGCGAGCCAGTCGCGGCGCACCTGGGCAGCGGCCGGGGAGTCAAGCTGCGGCGCCTCGTCCGCATGCTGCGGGACGAGCAGCAGCTGCCGTGACCGGCCGTGCGGCAGCGCCAGCACCCCCGGGGGCAGGTCGGGCCGCACCTGCGGCGCTGCGAGCACCCGCCATTGCCGCGAGGCGTCCGTGATCTGCACTTTGGCGCGCAGCACGAAGCGCTTCAGGCGGGCCGCGACCGCGGCGGCGAGTTCCCGGGGCAGCACGGCCAGTACATCATCCGCCGCCAGGGCGGTCAGGCGCAGCAGCGCGATCACCCGTCCCTGCGGATTGTGATACCCGGACCATTGCAGCTGGCCGGGCTGTAACGTCGTCACGTCATTGGAGAGCTGGCCTTGCAGAAATGAGCGCGCGTCCGCGCCCTGGGCGCGCAGCACCCCGAGCCCAAGGTCCGCGACGCTCCAATCCTTCGGCATGATCATGTTTTTCCTAAGCTTTCGCGGCCTGTTTTCGTGGCCTGCGGGGGTGAATTCTGGCAGACTTCCACCCTCCCATGCTCGCCACTGCGCAAATCCCCGCCGAAGTCGCCGATGCCCGGCAGGCATCCGCACCCGGTCCGAGCCCCGTGGCCGTGCCGCGTCCGCGTGAAATCGGTGGACCCACGGGCCCCGAGCCCACGCGCTATGGTGACTGGGAGCGCAAGGGTCGCTGCATTGATTTCTGATTGACGACCGGAGTCCTCATGCGCGCGCGTCCGCTGTCTCCTCACCTCACCGTCTACCGGATGACCCGGTACAGCCTGCTCACCTCCTTCGCCAATCGCCTCAGCGGGATGGCCTTGAGCGCAGGGCTGCTGGTGCTCGTGTACTGGCTGTCCGCCCTCGCGCGCGGCGCACACGCCTACGCCCGCGCGCAGTCCCTGCTCGTTTCCGGCCCCGCCCGGGTGGTCTACGCGGCGCTGATCCTCGCCTTTGCCTACCACCTCGTCGCCGGCATCCGCCACCTGGTCTGGGACACGGGTCGCGGCCTCGAGAAGGCGCAGTCCCAGCGCAGCGCGTGGCTCGTCATCGCCGCAGCCCTGGTGCTCGCGCTGGTGTTGCTCGGCTGGGCGTTGCGCGCCCGCGAGGGGCTCTAGATGAGCCTGCGGACGCCGCTCGGCACGGTGCGCGGCCTCGGATCCGCGGGTAACGGGGTGCATCACTGGTGGGTGCAGCGCCTGACGGCGGTGGCGCTGCTGCCGCTGGGCGCATGGCTGCTGGTGTCCCTGCTCAGCCTGCCGGCGGTGGATTTCGTGACCCTGGTTTCCTGGATCGGCGGCACCTGGACCGCGGCAGCGCTGATCCTGTTCGTGATCACGGCCAGCTGGCACTCGAGTCTGGGTATCCAGGTGATCCTCGAGGACTACGTCCACGACCCTGGATTGAAGACGCTGAGCCTGGTGCTGTCGGGCTTCATCCACGTCGCGCTCGCCGCGACCGGTGTCCTCGCGATATTGCGCATTGCCTTCGGGAGCCCGCTTTGAGTGCCTATGAATTCGTCGACCACAGCTACGATGTGGTCGTGGTCGGAGCCGGTGGCGCGGGCCTGCGTGCCACCCTCGGCCTGGCCGAGGCGGGGTTGTCGACCGCCTGCATCAGCAAGCTCTTTCCCACCCGCAGCCACACCGTGGCGGCCCAGGGTGGCATCAGCGCCGCCCTCGGCAACATGGGTCCGGATGACTGGCGCTGGCACATGTACGACACCGTGAAGGGTTCGGACTGGCTCGGGGATCAGGATGCCATCGAGCTGATGTGCAAGGAGGCGCCGGCCGCCGTCATCGAGCTGGAGCACTACGGCATGCCGTTCTCGCGCACCGAGCAGGGGCGCATCTACCAGCGACCGTTCGGCGGCATGACCACGCATTACGGCAAGGGCACCGCGCAGCGCACCTGCGCGGCTGCGGACCGCACCGGTCACGCGATGCTGCACACGCTGTATCAGCAGTCGATCCGGCACGCCGCGACCTTCTTCGTCGAGTTCTTCGCCCTCGACCTGATGATGGAACACGGCGAGTGCCGTGGGGTCGTGGCGCTCGACATGACCGAAGGCAAGCTGCACCGTTTCCGCGCCCACCGCACCATCCTCGCGACCGGCGGCTATGGCCGCGCGTACTTCTCGTGCACGTCGGCGCACTCCTGCACCGGCGACGGCAATGCGATGGTGCTGCGCGCCGGGCTGCCCTTGTCGGACATGGAGTTCGTTCAGTTCCATCCCACCGGCATCTATACCGCCGGCTGCCTGATCACCGAGGGCGCGCGCGGGGAGGGTGGCTACCTGACCAACGCGGCCGGGGAGCGCTTCATGGAACGCTATGCCCCGAACGCGAAGGACCTGGCGTCGCGCGATGTCGTCAGCCGCGCCATGACCATCGAGATCCGCGAGGGCCGCGGCGTGGGCGAGCACCGCGACCACATCCACCTGCACCTGGAACACCTGGGGCCGGAGGTGATCAACGAGCGCCTGCCCGGCATCGCCGAGACCGCGCGCATCTTCGCCGACGTGGACGTGACGCAGACCCCGATCCCGGTGCTGCCGACCGTGCACTACAACATGGGCGGCATCCCCTGCAACGTGCAGGGCGAGGTCGTGTCGCTCCGCGACGGCAACCCCGACGCGGTCGTGCCGGGCCTGATGGCCGTGGGCGAGGCCGCCTGCGTCTCGGTGCACGGCGCCAATCGCCTGGGATCGAATTCCCTGCTCGACCTGGTGGTGTTCGGGCGCGAGGCGGCCCGCCGCTGCGCCGAGGTGCTCACCCCGGGTGCCCGTCACCGGCCGCTGCCGAGCGATGCGGCCGAGCCGGCGCTCGCGCGCCTGGACCGGCTGCGTCAGGCGAATGGATCGCGACCCACTGCCGAGATCCGCCTCGAGATGCAGCGCATCATGCAAGCCGATGCCGCCGTGTTCCGCAGCGGGGAGTCCCTGAGCGAAGGGGTCGCGAAGCTGCAGGCCACCTTCGCCTCGATGGCGGACGTGAAGATCACCGATCGATCGCTGGTCTGGAATACGGACCTGGTGGAGACCCTCGAACTGGACAACCTGCTGCTGCAGGCGACGGCCACGATCAACTCGGCGGCGAACCGCACCGAGAGCCGGGGCGCCCACGCCCGGGAGGACTACCCGAACCGCGACGACGCCAACTGGATGAAGCATTCCCTGGTGTGGGTCGACACCGGCGGCAAGGTCCGATTCGACTACCGCCCGGTGCATCTGCGCACCATGACCGATGAGGTCGAGGTGGTCCCGCCCAAGGCCCGCACGTACTGACGAGGTTCGAGAGGTCAAATGGTTGAACTGACGCTGCCGCCCGGATCGAGGGTCAATGCCCACGGAAGGGTCCACAAGGCCGCCACCGCGGGTGCCTCGGTCCGCACCTTCCGCATCTACCGCTACGACCCGGATGCGGCCGACAATCCGCGCATCGACTCCTTCGAGGTGGACACGAAGGCCTGCGGGCCGATGGTCCTGGACGCCCTGATCCACATCAAGGGCAGGATCGATTCCTCCCTGACCTTCCGGCGCTCCTGCCGCGAAGGAATCTGCGGATCCTGTGCGATGAACATCAACGGCCTGAATCGCCTGGCCTGCACCACGGCCATCGGCGAGCTGGGTGGGGAGGTCCGCGTCTATCCGCTGCCGCACATGCCGGTGGTGAAGGACCTCGTGCCGGACCTGACCAACTTCTACGCGCAGTACGCGTCGGTTGAACCCTGGCTGAAGACCCGCACGCCGGCCCCGCCGGACCGGGAGCGCCTGCAGTCCAAGGAAGACCAGGTCCTCATCGACCGTCCGGCCGCATGCATACTGTGCGCCTGCTGCTCGACCGCCTGTCCGAGCTACTGGTGGAACAGTGACCGCTACCTGGGCCCGGCGGCCCTGCTGGCCGCCTATCGGTGGATCCTCGACAGCCGCGACGAGGCGACCGGTGAGCGGCTCGATCAGCTGAATGATCCCTTCAAGCTGTATCGCTGCCACACCATCATGAACTGTACCGACGTGTGCCCGAAGGATCTGAATCCCGCCCGGGCCATCGCCGAGATCAAGAAGAAGATGCTGGAGCGGCAGCACTGAGCACCACCGATCCTCCGGCGGCGGTGGATGTCCAGCAGCGTCGATTGCTGTGGCACTGTCGCCGGGGCATGAAGGAACTCGAGGTGCTGCTCGTCCGCTATGTCCGGGAGCGGTATGCCGCGGCGCCGCAGGGCGAGCGGGCCGCCTTCGAAGCGCTGCTGGCGCTGCCGGACCCGCAGATCGCCGATTACCTGCTCGGGCAGGGGACCCCGCCGGAGGGCGCCCTGGCGCAGGCGGTGCGCGCGGTGCTGGCGCGGTCCTGATGGGGGGTGAACTTTCGGGATCCTTGCCGGTCTATCCAGGCGCGGCAGTGCAGTCCGTTCCGCAGGCGGTACCGGAGTAAAGTGCAGGGAATGACTGCCGACGCAAGCGACTTGAGCCTGGTCCAGCGTGTGCAGCGCGGGGACAAGGGTGCTTTTGACGTGCTGGTGCTCAAGTACCAGCACAAAGTGGTCAAGCTGGTCATGCGTTATGTACGCAACCCCGCGGAAGCCGAGGACATCGCCCAGGACGCCTTCATCAAGGCGTATCGTGCGCTGCCGCAGTTCCGGGGCGATAGCGCCTTCTACACCTGGCTGTATCGCATCGCCATCAACACCGCCAAGAATGCCGTGGTGGCCCGCGACCGCAATCCGGTCAATTTCGACCTGGACATGGCCGACAACGAAGAGTCATACGAAATGCAAGGCAGACTCAAGGATTCGGAGACCCCCGAGGCCCTGGTACTGACGGACGAAATCCGCACCACCGTGAACGCCGCCATCGCGAACCTGCCGGATGACCTGCGGACCGCGATCGTGCTGCGCGAGCTCGAGGGCCTCTCCTATGAAGAAATTGCGGCTACCATGGACTGTCCCGTCGGGACCGTCCGGTCGCGGATTTTCCGGGCGCGCGAGGCCATCGATACCCGCCTGCGCGAAGTCTTCGAGGGCGGATTGGGTCGGGCGGAGGAGATCGGATGAGCAACGAGGAGCTGGACAGTCAACTTTCGGCGATGTTCGACGACGAACTGCCGGCGACCGAATGCGAACTGCTGGCGCGACGTCTGGCACGCGACGAGCAGCTGCGGGCGCGGTGGGGCCGCTATGCGGCGATCGGCGCGTGTATCCGTGGGGAACAGGGGCTGCGGCTCGGAACACCGCTCGCCGGCAAGGTCAGCGCCGCCATCAGGCGGGAGGCCCAGGCGACCGGGACGCCCGCGAGCGCGCGCGGCCGGCATGGCTTTCTCAACCCCTGGGTGACCGCATTCGGGGGCCTCGCGAGCGCCGCCGCGGTGGCGGCGGTGGCGATACTGTGGATGCGCTCGGAAACCCCCGCGATGGTTGCCCAGGCTCCGCCGGTGCGGCATGCCCCGGTGCCCGCGGCGACGGACGTGATGGCGCCTGCCGCGCCGCGGCCGGTCGCGGCGCAGGCCGCGAATCCCCGGCGCCCGTCCCGCGAGCCGGACAGCTATGTGGTTCCGGCGGGCGTCACCCAGAGCCCGATGCTGGTGCAACCGACGGAACTGGCCAACTACATCGTCGCGCACAGCGCCTACTCGGCGCCGCTGATGCGGCGTAATGCGCTCTCGGCGCTGGTTGCCGCGGATTCGGCGGTGCCGCCGGCCACGGCGCAGCCCATAGCCGCGACGGTCGTGACCGGCAAATGATCCGGCCCCGCGCGGCGCGCGAGCCCGGCCTGTGGCTCGCGATGACCCTGGCGAGCGTCTCGGCCTTTGCCGCCGATACGCCCGAGTCGTGGCTCGATCGGATGAACACGGCCCTCGCCACGCGCAACTACGAGGGGGTGTATTCGCACTGGCAGAGCGGCCGGGTCGAGACCCTGCGCATCGTCCACCGCGTGATCGACGGCGTGGTGACCGAAAGGCTCGAGTCCCTGGATGGATCGGGGCGGCAGTTCGTGCGCGCCGGCGGTGAACTGACCTGCTACCTGCCCGATCAGCGCACGGTGCTGGTGGAGCAGGCGCCGCCCGGCCTCATGCCGGCCGGGATGCCGAAGTTCGACAGCAGCGTGGCGGATTACTACCGGCTCTCGAGCGTGGGGACTTTTCGCCAGATGGGCGAGCAGGCGCAGGTGATCACGGTGACTCCGCGTGACGCCTACCGCTACGGCTACCGGCTGTGGATCGAGCGTTCGACCGGAATGCCCCTGAAGACGGAGCTCCTCGACAACGACGACAAGGTCATCGAGGAGGTCGTGTTCTCGAGCCTGTCCATGCGGCACCACATCGGCGATGATGAATTCAAGCCGCAGCTCTCCACCACCGGCTACCGCTGGCTGCGCGAGGATGGCGCACCGGCTGTCAGCGCCGACGCCCCGGGCGCGTGGGCGAACATCCCCGTGCCGCCGGGCTTTCATCTCACGGCGCAGACCGCGCAGATGATGCCCGGCACTCCCGATCCGGTGACTCACCTGGTATTCAGTGATGGCGTGGCGACGGTGTCGGTATTCATCCAGACCGAAATCATCCGCAGCTCGCCGGGCCAGGTCCGCGCGGGCCTCGCGCAGGTGGGATCCTCCTCCGCCTACACCTCGGTGCAGTCCGGGCACAAGTTCGTGGCCCTGGGAGAGGTCCCGCCCGCGACCGTGCGCTTCATCATCGACGGGCTGATGCATCCGTCGGCAGCTCAAGCCCCGCACTGATGGGGCCGCGCCTCACGATAGTGCAGCGCCAGGACTGTGAACTGTGCGACCAGATGCGCGAGCAGCTGACGGCCCTGGGCCGCCGGCAGGCGCTGCCCCCGCTGACCGTGGTGGACGTGGACAGCGACCCGGACCTCAAGCGCCGTCACGGACTGCACGTGCCGGTGCTGCTGCTCGACGGGACCGTGGTGTGCCGGCATCGGCTGGATCCCGATGAATTGCTGAGGATCCTGCGTCCCCGGTAGGTCGACCGGCACGGCGGCGGGACCCTCTATATAATGCGCCCCGGCCGCAAGACTCTCCGCGCGGCGGACAGTCATCTTTTTCATGCGGCTCATACGTAACTTTTCGATCATCGCGCACGTCGATCACGGCAAATCCACGCTGGCCGACCGGCTGATCCAGCTCTGCGGCGGGCTCGAGGCCCGTGAGATGCAGGAACAGGTCCTCGACTCCATGGACCTGGAGCGCGAGCGCGGCATCACGATCAAGGCCCAGAGCGTCACCCTTCTGTATGACGCCCGCGACGCGGAACGCTACGAGCTCAATCTGATCGATACCCCGGGCCACGTGGACTTCTCCTACGAGGTGTCGCGGTCCCTGGCGGCCTGCGATGGGGCGTTGCTGGTCGTGGATGCCTCCCAGGGCGTCGAAGCACAGAGCGTCGCCAACTGCTACACCGCGATCGAGCAGGGCCTGGAAGTCCTGCCGGTGATCAACAAGATCGACCTGCCCTCGGCCGATCCGGACCGCGTGGTCAAGGAGATCGAGGACATCATCGGCATCACCGCCGATGATGCCGTGCGTGTCAGCGCCAAGACCGGCGAGGGGGTGCCCGAGCTGCTCGAGGCCCTGATCCGGCGCATTCCGGCGCCGAAGGGCGATCCGCAGGCGCCGCTGCAGGCGCTGATCGTGGACTCCTGGTTCGACAACTACGTGGGCGTGGTGTCGCTGGTGCGCGTCGTCAATGGCACGCTGAGAGTCGGCGACCGGTTCCGGGTGATGTCGACGGGCCGCAGCCACACGGCCGACAAGCTCGGGCGTTTCATGCCGAAGTCGGTGCCGCTGCGGGAACTCGCGGCGGGCCAGGTCGGTTTCGTCGTCGCTGGAATCAAGGAAATCGATGGCGCGCCCGTGGGCGACACCATCACCCTGGAGCACCGCCAGGCCGCCGAGCCGCTGCCGGGGTTCCGCCAGATCAAGCCGCGGGTGTTCGCGGGCCTGTTCCCGGTGAACTCCGAGGACTACGAGTCCTTCCGCGACGCGCTCGCGAAGCTCAAGTTGAACGATTCCGCATTGCATTACGAGCCGGAGGTCTCCGGTGCGCTCGGCTTCGGCTTCAGGATCGGATTCCTGGGGCTGCTGCACATGGATATCGTGCAGGAACGCCTCGAGCGCGAGTACCAGCTCGAACTGATCACGAGCGCTCCGACCGTCGTCTATGAGGTGGCGCGCACCGACGGTACGCTGGTGTACGTCGACAATCCGGCGAAACTCCCCCCGGCCAATGAAGTCGAGGATCTGCGCGAACCCATCATTCTCGCCAACATCCTGGTGCCGCCGGACTATCTGGGCGGCGTGCTGAAACTGTGCACCGACAAGCGCGGGACCCAGAAGAAGATGCTCTACCTGGGAACGCAGGTGTCGCTGCAGTACGCGCTGCCGATGGCCGAGGTGGTGCTCGATTTCTTCGACCGGTTGAAGTCGGTGAGCCGCGGGTACGCCTCGTTCGACTATGAATTCAGCCATTTCCAGAGCGCGCCGCTGGTCAAGCTGGATATCCTGATCAATGCCGACCGGGTGGACGCCCTGTCCATCATCGTCCACCGTGACCACGCCTACCAGCGCGGCCGCGAACTGGTGGACAAGATGCAGGAGCTGATTCCCCGGCAGATGTTCGAGGTCGCGGTCCAGGCGGCCATCGGCAGCGCGATCATCGCCCGTGCCACGGTCAAGGCCCTGCGCAAGAACGTGCTCGCCAAATGCTACGGCGGCGATCTGAGCCGCAAGCGCAAGCTTCTCGAGAAACAGAAGGCGGGCAAGAAGCGCATGAAACAGGTCGGCTCGGTGGAGATACCGCAGGAAGCGTTCCTCGCGGTGCTGCAGATCGGACGCAAAGACTAGGAATCGCAACAGATGCTGATGCAATTGATCACCGTGCTGGCCTGGGTTTCCATTCCGGCGACGCTCATGGGCGTCGTGGACGACTGGTTCCTGCGCCCCCGCCGGCAGCTGGCGGTGGCACCCCAGGTCGCCCACGATCCGCCGCTGATCACCGCGGTCTATTTCGCCTTGCCGGTGCTCATCATCGCCGGCGTGGTGCGCCTGCTCAGCGCCGAGGAGCTGGACTTCAGCGCGGTACTGCTGCTGATCGCCGTGGTGACCGGCGGCGTATGGCTGATCGATGTGGCGTTGTTCCGGCGTCTGCGCGCGAACGCCGCCCGGGCGCTCGGCAAGAGCCTGGGCGACATTCCCGAGCCGGGCACGGTGGACTACGCGCGCAGTTTCTTCCCGGTCGCGCTGGCCGTGCTGGTGCTGCGCGCCTTCGTCTTCGAGCCCTTCCGGATCCCCTCCGACTCGATGATGCCGACGCTGCTGGACGGGGACTTCATCATCGTCAACAAGTTTGCCTACGGCCTGCGCCTGCCGGTGCTCAACCGCAAGATCCTGGCCGTCGGCGAACCGCAGCGCGGCGATGTCGTGGTATTCCGCTACCCGCCGAATCCCCGCATCAACTACATCAAGCGCCTGGTCGGCCTGCCCGGTGACCGGGTGCAGGTGAAGGACGACAAGCTGATCGTCAATGGCGATGCGATCGCGGCAACGGACCTGGGCCTGTACGATGATGGTTGCTACGAGGGCATGCACCTGGCCATCGAGCACCTCGGCAGGCATTCGCACAAGATCATGTTCTGCCCGACGCCGGGGGACATCGGCTCCGAGCCCCTGCCCACCTGTGAGCGCAGCCCGCCGCGCAGCTATGTCTGTGTCGCCCAGCAGGTCCCGGGCATGCCCGATCGTGGCGACACGCCCGAGGCCATCGTCGTGCCGCCGGCCAGCTACCTGATGATCGGGGACAACCGCGACAACAGCGAGGACGGCCGCTACTGGGGCTTCGTGCCCGAGGCGAATCTGGTCGGCAAAGCGACCCGGATCTGGTTCAATTGGGACTGGGACCGCAAGGGCGGACCGGTCTGGAGTCGAATCGGCACTCATATCGAATAGCCTGCTGAGGCAGGCAGGCGGGAGGGTCTCATGATCAGGCGACAACGCGGCGTCACTTTCATCGGCTGGCTGTTCCTGCTGATTCCGGTAGCCATCGTGGGTTACATGGGCATCCGCCTGGCGCCGATCTACCTGAACTACATGCGGGTGGCGCATTCGGTGGAGCAGACGGCCGCTGAAATGAAGACCGATGACGTGGCGACGCTCACGCCGTTGCTCATCCGCGCGACCCTGTCGAAGCACTTCGACATCGAGAGCATCAGCTTTCCCGATGTGAAGGACGTGTCCGTGACGCGCGATGGCAGCGGCTGGACCATCGAGGCCAAGTTCGAGGACTCCGCGCCGCTGTTCGGCAACATCTCCATGACCGTCGACTTCGACAAGGTCGGCAAGATCGGCTGATGTCCGCCGGGCGCAACGAGGACCCGGCACCGTGGCCGGCGCGCTGGGTGCGGGAGCACCTGGGCTACGAGGTGCGCGACCCGGCGCTGTTCAGCGCGGCGCTGACCCACCGCAGCGCCGCGAGGACGCACAATGAAAGGCTGGAATTCCTCGGTGATGCCGTGCTGAACCTGAGCATCGCCGAGTATCTGTACCGCGCCCACCCGCAGGCCAGCGAAGGGGACCTGAGCCGCCTGCGGGCCTGGCTCGTCAGCAGCCAGCCGCTGGCCGAGACGGCCGCGCAGATCGGACTCGGCGAGGCGCTGCGGCTGGGTTCCGGCGAGTTGAAGACCGGCGGGTTCCGGCGCGAGTCGATCCTGGCCGACGCCCTGGAGGCCCTGTTCGGCGCGGTGTATCTGGACGCGGGCCTCATCGAGGCGCAGCGCGTGATCCATGCGCTGTTTGCCGAGCGCATGGCCCGCATGCCGGATGCGCAGTCGCTCAAGGACTCCAAGACCCGCCTGCAGGAGTACCTGCAGTCCCGCGGCCTGCCGCTGCCGGAGTACGAGGTGGTGCGTACCGAGGGGGAGATCCACGCGCAGACTTTCTGGGTGCGCTGCGAGGTGGGCCCGATGGGCCTTACGGCCACCGGGCAGGGCTTGAGCCGCCGTCGTGCCGAGCAGGAGGCCGCCGCGGCGGTACTGCGGGAGATCCTGCAGGAGGCCGGCTGCGAGTCCCGCGGGCAGGCCGCGCCATGAGCGATGATTTCCGCTGCGGCTTTGCCGCCCTCGTCGGCCGCCCGAACGTCGGCAAGTCGACCTTGTTGAACGCGCTGATCGGCCAGAAGCTGAGCATCGTCACGCCCCGGCCGCAGACGACCCGGCACCGGGTGCTGGGCCTGCACGAGGACGCCGCGGCACAGATCGCGTTCGTCGACACGCCCGGCATCCATCACGGCGGCCGGCGCGCGCTGAACCGCGCCATGAACCGCACCGCCGCCACGGTGCTGGCCGATGCGGACGTGTGCGTGTTCGTGGTCGAGGCGCTGCAATGGACCCGCGAAGACGACCTGGTGCTCGAACACCTCGTCCGCAGCGGACGTCCGGTGCTGGCGGCCGTCAACAAGGTCGACAAGGTGCACCCGCGCGAACGGCTGCTGCCGTTCCTGGCAGAGCTCTCGCAGCGCTTTGCCTTCGCGGAAATCATACCCATCAGCGCCACGCGGCAGGTGAATCTCACACCGCTCATCCGTGCCATCACGAGGCTCCTGCCGGTGTCCCCGCCGCTGTTCCCCAGCGGCCAGGTCACCGACCGGGACCTGGCTTTCCGCATCGCCGAGATCATCCGCGAGAAGCTCACCCTGGAACTTGACCAGGAGCTGCCCTACGGCATCGCGGTGGAGATCGAAGCCATGGGGCACGATGCGGGACAGCTCAATGTTTCGGCGGCGATCTGGGTGGACCGGCCCGGCCAGAAGCCCATCGTGATCGGCGCCGGCGGCGAGCGCCTGAAACGCATCGGGCGCAAGGCGCGCCTGGAGTTGAACCATCTGCTCGGCGAACGGCTGCACCTGACGCTGTGGGTGAAGGTCCGCGAGAGCTGGGCCGACAGCGCCCGGGCGCTGTCGGAGCTGGGGTTGGAATGACCGCCACGCGTGCGCGCCGGACGCTGCTGGCGCGGGCCTACATCCTGCATGGCCAGCCGTACCGGGACACCAGCCGCATCCTCGAGGTCTTCACCCGCGAACAGGGCCGGGTATCGGTGTTCGCCCGCGGGGTGCGGGGCCCGAAGGCGCGCCTGGCCTCGCTCCTGCAGCCCTTCCAGCCGCTGCTGCTGTCCTTCACCTCCCGGGGCGAGGCCGCCCAGCTGGTCGGCGCCGAGAGCGAGGCCGCCGCCGGTGCCCAGGGGCGTCCCGGCAGCCTCACCGGCGGCCTGCCCCCGGCGGCGCTGCTGTCGGGTTTCTATCTCAACGAGTTGCTGCTGAAACTGACCACCCGGCATGACCCGAATGCGGGCCTGTTCGACGCGTACGAGCAGGCCCTCATGGGGCTGCAGGCCGGCTCTGCACCGGAACCG
>DATJPN010000030.1:0-27091 GCA_035506335.1 Steroidobacteraceae bacterium | reverse complement strand
GTGAAGCCGGACAACACCGGCGTCGTCACCGAGGGGGTCAAGATGAGCGTCAACCCCTTCGATGAGATCGCGCTCGAGGAGGCGCTGCGCATCCGCGAGCGCGGCGGCGCCGAGGAGGTCGTGGTCGCCACCGTGGGCCCCGCGGACACCGTCCGGGTCACGCGCGAGGTGGACGCGGGCCTCGAGACCCTCGATGTGGACCTGCCCGCCGTGATCACCACGGACCTGCGCCTGAACGAACCGCGCTACGTGAAGCTGCCGGACATCATGAAGGCGAAGAAGAAGCCGCTCGAGGTCCTGCCGCTCGCGAGCCTCGGCGTCGCCACCGCCCCGACGACCACCGTCGTGAGATTCGACCCGCCGCCACAACGCCACAAGGGCGTCATGGTCAAGAACGCCGCCGAACTGGTCGCGGCGCTGCATGACAAGGGACTGGTATGAGCCGCATTCTCATCATCGCCGAACACGACGGCGCGCACCTGAATCCCGGCACCGCCAAGTGCGTGACCTGCGCCGCGGCGCTCCCGGGTGCGCCGATCAGCATTGCGGTGCTGGCCCGCGATCCGGCCGCCGTGGCCGCGCAGGCGGCCGCTCTCGCGGGCGTGGCAGAAGTCCTCGCGGTCGCGAATCCGGCCAACGAACATCCCCTGGCCGCGGTGCTCGCGCCCCAGATCGCAGCGATCGCCGGGGAGTTCACCCATGTGCTGGGACCTGCCACGACCTTCGGCAAGGACCTCATGCCGCGGGTCGCGGCCCTGCTCGGCGCGCCCCAGATCAGCGACATCATGGCCATCGAGAGCGCCACGCGCTTCCGCCGGCCGGTCTACGCCGGCAACGCCATCGTCACGGTCGACGTGAATGCGGGAGTCCAGGTCGTGGGCACCGTTCGCACGGCCTCCTTCAGCGCCGCCGCCGCGGGCGGCAACGCGGCGATCACGGCGCTCACACCGAGCGTGACGCTGCCCACCCACACGCGCTTCGTGTCGGTCTCGGCCCCCGCCTCCGACCGGCCCGACCTGCAGACCGCACGGCGGGTGGTGTCCGGAGGGCGCGCCCTGGGCAGCGCGGAAGGCTTCAAGCTCCTGTACGGCCTGGCCGACAGGCTCGGGGCCGCGGTGGGCGCCTCGCGGGCGGCCGTCGATGCGGGCTATGCGCCGAACGAGCTGCAGGTGGGTCAGACGGGGAAGATCATCGCGCCGGAACTGTATATCGCCATCGGCATTTCCGGGGCGATCCAGCACCTCACGGGCATCAAGGACGCCCGCACCATCGTCGCCATCAACAAGGATGCCGAAGCGCCGATCTTCGAGGTCGCGGACTTCGGGCTGGTGGGCGACCTGTTCGAAATCGTCCCGGAGCTCGCGAAGCTGCTGGGGTAGCCGCCTACAGCGCGGCCAGCACGCTTTCGGCCGAGGAGACCTTGAACTCCCCGCCCGCTTCGACCATGACCTTGGTGGCCACGCCGTCCTGCACGATGATCGCAAAGCGCTGGCTGCGCTCGCCCATGCCGAATCCGCGGCCATCCAGCGTCAGGCCCAGCGCCCGCGCATAGTCGCCGTTGCCGTCGGCCAGCATCAGTACCTTGTCGCCGACATTGGAATGCTTGCCCCAGGCGCCCATGACGAACACATCGTTCACCGCGAAGCAGGCGATGGTGTCGACACCCTTGGCCTTGATCTGATCCGCGAGCTGTACGAAACCCGGCAGATGCTTGGCATCGCAGGTGGGCGTGAAAGCGCCGGGCACGGCGAACAGCACCACCTTCTTGCCCTTGAAGAGCTCATCGGTGGTGAGATCGCGGCGACCCTCGGCCGTCACCGCCTTGAAAGTGCCCGCAGGCATCCGCTCGCCGGCCTTGATGCTCATAGGATTACCTGACCTTAAGAGGACTTCGTCCGCAACACCCACAAGGCCGCCAGGCGCTCCGAGGTCGGATCCCCCTTGACCGACTTGAAGGTCTTCACCGCGGCTTCCTTGTCGCCCGCCTTGAACTGCGCGATGCCGAGCAGCAGCCGCGCATCGGTCGAGTCCTTGCTCATACCCTTGGCGAGGCCCGCCGCAATGTCCTTCGAGGCCCGCTCATAGTCGCCGTAGCCGAAGTAACCGATACCCACGCCCACCAGATGATCGCCCGTGGCCGCATTCGCGGCATCGGCCTCGGTCTTGGCCAGCGTCGGCTGATCGGTGGCCGCCACCTTCTTGGCCGAATCCAGCAGATGCTGGTTGCGGTTCTTGTCGGCCGGAGTCGTGAAGAGATTGGCGGCGAAGCCCTTCGTAAGGGTCGCGACCGCTTCACCCGGCGAACCGGCGTCCAACGCCAGCTGCGCCATTTCCGCGTACTCCGAACCGCGGTTCAGCGCGCCCACCTCGGCGGAGAGGCGATAGACCTGCAGCAGCTGCCGGTCGGTGAGCTTCGTGCGGTACATGTTGTCCAGCAGGTTCTGCCAGTACTCGGGCTTCGGGTGGTAGGCCACCAGCAGTTCCAGCCAGCGCGCCATGCCCGCGTCATCGTTGAGCTTCACCTGCGAGCTCAGGCCCAGCTGCAGCAGCTCATCGACCGGTGACTGCCCGGCCTTGATCTGCTCGTCCACCAGGCCGCGCACGAACCGGTCGGTGCTCTTGTAGTCGCCCTTCAGGTAGTACGCCTGGGCGATGACGTTCGGCAACTGCGCACTGGTGGCGCCCTCCTTCATGGCCTTGTTGCCGAACTCGATTGCCTTGTCGTAGTTCTGCATCTGGTAGTAGAGGAAGGCGGCCTGGACGTAATGCTTCTTCTGTTCCTCGGGCGGCGTGTACTTCGAGCCCATCAGCGCCTCCAGCGGCGCGAGGGCCAGCGGGAGCTTGTTCTGCGCGACGTAGGCGCTGTACAGGAACTGGTTCATCACAAAGTCGTCGTAGTCGTTCTTCTTCGGGTTGTTCTTGACCTTGTCGAGTTCGGCGAACATCTCGTCGAATTTCTTGGCGTTGAACGCCTTCTGCGCCGCCTGCAGTGCCGGGCCGGCGGCGGAGCTGACCTGTCCCTTGGGCGTGCCTCCCGCGGGGGCCTCATCCGCCATGGTCATCGTGCTGCCAAGTATCGCAGCCACCAGGGCCGCCAGTGCCAGCTTCGAAACTTTCTTCATTTGTCGCTTAACTCAATGAATTTACTGATTAAACTCAGCCACATTGACGAACCCAATGCGCTTCATGTGGTTGCGCTGGGCCGCGGCCAGAACCTTGGCGGTCACGTCATAGCGCGAACGCCGATCGGGGCGCAGATGGATTTCCGGCTGCGGATCCTTGCCGGCCTCATTCTGGAAATACCCTTCGAGCGTGCGCATGTCCGGCACCGTGTTGCCGTTCCAGACGATGGTCCCGTCGGAATAGATCTCCAGGTCAATGACCTCGGGCTGGACCTGCTGCGGCGGCGGCGGCGGTGCATTGGGATTCGGCATGTCCAGCTTCACCGCGTGGTTCATGACCGGCAGCGTGAGGATCAACATGATCAGCAGCACCAGCATCACGTCGATCAACGGCGTGGTGTTGATGTCGCAGATCGCATCGCCGTCGCTGCTTTCTCCAACTGACATTGACATGGTCTTGGAATCTCCAGCGGCGTTACTGGCCGCCGCGGGCCTGGTTGGCGATGCTCTCGGCGAGCGAGGCCGCATCCGGCTGGGTGATGAACCCGACCTTGACGATCCCGCCGCGCTGGATGGCGTACAGCACCCGGCCGACGGACTGGTACAGGGCGTCCTTGTCGGCGCGGATGTGGATCTCCGGCTGCGGCTTCACGACCGCCTTCTCCTTGACCTTGTCCAGCAGTTCCTGGGCATTGGACAGCAACGCGTTGTTCCAATAGATGTTGCCCGGGGCATCCACCGCGATGACGATGTTCTCCGGCTTGGTCTGGGTTGCGACGTTGGCCGCATCCGGCAGATGCACCGGGACCACCTTGTTGATCACCGGCACGGTGATCAGGAAGATGATCAGGAGCACCAGCATCACATCGACGAGCGGCGTCGTATTGATGGTCGAGTTGAGGCCGGTCTCCTCTCCATCGAGCTGTACGTTCATTGACATCAGGGTCTTCCTGCCGCGCGGCGAGGCGATTACTTGCGGACAGCCGCCGCGGGAGCAGCCGCCGCCGCGGCCGGGCGGGGAGCATCGGTCCCGCCGACGCGGGCGCCACCCACCAGGTAGGCGTGGACGTCAGCGGCGAAGTTGCGCAGGTTCTCCTGCAGGCCCTTGTTGCGGCTGACCAGCCAGTTGTAACCGAGCACCGCCGGCACCGCGACGAGCAGGCCGAAGGCCGTCATGATCAGCGCCTCGCCGACGGGGCCGGCGACGCGGTCGATGCTGGGCTGGCCGGAGACACCGATGGCGATGAGCGCCTTGATGATGCCGACGACGGTGCCGAAGAGGCCGACGAAGGGGGCCGTGGAACCGACGGTGGCCAGGAACCCCAGGCCCGACTGCAGGGTGCCGTTCACGTTGGCCACCGAGCGCTGCAGCGACATGGTGATCCACTCGTGCAGATCGATGCGGTCGGTGAGGCGGCCGTCATGATGGGCGGCGGCGCGCAGGCCCTCCTCCACGATCGCGCGATAGCTGTCGCCCTTCTTCAGGCGCTCGACCCCGTCCTTGAGCGAGGGGGAGGTCCAGAAGGTCTTCTCCACCGCCTTGTAGGAGGAGGACAGCTTGCGCTGGTCCCACAGCTTGGTCGCGATGATGTACCAGGAGAAGAATGACATCAGGGCCAGCACGATCAGCACGCCATGCGACAGCGGGTCGTGGTTGTTGATGAGGGCGCCGACGCCATAAGCATTTTGAGCAGTTCCAGTTGCGGTGGTTTCCATATTTTCCTCGTCTGAAATCGGCAGGGATGCCTGAAGGACGGCATCCCGGTAATGTCAATCGGTTGTGCTGTCAGTTTAAAACGAATTTCACGGGCATGGTCGAGCAGCCCTCGATGGGCTTGCCGTCGACCGTCCCCGGCTTCATGCGCACCTGGGTGCCCATCCTCACCGCGGCCTCATCCAGCCGCGACGACTTGGAGGTCTTGTCCACGGTCGGCGTGCCGGACACCTTGCCATCGGCGCCCCAGCACACCCGGATCACGACCGTGCCCTGCTCCTCCATGCGGATCGAAGTGGGCGGATAGAAATTGGCCGGATCGAGCTTGTTCAGCTGCTGCGGAGCCGTACGCACCACGGGCTTCGGGGCCGGCGGCGGAGCCTCGACGTGCTTGGTCGTCGTGTTCGTGATGGCCGTGGACGTGGACTCGACCGGAATGTTGATCACGACATCCGGAGGCGGCACCTCCACGGGCGGGCGCTCCATCTTCGGCGGCGGCGGCGGCGGCGGCAGATCCCGCTTCTGCACCTCCTGCACGATATTGGTCTCCAGCGGCCCCTCGGCGACGTGGATGATCCGGGTCGCGAGACCGGATGAGAACGCCCAGATCAGCAGAACGTGGACAATGAAGACGGCGATGAGAAACATCGCGCGCTGGGAGAAGAACGCTGTGTCGTGTGATGCGTGGGCAGCCATACTCTTAGTCGTTAGTCTTTACCGATCCAGGTGACGGGCGGATTGTCGAGGCACGAAACGTAAACACGTTTTGCGCTGCACGCAAGCCCGTCCCGGACCAAATTTTCGGGCTGGCGGTGCAGACACCGCCCGCCCGTTCTGTTCTGTTCTGGTGCCCTCCGGGCCTGGTTGATCAGGCGGCCGGGCACAGGTCCGAAACGCATTCCCCCGAATTCATATTGCCGTCTGGCTGCGCGCACCATTGCCGCGGCCCTGAGTCATGTTCGAATCCGCAACTTGTCAACGACCAGTCGCTGATAACTCAACTGTAACTGTCGCGACGCACACTGACAACTACATCTGCCAAAAACAACCGGCCGTTCAACGCCCGCCGGGCTCGGTCCAGGTTACGGCACCGCCTGAGGCGCTGCCCACCAGGTGTGCATATTTCGCGAGCGCCCCGGCCACGGCGTAGGGTCTGCGCGCGCGCCAGGCGGCTCGCCGGCCTCGCAGCTGCGCAGCCGACAGCCGCACGTCGATGGCCTGTTTCACCGCGTCGATGGTCACGACGTCCCCGTTGCGCAGCAGGCCGATGGGACCGCCGAGGGCCGCTTCCGGAGCGATATGTCCAACGACGAATCCGTGACTGCCGCCGGAAAACCGGCCATCGGTGATCAGCGCGACGCTGCCACCCAGGCCCCGACCCATCAGGGCACCGGTGGGACTGAGCATTTCACGCATGCCCGGCCCGCCCCGGGGTCCCTCGTAGCGGATCACCACGACATCGCCGGCGCGCACCTTGCCGCCCAGGATCGCCGCCGTCGCCCGCTCCTCGCCGTCGAAAACCCGGGCCCGGCCCTCGAACCGCACGCCTTCCTTGCCGGTGATCTTGGCCACCGCGCCATCCGGAGCGAGGTTCCCCTGCATAATGACCAGGTGACTGTCCTTCTTGATGGGGTTGGACAGTGGCCTGACGATGTCCTGATCCGGCGGATAAGCCGCCGTGGCCGCCAGGTTCTGCGCCAGCGTCCGCCCGGTCACCGTCAGGCAGTCCCCGTGCAGCAGTTGCGCATCGAGCAGCATCTTCATCAGCGGCTGGATGCCGCCGATGGCGATCAGCTCGGACATCAGGTAGCGGCCGCTCGGGCGCACGTCCGCCAGCACCGGCACCCGCCGGCCGATCCGGCGAAAGTCCGCCAGGCGCAGCTTCACGCGAGCCTCGTGAGCGATCGCCAGCAGATGCAGCACCGCGTTGGTGGATCCGCCCAGTGCGATCGTGACGGTGATGGCGTTTTCGAACGCCTTGCGCGTGAGGATATCGCGCGGGCGGATGCCGGCGCTGATCAGCCGGACCACGGCGGCGCCGGCGTGCTCGCAATCCACCCGCTTGGCCTCGCTCACCGCCTCCTGCGCGGAGCTCCCGGGCAGGGACAGGCCGAGCGCCTCGATCGCCGATGCCATGGTGTTGGCGGTGTACATCCCGCCGCAGCTGCCCGGGCCGGGGATCGCGGTGCGCTCGATCTCCAGCAGCTGCGCATCGGTCATGCGGCCCGCCGCATGGGCGCCCACGGCCTCGAACACCGAGACGATGTCGCGCCGCTGCACGCCCGGGCGGATGGTGCCGCCGTAGACGAAGACGGCCGGACGGTTCATGCGCGCCATCGCCATGGCGCAGCCGGGCATGTTCTTGTCACAGCCGCCGACGGCGACGAAGCCATCGAAGCCCTCGGCCCCGACCACGGTCTCGATGGAATCGGCGATGATCTCGCGCGACACCAGCGAGTAGCGCATGCCCGGGGATCCCATCGAAATCCCGTCCGACACCGTGATGGTGTTGAACTGCACCCCCTTGCCGCCCGCCGCATCGACTCCGGCACAGGCGGCGCGCGCGAGCTCGGCGATGTGCATGTTGCACGGGGTGAGACTGGCCCAGGTGGAGGCGATACCGACCTGGGGCTTGCCGAAGTCCGCATCGGCGAAGCCCACGGCGCGCAGCATGGCCCGGGATGGCGCCTGCTTGGGCCCGTCGACGACCAGGCGCGAATAGCGGCGTCGATCCCGGGGGGTTCCCGGCGTGGATCTGGTGGTCATGGCTCAACCGAACCTCTCGCGGATCAGGCCGTAAAGGGCTCGCACGCACTGCGCCTCGGCACCCACCGGCCGGCCGGGCCTCTCCTTCGGGTTCCAGGCAAAGATGTCCAGGTGCAGCCAGGCGCGGCAGTTTGTGACGAAACGTTTCAGGAACAGCGCCGCGACGATCGATCCGGCATAGGGCCCGGCCGAGACATTGCCGATATCGGCGATGCGGCTGCTGAATTCATCGTCGTACCCGGCCCACAGCGGCATGGGCCATAGCGGATCGCAGCTGGCTTCTCCGGCCGCGCGGGCCTCGGCCAGCAGGGTGTCATCGGTGCTGTAGGCGGCCGGCAGCTCCGGCCCGAGGGCCACGCGCGCGGCACCGGTGAGCGTCGCCAGGTCGATCAGCAGGTCCGGCGCCTCCGCGTCGGCCTCGGCGAGCGCATCAGCCAGCACCAGGCGCCCCTCGGCGTCGGTATTGCCGATCTCGACCGTCAATCCCTTGCGCGAGCGCAGGATGTCACCGGGCCGGTAGGCAGACCCATCGATGCTGTTTTCCACGCACGGCAGCAGCACCCGAAGCTGGATGGGCGCTTTGCAGCTCATGAGCAGGCTCGCCAGTCCCAGCGCGCAGGCCGCCCCGCCCATGTCCTTCTTCATCAGCAGCATCGCGGTTCCGGGCTTCAGGTCCAGGCCCCCGGTGTCGAAACACACACCCTTGCCCACCAGCGTGACCCGCGGGGCCGAGGCCGGACCCCACCGCAGATCCACCAGCCGCGGTTCGCGGGGACTGCCGGCGCCCACGGCGCGAATCAGGGGAAAACCTTCGGCGTCGAGCTGCGGGCCGACCAGCACGCGGCAGCGGGCGCCGAAGCGCGCCGCCAGATCACAGGCCGCCTGGGCGAGCTCGGCGGGCCCGAGGTCATTCGCCGGCACGTTGATCAGATCGCGCGCCAGGCTCGTCGCCTCGGCGGCCGCGCGTACATAGGCCAGGTCCGCGCCGGGCGGGGCGAGCAGCGTGGCGCGCGCGGCCTGGCCCGCGCTGCGGTAACGGGTGATCCGGTAACCGCCGATCAGCCAACCCAGCGCGAACTGGGTCGCGGCCGCGGGCCGCAAGGCGGTGGCGAGGCGGTAGCGATCCCCGGGGAGGCGGTCGCTCAGGCCCGCCGCATGCCACAGGTTCAGATCGTCGGTGGCCTGCAGGGGACCCAAACCGAGCACCGCGCCGCCGACCTGTCCGTCCTGCCCCGGGAGGACCATCAGGCGCTGCCGCTCGGCCTGGAAATTGTGGGCCTGCAGCCAGCTGGCCACGGCGGCGGGCTGCTCCGAGAGCCACGGCACGAGGGCCGCTTCGGTGAGCAGCCACAGGGGGCGCGCGGCGCCACCCTCGTCGTTCAGCAACAGCTCCGGACTCATCGCGAGGCTCCCCCTTCAGATTGACAATTTTGCACGAATTTGCTGACATTCGCGGTCAACGTTTGCCCGCATTCGCCGAGGACCCCGCACGGGCCCCTACAGGGCCGGTGCGGGGTTTTTTATGCGCCCGGCATTTTTCGCCGCGGCGCCTGTCCAGGAGCTCTCAAGGGGATTTCGATGAAGTTGTATTCGCAGAAGGACGTGAACAAGAAGGCACTGCGCGGCGCGCGCATCGCCGTACTCGGCTACGGCAGCCAGGGCCGTGCCCACGCCCTGAATCTCAAGGACAGCGGCTTTGACGTCGTCGCCGGCGTGCGCAAGGGCGGCGCCAGCTGGAAGAAGGCGAAGAAGGACGGCCTGGAAGTCGCCGAACCGGTGAAGGCCGTAGCCGGTGCCGACCTGATCGCGATGCTGGTGCCGGATCTGGCGCAGGAGGCGCTGTACGGTGAAGTGATCGGCGCCATCAAGAAGGGCGCGACCCTGCTGTTCGCGCACGGGTTCAACGTGCACTTCAAGCTCATCAAGCCGCGCCGCGACCTCGATGTGGTGCTGATCGCGCCCAAGGGTCCCGGTGATCTCGTCCGCCGCCAGTACCAGCAGGGCCGCGGCGTGCCCTGCCTGATCGCGGTCGCCCAGGACGCCACCGGCAACGCCCACGCGCGCGCCCTCGCCTACGCTCACGGTATCGGCGGAACTCGCGGCGGTGTCCTCGACACCACGTTCGCGGAGGAGACCGAGACCGACCTGTTCGGCGAACAGGCGGTGCTGTGCGGCGGCACGACGGAGCTCGTGGTCAAGGGCTTCGAGACGCTGGTGGAAGCCGGCTACCAGCCCGAGGTCGCCTACTACGAGTGCCTGCACGAGCTGAAGCTCATCGTCGACCTGCTGCACGAGGGCGGCATCACCAAGATGCACCGGTTCATCTCGGACACGGCCAAGTATGGCGACCTGACGCGCGGGCCGCGCGTGGTCAACGAAAGGACCAAGAACGAGATGCGCCGGATCCTGAAGGAGATCCAGACGGGCAAGTTCGCCCGCGAATGGATCGCCGAGAACCGCTCCGGGCAGAAGGAGTACCGCAGGATGCTCAAGGCCGACATGGACCGGCAGATCGAGAAGGTCGGAGCCACGCTGCGGGCGAAGATGCCCTGGCTGAACGACCGCCGCGCCTGACCGATGCCGAACGACCCCGAACGCGTCATCATCTTCGATACCACGCTGGGCGAGGGTGCGCTCGCTCCCGGCTGCGGCATGACAGCCGCGGAGAAGGTGCGCATCGCCCGGGGGCTCGCGGAACTCGGCGTGGACGTGATCGAGGCGGGGTTTCCAAAAGCCTCGCGCGGCGACTGGGACGGCGTCCAGGCCGTCGCCCGCGAGGTCGCGGGGCCGGTGATCTGCGCGCTCGCCCGCTGCGAACGCGACGACATCGCCCTCACCGCCCGGGCCCTGCAGCCGGCGAAGCGGCGGCGGCTGCATCTGTTCCTGGGCACGAGTCCGGTGAGCCGCGAGCAGCTGCGCATGCGGCCGGCCGAGGTCATCGCCCGCGCCGTGGCCGCGGTGACCGCGGCGCGCGAACTGTGCGGTGATGTCGAATTCTCCGCCGAGGATGCCTCGCGCACCGAGCTCGAGTTCCTGGCCGAAGTCATCGAACAGGTCATCGCCGCCGGTGCCGGCACCATCAACATCCCCGATACCGCCGGCTGCACGGTGCCCGATGAATTCTCCGAACTGTTCCGCTACCTGCGTACGAACGTGCGCGGCATCGACCGGGTCACCCTGTCGGTGCACTGCCACAATGACCTGGGGATGGCCGTGGCCAACAGCCTGACCGCGGTCGTCGCCGGCGCGCGCCAGATCGAGTGCACCATCAACGGCATCGGCGAGCGTGCCGGCAGCTGTTCGCTGGAGGAAGTCGTCACCGCGCTGCACACGCGCGCGGCCTTCTTCAATCTCGCCACCGGCATCAGGCCCTCGCGCCTGTATCCGGTATCGCGCCTGGTCTCCAACATCACCGGAATCCTGATCCCGCGCAACAAGGCCGTGGTCGGCGAGAACGCGCTGATGCTCGGCCGGCACAGCAGCGCGCAGGCCGTGCGTGAGCGCATCGAGGCGCTGGGATTCGAGCTGGATGAGGCCGCGTTCGGCGACGTGTTCGAGGAATTCAAGTCACTCGCGCAGCGCAAGCCGGAGCTCTTTGACGCCGATATCGAGGCGCTGCTGCTGCGCGCCGAGGGCCGCGCGGCGGGACCGTGGGAGCTCTCGCGACTGCAGATCCGGTCCGAGGGCGGCGCGGCCGGCGCCGAGGCCACGCTCACCCTGCGTCACCGCGACGGCCGTGTGATCGAGCGCTGCGCCCGCGGCGACGGCCCGGTCGATGCGGCCTTCATGGCCCTGAAGGCCGCCACCGGTGTCGAGCTCACGCTGCGCCAGTTCGAAGTCCGTGCCGTCAGCGGCGGCCAGGATGCGCAGGGCGAAGCGGTGGTCCAGGTCGAATACCAGGATCGCAGCTACCGCGGCGCCAGCGCCAGCACCGACATCGTGGAGGCCGGCACGCGCGCCCTGCTCGATGTCATCAACCGCATCGCGTGCGCGCCGCCCGTGGCGGCGCGCCGGGCTTGAAGGATCAAACATGCCGAAGACGATGTTCCAGAAGGTTTGGGAGCAGCACGAAGTGGCCGCGGAGACCGCCGATACCCCGGCGGTGCTCTTCATCGACCTGCATCTCATCCACGAAGTCACGACGCCGCAGGCCTTCGATGTACTGCGCCAGCGGCAACTTCCGGTGCGCCGCACGGACCGGACGCTCGCGACCATGGACCACTCGACGCCGACCCGCACCGAACAGGTGTTCGGCGGCGTTCCCGTGGCGAACACCGCGGCGGCCCGCCAGGTCCAGCAGCTGCAGAGCAACTGCGCGGCAGCCGGCATCGAGCTGCTGGACATGCGCAGCAGCCTGCGCGGGATCGTGCACATCATCGGACCGGAGCTCGGCCTCACGCGCCCGGGCCGTACGATCGTCTGCGGCGACAGCCACACCAGCACCCACGGCGCCTTCGGCGCCCTCGCCTTCGGCATCGGCACCACCGAGGTCGGTCACGTGCTGGCCACGCAGTGCATCCTGCAGCGCAAGCCGCGGACCTTCGCGATCAATGTCGACCAGAAGCTGCGTCCGGGCGTCACCGCCAAGGACCTCGTGCTCGCGATCATCGGCCAGATCGGCGTCGAGGGCGGCACCGGGCACGTGCTGGAATTCCGTGGCGAGGCGATCCGCGCCCTCGACATGGAATCGCGCATGACCGTGTGCAACATGTCGATCGAGGCGGGCGCCCGTGCCGGCATGATCGCGCCGGATGAGACGACCTACAGTTACCTGGCGGAGCGGCCGCGTTCGCCGAGCGGCGCGGCCTGGGAGCGGGCCGTGGAGCGCTGGCGGGCGTTGCCGACCGATGCCGGTGCGACCTTTGACCGCGAGCACACGCTCGATGCCGCGGTGCTCGAGCCGATGATCACCTACGGCACGCATCCGGGCATGGTCATCCCCATCAACGGCTCGGTGCCGGACCGCAAGGGCGATCCGGTATTCGACAAGGCCCTCGCCTACATGGGACTTCGCGCCGGCCAGCCGCTGCGCGACCAGCCCGTCAACGTCGTGTTCATCGGCAGCTGCACGAATGGCCGGCTGGCGGACCTGCGTGGCGCCGCGCGGTTGCTGCGCGGCCGCCGGATCGCCGGCAACGTGCGCATGCTGGTCGTGCCGGGCTCGCAACAGGTCAAGGCCGCCGCCGAGGCCGAGGGGCTCGACCGGATCTTCATCGACGCCGGAGCCGAGTGGCGCGAGTCGGGGTGTTCGATGTGCATCGGCATGAATGGGGATACCGTTGCGCGCGGGGAATACTCGGTGAGCACGAGCAACCGGAATTTCGAGGGCCGCCAGGGCGCCGGCGCGCGCACCCTGCTGGCGAGCCCCCTCACCGCGGCCGCGAGCGCCATACGCGGCCGCGTCACCGATCCGCGGGAGCTGCTGTAATGGACAGGATCACCACCATCCGCTCGCGCACCGTGGTACTGCCGGCGACGAACATCGACACCGACCAGATCATCCCGGCGCGCTTCCTCACCACGACCACCCGCCTCGGGCTCGGCCGGCAGCTGTTCGCGGACTGGCGCTACGCGCCCGATGGCAGCCCGAAGGCCGACTTCATCCTCAATCAGCCGGCGGCCGCCGGCTGCCAGGTGCTGGTGGCGGGCCGCAACTTCGGCTGCGGCTCCTCGCGCGAGCACGCGCCATGGGCGCTGCTCGACTACGGCATCCGCGCGGTCATCAGCAGCGAGATCGCGGACATCTTCCGCAACAACTCGCTGAAGAACGGCCTGCTGCCCATCGTGGTGGACGAGACCACGAGCCAGTGGCTGCTCGCGCATCCGGGCAGTGAGATCCTCATCGACCTCGCCAGCACCACGTTGCAGCTGGCCGACGGCACCCGCGTTGCTTTCCCGATCGATCCCTTCGCCCGCTACTGCCTGCTGAACGGCATCGATGAGCTCGGCTTCCTGCTGCAGCAGCAGGAGCGGATCGCCGCCTACGAGCGGCAGCACGAGGACAATTGACCGATGAAGGCTTCGATCACCGTACTGGGAGGCGATGGCATCGGCCCCGAGGTCACCGCCGAGGGCGTGCGCTGCCTCGAGGCCGTGGCCCGGCGCTTCGGGCACCAGTTCACCCTGAGCCACCAACCCTTCGGCGGCGCGGCCATCGATCTGACCGGGCAGCCGCTGCCGGAGGCGACGCTCGCATCCTGTCTCGCGAGCGACGCCATCCTGCTCGGCGCCATCGGCGGTCCGAAGTGGTCCGCGCCGGATGCCCCCGTGCGTCCGGAAACGGGCCTGCTCGGGCTGCGCAAGGCGCTCGGGACGTTCGCGAACCTGCGACCGGTGAGCATCCACCCCGCCCTGCGCGGCGTGTCCACGCTGCGTCCGGAGGTCCTGGAAGGCGTCGACCTGATGTTCGTGCGCGAACTGACCGGTGGGATCTATTTCGGAAGCAAGACCCGCACCGCCGAACGCGCCACCGACGAGTGCAGCTATACCGTCGCGGAGGTCGAGCGCGTGACCCGCGTGGCCTGCCGCCTGGCCCGGGGCCGGCGCCGCAAGGTGACCTCGATCGACAAGTCGAATGTGCTCGAGACCTCGCGCCTGTGGCGCGCGGTATGCGAGCGCGTCGTGCGCGGCGAATTTCCGGACATCCAGCTCGAACACATCCTGGTCGACGCCGCCGCCATGCACCTGATCCGGCGGCCGCGCGACTTCGACGTGCTGCTCACCGAAAACATGTTCGGCGACATCCTCACCGACGAGGCCTCGATGCTGGCCGGATCACTGGGCCTGCTGCCCTCGGCCTCGCTCGGGGACGGCAGCCGGGGACTGTTCGAGCCGATACACGGTTCGGCACCGGACATCGCGGGCCGCGGCATCGCCAATCCCTACGGCACCATCCTGAGCGTGGCACTGCTGCTGCGGCACTCGCTGAAGCTCGAAACGGAAGCCGCCGCGCTCGAGCAGGCCGTGGCGCGGGCCATCGACGCGGGCGCCTGCACGCCCGACATCACCGCGCCGGGAGCGCGGCCATTCAGCACCCGGGAGGTCGGCGACCGGGTCGTGGCCCTGCTCGAGGCCTGACGCCCCGCGGCGCTCAGCCGCCCGCCTGGCGCGCGCGCGCGAGCCCCGCCGCGAGGTCCTCGCGCAGATCCTCGTAGGCCTCGATGCCGACGGACAGCCGCAACAGACCGTCGGAGAGGCCGGCGCGCGCTCGCGCGGCGGGGTCCATGGCGGCGTGGGTCATGGTTGCCGGATGGGCCACGAGGCTCTCGACCCCCCCTAGGCTCTCGGCCAGGGAGAAGTACTTCATCTTCGAGACCAGCGCGCGCACGGCCGCATGCCCGCCTGCGATCTCCAGCGTCACGATGGCGCCGAAGCCGCGCTGCTGTCGTACCGCGATCTCATGCCCCGGATGGCCCGGCAGGCCGGGATAGA
Source organism: Steroidobacteraceae bacterium (assembly GCA_035506335.1). Classification (GTDB taxonomy): domain Bacteria; phylum Pseudomonadota; class Gammaproteobacteria; order Steroidobacterales; family Steroidobacteraceae; genus DAIDKA01. Next base: position 12,058 of record DATJPN010000030.1, on the reverse strand, counting down.
AGACACGGGTGACGCCGGGCTGCGATTGCAGCCACTCGGCCAGGCGCGTCGCGTTGCGGCCGTGCTGCTCCAGGCGCGCGCTCAGGGTCCGAAGTCCCCGCAGGGTGAGATAGCTGTCGAAGGCCGATCCGGTGATACCCAGGCAGTTCGCCCACCAGGAGAGCTGCTCGTGCAGTTCCCGGGTCGCGGCGATCACTGCGCCCCCGACCACATCGCTGTGACCATTCAGGTATTTCGTCGTGGAATGCACCACGATGTCCGCGCCCAGGCCGATCGGTTTCTGCCACAGCGGCGAAAGAAAGGTGTTGTCCACGACCACCAGCGCGCCGGCCGCATGGCCCGCGCGGGCGAAGCGCTCGATGTCGGTGATGCGCAGCAGCGGGTTGCTCGGCGTCTCGATCCACAGCAGCGCGGTGGGCTGCGCGAGTGCGGCGCGCACGGCCGCCTCGTCCCCGAAGTCCACGAAGTCGCAGTGCAGCTCGCCGCGGCGCCGCCACGCGTCGAACAGACGCCAGGTGCCGCCATAGCAGTCGTGAGGCGCGAGGATGCGCGCCCCGGCGGGCAGCAGGTGCCCGACGAGGGTGATGGCCGCCATGCCGGTGGCCACCACGGCCGCGCCGGCGCCGCCCTCGAGATCGGCCAAGGCCTGCGCGAGCAGGTCGCGGGTGGGATTGCCGCTGCGCGAATAATCGTAAGGACGCTTCTCGTTGAAGCCGCGAAAGGCGTAGGTGGTGGACAGGTGGATCGGGGGCACCACCGCACCGGTGGCCTCATCGCTCTCGAGCCCGGCGCGCACCGCCCGGGTCACCGCATCCGGTCCGCCGCTCATGCCGCACCGCCGAGCACATTGGCGAAGATGCCTCGCAACTGATCCGTCTCCTTCAGGAAGGCGTCGTGCCCGAACACCGACGACAGCTCATGCAACCGCCCCTGCTGCAGCCGGGCGACCATGGCGCGGATGTCCGGCAGCGGCACCAGGCGATCCTCGCGGATACCCACCACGGTGGTCGGCACGAAGATGCGCGCGACATCGACGCGGTGCAGATCGATGGACTCCGACAGGCACAGAAAGGCCTCCGGCCGGTGGTGGGCCGCATAGTCGCGGCCGCGCGCGGCGAGGTACTGCTCCACCGGAAACTCGAAACGGCCCTCGACGAGCTGCGCCGGCCCGTCGAAGCGGGCGGCGAATTCCTCGGCCGAGCGGTACGAGGTCATGGCCAGCGCGCGCGCCAGCTCCATGCCGCGCGCCGCCTGGCCGACCTCGATGGCGAAGCGCACGATGCGGCGCTGGCTGCTGCGCCAGGCCGTGGACATCGGATGGGCGCGATCCGCGGCACCGATGACCAGGAGATTCGCGACGCGGTCCGGATAGCGTTCCGCGAACGCCATGCCCACCATGCCGCCATAGGAGCCCCCGGCGATGGCGCGCAGGGCGCCGATGCCCAGCGCATCGAGCAGCTGCTCCAGCGCGCGCGCCTGATCGTAGGTGGAGATGCTCGGAAAGGCGCTGTCTCCGGCCGCCGGGCCGGTGGACTCACCGCTCCCCCCCAGGAAATCGAACCCGAGGATCCGCCAGCGATCGCTGTCGAGCGGCTTGCCGGGGCCCGCGATCTCGGACCACCACCCGCCGCGCGCATCGTTCGCGAGGCACACCCGTCGATGAGCCGAAATCCCGCCCAGGGCGCACACCACCGGAGCCTCCGCCGGACCGGTCATGCGCCAGGCGATGCGCACGTCCTCGAGCCGGCCATGGTGGTGCAACGTGCGGCTGCCGGCCAGTTCCAGGATGCCCTCGCGCACGGCCGGGGCCTGCGGCGACGCCACGCGCGGGGCGCGTGCGGCCGGGGTCAGGATCTCAACTTTCGCAGTCATCTCGAAGGGCGCTCCGCCGAAGGGCTTCAGTTGCAACCGATACCCCTGCGGAACCCCCGCGCCGGATGGGCGGGTCGATCGGGACCATCCCCGCCGCAATCCGGCCGGGGCCACTCCGATCACTCATCTACCGCCCCGCTTCGCGCGGGTCGCAGGAGTTGGCACCTTCCCGGGCTGGTTGGGCCCGGCGGTTGCCCCGGCGTCGAAGGGCCTTATCCCTCAGCCGGTCTCGATGAGCGAGGGCAGTCTAGGCAGGGTCCCGCGCCAGCGTCAAGGCCACAGCCGCGCGGAGGCGCGCCGCGCGCCCTGCGCCAGCGAGGCGAGCTTGGCGCAGGAAATGCCGGGATCCATCTTGCCGATCCCGGCAAACGTGCCAAACCCGCAGTCGGTACCGGCGAGCACGCGCTCGCGCCCGACGATGTCGGCAAACTGGCAGATGCGCTGGGCGATGAGCTCGGGATGCTCGACATAGTTCGAGGTGCTGGTCAGCAGGCCCGGCACCAGCACCTTGTCGTCGGGGATGCGCGCCTGCTTCCAGGCCAGCCACTCGTGCGCGTGGCGCGGATTGGCCGCTTCGAACAGGATCGCCGAGGGCTTGGCCTTGAGGATGATCGGCAGCACCTTTTCCACTTCTATGTCGTGGTCGTGGGGGCCCTCGTAGTTGCCCCAGCACACGTGCATGCGCAGCCGGTCCGACGGCACGTTGCGCAGCGCCTCGTTCAGCGCCTCGACATGGAAATGCGCCCGGCGCAGGAACTGCGCCTCGGTCAGGTCCTGGAAGCCGGTATGGCGGGCCATGGCCAGATCCGGACAGTCGATCTGCAGCACGAAGCCGGCGGCCGCGATGGCCTCGTACTCCTCGCGCATGGCCGCCGCGATCGCCTCGACGTAGGCCTCGTGGGTCGGGTAGTACTCATTGGGCTGGAAGGCGGCGACCACTCCCGGGGAGGCCGCGTTCATGAAGGCATCGGCCGGTGCGTGCCGGCGGACGGCCGCGCGCAGGTTGGCGATGTCCTGGCGCAGCGACTCGTGCTCGATGACCGCCACGGGCCCGACGCAGGCCTGGCGCTTGAAGGCCTGCTTGCCGGCGAACACCGCCATCCGGGCGCGGAATTCCGGGTACGGCTGCAGGTCCAGGGCCACCTGGCGCGGCCGGTCCCCGGCGAATCCGGACAGCCGGTCCTTGACGTAGGTGGCGTAGCTGATCTTCGAGGTTTCCCCGTCGCTGACGATGTCGACCCCGCAACCCACCTGCAGCTCGACCACCGCATCCACCGCCCCGGTCATCGCCTCCCGGAAGGCTTGCGGGTCGTGGCCGGTGCCGTTCTCCCGGGCCATGAGCAGGTCCGCCACGGCCTGGGTGCGCGGCATGCTGCCGACATGGGTGGTGAGTATCCGGTCCGTACTCAGGCGCATGGAGCCGAAGCATACACGTCACCGGCATGGCTGGCGACGCGACCGCCGTTGTGTTAATGTAATAGCGCGCTGTTACATTGATACAAGACACCGGTTACATGAAGAGCCACCGCAACATATCCGTGAGCCAGGAAGCCCAGGCCGAACGCAACCTGTTCGCCGCCGTGGCCTGCCTGCGCAGCGCCGATGAATGCCGCGCGTTCTTTCGCGATCTGTGCACCCCGGCGGAAATCCAGGCCATGGCCGACCGCTGGGCCGTGGTCGACTGGCTGATGCGCGGGGTCCCGTACCGGGAGATCAACCGCCTCACCGGCGTCAGCGTCACCACCATCAGCCGCGTGGCGCGCTGCCTCGCCGACGGCGACGGCGGGTACGCGCTGGTCCTGCGCCGGATCCGGGGCGCCCGGCGCGGCGAGTCCACCCGCCGCCTGGAGGCGACCCGCCATGGATAAGGACACGCGCCTGAAGCTCGCCGTGCAGAAGTCCGGCCGGCTGACCGAGCCATCGCTCGACCTGCTCGGCCGCTGTGGCCTGAAGCTTTCGCGGGGCAAGGACCAGTTGATGGGCTTCGGCGAGAACATGCCGCTCGATGTGCTGTTCGTGCGCGATGACGACATCCCGGACCTGGTCCAGGAGGACGTGTGCGACCTGGGACTGGTGGGACTGAACGTGCTGGAGGAGAAGCGCCTCGAGCTCGCCGCGCGGGGCCACCCGGCCCAGTTCACGACCGTGCGCGATCTCGACTTCGGCCGCTGTCGCCTCGCCATCGCCGTTCCGGACGGCGCGGCCTTCAGCGGACCGTCCTCGCTGCAGGGCAAGCGGATCGCGACCACCTACCCGTACATGCTGGAGCGGTTCCTGAAGGAACACGGCCTGCAGGCCGAGATCGTCGTGCTCTCCGGCGCCGTCGAGATCGCCCCGCGCCTCGGGCGTGCCGATGCGGTCTGCGACCTGGTCTCCACCGGCTCGACGCTGCAGGCCAATCACCTGCGCGAGGTCCACACCGTACTCGAAAGCCATGCGGTGCTGATCCGCACGCCGCTGGCGCTGCCACCTGCCAAGGACGAATGGGCCGAGCGGCTGCTGATGCGCATCGACGGCGTGCAGCAGGTCAAGGAGAGCAAGTACATCATGCTGCATGCGCCGCGCTCGGCGCTGGCGGAAATCCGACGCCTGCTGCCCGGCAGTGAGTCGCCGACCATCATTCCGCTGGAGGGCCAGCCCGACCGGGTGGCGGTGCACGCGGTGTGCCGCGAGAACGTCTTCTGGGAGACCCTCGAGAGCCTGAAGAAGGCCGGCGCGAGCGCGATGCTGGTGCTCCCCGTCGAGAAGATGCTGGTGTGAACATGCGCATTCTCCACTGGCAGGAACTGGATACGGCGCAGCGCCGCGCGGCGCTCGCCCGCCCGGCGCTGGCGGCCAGGGCCGACATCGCCGCGGATGTCGCGCGCCTCATCCAACGGGTCCGCGCCGAGGGCGACGCCGCGCTGCTCGCGCTCACCGAGCGCTTCGACGGGGTGCGCCTCGAGCGGCTCGCCGCCGGTCCTGCGGAATTCGCCGCCGCGCGTGCGCAGCTCACGTCCGTACAGATCGCCGCGCTCGAGCGCGCCGTGCAGAACGTGGAGCGCTTCCACGCCGCCCAGCAACTGCAGCCGCTGTCGATGCAGACTTCCCCGGGCGTGCGCTGCGAACGCATCGTGCGCCCCATCCATGCCGTGGGGCTGTATGTGCCGGCAGGCTCCGCCCCCCTGCCCTCGGCGGTCGTCATGCTCGCCGTGCCCGCGCGCCTCGCCGGTTGCCCACAGCGCGTGCTGTGCACCCCGCCGAACCGCCAGGGCGCGGCGCACGCGAGCGTGCTGGTCGCCGCCGAGCTGTGCGGCATCGACACGGTCTTCAAGGTCGGCGGCGCCCAGGCCATCGCCGCGCTCGCCTATGGCACTGCCGCGATTCCCAAGGTCGACAAGATCTTCGGCCCGGGCAATGCCTGGGTGACCGCCGCCAAGCAGCAGGTCGCAGCCGATCCGGAGGGTGCGGCCGTGGACATGCCCGCGGGCCCGTCGGAGGTCCTGGTGATCGCCGATGACAGCGCCCATGCGGCCTTCGTCGCCGCCGACCTGCTCGCTCAGGCCGAACACGATCCGCAGTCCCAGGCCATCCTGGTCACCCCGTCGGCCGCGCTCGCCGGCGAAGTGGCGGCCGAGGTGCAGCGGCAGATGGCGACGCTGTCGCGCCGCGAGATCCTCGTCAAATCCATCGCCGCGAGCCGCTGCATCGTCGTACCGGACCTTGCGACCGCCATCGAGGTCGCCAACGACTATGCGCCCGAACACCTGCTGCTGCAGTTGCGCGAGTCGCGCGCCGCGCTCGAGCACATCCGCAACGCCGGCTCGATCTTCCTCGGTGACTGGTCGCCCGAACCGATGGGCGACTACTGCTCGGGCACGAACCACGTGCTGCCGACCTATGGTTACGCCCGCACTTACAGCGGCCTGTCGCTGGTGGACTTCAGCAAGCGCATCACGGTGCAGGAGCTCACCCCCGAGGGGCTGCGGGACCTGGGGCCGGTCGCGGCCACTCTCGCACATCTCGAAGGGCTCGATGCCCATGCCGCCGCCGTCGAACGGCGACTGGCGGTGCTGGGGAAGGCCTCGTGAACGCCGCACGGCCCTCGCCCACGGCGATCGCCCGCCCGGACATCCTGACGCTTGCGCCTTACGAGCATGCGGCGTGGAATCCGTCCCTGGAACGCCTGCATGCGAACGAGCTGCCCTGGCGCGGCAGCGGCGATGACAGCGAGGCGGGCCTGAACCGCTATCCGGAGCCCCAGCCGCGCGCACTCGTGGAGCAGCTGGCCGCCCTGTACGACCAACCCACCGCCAACGTGCTGGTAACGCGCGGCAGCGACGAGGCCATCGACCTGCTGACGCGCGCCTTCTGCCGGGCGGGAACCGACCAGGTGCTGGTGTGCCCGCCCACTTTCGGCATGTATGCCGTCGCCGCCGGCATCCAGGGCGCGGGCGTGGTGCGCGTGCCACTGGATGCCGCACGCGGATTCGCCTGCGACACCGCCGCGGTGCTGGCCGCATGCACCCCGACGGTGAAGCTCGTCTACCTGTGCTCCCCGAACAATCCCACCGGCAACCTCATTCCCGAAGAGACCATCCTGCAGCTGGCCCGGGAGCTCGCCGGCCGGGCCCTCCTGGTCGTGGACGAGGCCTACATAGAGTTCGCCGATAGCCCGAGTTGCGCGCGGCAACTGCAGGCGCATCCGTGGCTGGTGGTCCTGCGCACGCTCTCGAAGGCCTATGGCCTGGCCGGTGCCCGCTGCGGGGTCGTGCTGGCGCACGCGGACGTCATTGCACTGCTGCGCCGGATCATCGAGCCCTACAACCTCGCGCAGCTGAGCGTCGAGGCCGTGCTGCGGGCCCTGCAGCCCGCCGCGCGCGCCGCCACCCGCGAACGCGTCGCGCTGATCCGCGATGAACGCGCACGGCTCGCGACGGCCCTGAGCGGGAGCGCGGCGGTGATCCACGTGTGGCCGAGCGCGGCCAATTTCCTGCTGGTGGAGTTCGCCGCCCCGCAGCGGGTTTTCGAACAGGCCTGCGCGGCCGGACTGCTGGTGCGTGACGTGCGCCGGCAACCGGGCCTTGGGCGCGCCCTGCGCATCACGATCGGCACGCCCGAGCAGAACCGGCGCCTGCTCGCCGCGATCGGCAAGGTGGCATCATGAGCGGCGCGACCCCGGTGCTCTTCATCGATCACGACGGCACCCTCGTCGAGGAGCCGCCGGATGAGCAGGTCGACAGCCTCGAGAAGGTCCGCTTCATGCCCGGCGTGTTCGCGGCGCTGAATGACCTGTCCAGGGCGGGCTTTCGCCTGGTCATCGTCTCCAATCAGGACGGCCTGGGCACGCCGGCCCATCCGCACGCCGCCTTCGAGCAGGCGCACCGGTTCATCCTCGACGCTTTCGCCTCGCAGGGCATCGAATTCGAAAGGATCTTCATCTGCCCGCACCGGCCCGCGGACGAGTGCGACTGTCGCAAGCCGCGCACCGGCCTGCTGCGCGACTTCCTGCGCGACGGACAGGTCGATCTGGCCGCAAGCGCCGTCATCGGCGATCGCGACTCCGACCTGGAACTGGCTCGCAACCTCGGCATCCGCGGCGTGAAGGTGTGCCGCAACGGCGGCTTGCAGGAAACCTGGCCCGCGGCCGTGCGCGAACTCACCGCACGGCGTGCCAGCATCGAACGGGTCACCCGCGAGACGCGCATCAGCGTGTCGGTGGACCTAGATGCCACGACGCCGGTCAGCATCGCCACGGGCATCGGCTTCTTCGATCACATGCTCGAGCAGCTGGCCAAGCACGGCGGCTTCGCGATGTCGCTCGAGTGCCAGGGTGACCTCGCGGTCGATGAGCACCATACGGTGGAGGACTGCGCGCTCGCCATCGGCGAGGCGCTGCGCAAGGCCCTCGGGGGCAAGCTCGGCATCAACCGCTACGGCTTCCTGCTGCCCATGGACGAGGCGCGCACGCAGGTCGCGATCGATCTGTCCGGGCGGGCCTACGCGGTATTCGAGGGGCGCTTCAACCGCGAAGCAGTCGGGGGCCTCGCCACCGAACTGGTGCCGCATTTCTTCCGCTCCCTCGCCGAAAGCCTCGGCGCAGCCGTGCACATCAGCGTCACGGGCGAGAACTCCCATCACATGATCGAAGCCTGCTTCAAGGGCACCGGCCGCGCGTTGCGCCAGGCCTTCAGGCGTGAGGGGCGTGACCTGCCCAGCACCAAGGGGGTGTTGTGAGCATCGACGTGGCCATCATCGACAGCGGCGGCGCCAACCTGGCGTCGCTGCAGTTCGCGCTCGAGCGGCTCGGCGCCCGGTCGGTGGTCACCAGCGATCTGGCAGTGATCGGCGCCGCCCCGCGCGTCCTGCTTCCGGGGGTGGGTTCGGCACTCGCCGCCATGCAGCGGCTCAACGCCAGCGGCGTGGCAGACGAGCTGCCCCGGCTGAAGCAGCCGGTGCTGGGCATCTGCCTGGGGATGCAGCTGCTTTACCTCAAGTCCGAGGAGGGGCCGGCGCAATGCCTCGGGATCCTGCCGCAGACGGTGCGCAAGCTCACCGCCGCGCCCGGTCGCCCAGTGCCCCACATGGGCTGGAACCGGCTGCACCTCGTGCACGAGGATCCGCTGCTCGAGGGCGTGGCCGAGAGCGAGCATGTGTACTTCGTGCACAGCTACGCCGCTCCGGTCTCGCAGTACACGCTCGCAACCTGCGACTACGGGACGCCCATCACGGCCGTGGTCCGCAAGGACAACTTCTGGGGCACGCAGTTTCATCCCGAGCGCTCGACCCGGGTCGGCGCGCGCATCCTGGCCAATTTCCTGAGGCTGTCCTGAAGGTGCTGCTCATTCCCGCCATCGACCTGCGCAACGGCCGTTGCGTGCGGCTGCTCAAGGGCGACTTCGCCGCCGAGACCCGCTATGAGTTCGAACCCCACGAGCTGCTGCAGCGCTACCGGGGGATCGGCGCGACCTGGCTGCACGTGGTCGACCTGGACGGCGCGCGCGACGGGACGCTGGCGAACCGCAGCATCGTCGTCGGCCTCGCCTCGCAGAGCGCGGTCAGGATCCAGGTCGGCGGCGGCGTACGCTCGGCCGCGGTCATCGATGATCTGCTGCGCAACGGCGTGGCGCGCGTCGTCATCGGGAGCCTCGCGGTGGAGCAACCCGAGGCGGTGATCGGGTGGCTCGGCCAGTTCGGCGCCGAGCGCATCTGCCTCGCCTTCGACGTGCGCGCCGATGAGGCCGGCGTGCCGCGGGTGCGCACGCGCGGCTGGACGCAGGGCGGGCAGCTGAGCCTGTGGCAGGCGCTCGAGCCCTTCGTGCCCCACGGTCTGCGGCACGTACTGTGCACCGACATCGAGCGTGACGGCGCCCTCACCGGTCCGAGCCTTGCGCTGTACCGCCAGGCGCGGCAGCGTTTTCCCGATATCGCCTGGCAGGCCTCCGGAGGCGTGCGCGATGCGGCCGACCTTGCGGCGCTGGCGCAGCTGGGCATGGCGGCGGCCGTCAGCGGCAAGGCCCTGCTGGAGGAGCGCATGACACACGAGGAGCTGCGGCCATTCTTGCCAAACGCATAATCCCCTGCCTGGATGTCCGCGACGGACAGGTCGTCAAGGGCGTGCGCTTCCGCGACCACAAGGTCGTGGGCGACATCCTCGAGCTTGCGGCCCGCTATCGCGACGAGGGCGCGGATGAGCTGGTGTTCTATGACATCACCGCGAGCCCCGAGGGCCGGTCGGTGGACCGCGGCTGGGTCAACAAGGTGGCCCGGGTACTGGACATCCCCTTCTGCGTGGCCGGTGGCATCCGCTCGGTCGAGGATGCCGAGGCCGTCCTCAACGCGGGAGCCGAGAAGATCTCGATCAACTCACCGGCGCTCGCCGATCCGGAGCTGATCAACGCCCTGAGTGCCCGCTTCGGCGCCCAATGCGTGGTGGTCGGAATCGACAGCCAGACGCTGCCCGAGGGCTACACCGTGCATCAGTTCACCGGGGACCCGCAGCGCTCGCGCGACTCCGGACGCGACACCCTGTCCTGGGTGCGTGAGGTCCAGGAACGCGGCGCCGGCGAGATCGTGCTCAACTGCATGGCGAGCGACGGCGTGCGGCGCGGCTACGACATCGCCCAGCTGCGGGCCGTGCGCAGGATCTGCCGCGTGCCGCTGGTCGCCTCCGGCGGCGCGGGCGCGCCCGAACACTTCCGCGACGCCTTCGAACTGGCCGGCGTGGACGCGGCGCTCGCCGCCAGCGTCTTTCACTCCGGCGCCATTTCCATCCGCGACCTGAAGGCGAGCCTCCTGGTAGCCGGCATCGAGGTACGTCCATGGCCGTAACGTCCGACCCCACCGATCTGTCGCGGCTGGATTTCGCCAAGGACGCCGGCCTCCTGCCCGCCATCATCCAGCACGCCGATACCGGCGCGGTGCTGATGCTGGGGTACATGAACCGCGAGGCCCTCGCGGCCACCCAGGCGCGCGGCCGGGTGGTGTTCTTCAGCCGCAGCCGCCAGGTCCTGTGGGAAAAAGGCGAGACCTCGGGGCACACCCTGCACGTCGAGGCCATCCGCACCGACTGCGATGCGGACACCCTGCTCATCAGCGCGCGGCCCGCCGGACCGGTCTGCCACGAAGGCACGGCCACCTGCTTCGGCGATGCGCCACTCGCCGGCGCCACGCGCCTCGGGTTCCTGGCGCAGCTGGCGGGCATCATCGAGCAGCGCAGTACCGAGGCGCCGGAACGCAGCTACACGGCCCGGCTGCTCGCCGGCGGCACCGGGCGTGTCGCGCAGAAGGTGGGCGAGGAAGGTGTCGAAGTAGCGCTCGCGGCCGTCACGCAGCCCGACGCACAGCTGGTGTCAGAGTCGGCCGACCTGCTCTTTCACCTGCTGGTGCTGCTGCGCAGCCGCGGGCTGAACCTCGAGGACGTGGTCGGTGAACTGGCGGCAAGGCATCAGGCCGCCGGATCGAACGGGGCGCGCAGGTCCTGAACGATACGGCCGCTGCGGCCGATTTCCGCCTCATGGGGCAGATCCCGCCACGGCTCGCGCAACGCCGCCGCATACCAGTCGCGCAGGAACCGAAGGTCGAGCATCCGGGCCAGGTACGCCTGTGACACCGGGTCGAGCGACAGGCCGTAAGTCTGGACGCGGAACACCACGGGGGCGAAGAAAGCATCCACCGCGGTGAAGGCCGGACCCGCGAGGTACGGGCCGCCGAAGCGCTTCAGGCCATCGTTCCACAGGGCCGCGACCCGATTCACATCGGCGCTCAGTGCCGCGGTGATCGCGTGCAGCTGCACCCGCACCCCGCAGCTCATGGAACAGCAATTGCGCAGCTCGGAAAATCCGGCGTGCATCTCCGCGGCCGCGCTGCGTGCCCAGGCCCGGGCGCGCGCATCGCCCGGCCACACGCCCGGGTGCCGCTCGGCCAGGTACTCCACGATCGCCAGCGACTCCCATACCGCGGTGTCCCCATCGACCAGACAAGGCACCTTGCCGTTCGGGGAAAGGCGCCGCAAGGCCGCCCAGTCCGCCGCGCGATGGAACGCCACCAGGTTCTCGGTAAAGGGAATTCCAAGTTCGCGCAGCAGCAGCCACGGACGCAGCGACCACGAGGAGTAGTTCTTGTTGGCGATGTACAGGATGTACATGATTCGGAAGTCTACTGCGGCGAGAGCTCATCCGCCCGCCGTTGTGCCTCGGCCGCCTCGCCGTTGCGGCCGCGGGCCCGGAGCGACTCGGCGATCAGGCGCCAGGCGGATGACTGGGCCCGCGGATCACCCGTCGCCAGTTGCAGGGCCTTGTGACCGAGGCCCGCGGCCTGGTCGAAACGGCCGGCCGACTCGTGCACTTCGCCGAGCTCGATCCATACCAGCGGGTTGTCCGGCTCGATGCGCACCGCCCGCTCCAGAGTGCTGATCGCCAGCTGCGGATCACCGCCGGCGGCCTGGCGATGGGCCTGCGTGACCAGGGCGCTCGTTGCCGCGCCCAGATGGAACTGCCGGGTTGCGGCCGGCGGCGCGGTCGCGGGGGGTGGTGCCGGTGCCGGCGTCGGCGCTGCGGCAGGCGCCTGGGGATAGGAACTGGTCACCGACCCGGTGGCGCCCGGCGCGGGACGTGCCGGGGGTGGTGCCGGATACTCGACCGGTTCGCGCAGGATCACGCAGCCGCTCAACAGGACGCTCGCCAGGCCAAGCGTGATGAGCGGCAGC
>DATJPN010000029.1:0-2127 GCA_035506335.1 Steroidobacteraceae bacterium | reverse complement strand
GTAGGTCAGGCCGAGGGTCACCGCGTTGCCCGGCCCCGACTGGTAGTCGGCCGAAAACATCAACTTGTCGGTCAGCTGCCGCGAGTAACCCAGGATCCCCTCGACGCGGCCGCCGGATCGGATCGCGCCCGCGATGAAGTGATCGCGGCTCGCATAGTAACCGTACTCCAACACCGGCGCGGCGCCGCCGCCGCGCGACGACCAGTTGACGGCGCCGGCGGTCAGCAGCTGCGGGCCGTCCTGCCACAGGCCGGCCTCGGCGCCGAAGATCTCCTCGCGTGGCCGCAGACCCTGGAACAACGCGACCTCGGCCCATTTCGTCAGGCCGAGCTCAAACTGCAGCTCCGCCGGATTGGCGATGCGGGCGTCCTGCGCCTGGGCGCTGATCGAGAGCTGGCCCACCGGCTGCAGGTCGGGCGTGACGATCTGGTTGAGGCCCTTGGTGGTGGCGTGAAGCGCGGCCGCTGACGCCAGCAGCGCCAGCGCGACCGCCAGGGAATTGCCGAAGGAAGTGCGCGCCATCATCCCGCGGATTAGGGCGATGGCGGCAAAGATTTGAAGCTCAAAAGGCGCCGCCGCGGTTCGCGAGTCGGGCGCGCGTCATGCGCTCGCGCAGCCCGCCCTCGCGCAGAAAATCCCGCTCCAGCCGGCGCAATTGCCGGTCGAGGAGATAGTTCGCCTGGTGGATGAGGCAGATCAGGATGTTGGCCACCACCGCCCCCGGGCGCGTCTCCACGAATACGCGCAGGGTCTCGTAGGATAGGTCCGCCCGCACGCCGAGCCGCCGGACATAGACCGCTTCCTTCGAGTTCTTGTCCCATTCCGGCTGCCCCGCGTGCCGCAGGTAATCGCGGTAGTCTTCCAGCAGTTCCTCCAGGCTGGCGCGCGCGACGTTGGTCAGCTTGAGCTCGATTTCCTTCGAGGTGCCGCTGGCCCGGCTACCTTCGAGGATGTTCTGTTTTCCGGAGCGCGCCGCCTGAACCATCTGGTCACCCGTGCGCGAACGGCGGTCAACGAACCGCTCGCAGAAGCGCGTGGTGGCATCAAAGATCACGCGGGCCTTCCGGAAGGAAAGCAGATGCTCATAGCCGCCGTGGGGCGGGAGGAAACCGGTGGGAGGGGACGGATGGGACGGAGGAGACAGATGGGACCCATCGGTCGCATCAGTCCTATCCGTCCCCTGATGTTCCTGCTGCATGGCTATTTCTAGGTTCTCGAATCCTGGAGACGTTGCTCTCCGGTGCCAAGCCACATTTCATGGCCGCCGGCTCAGGTGAGGCTCATCGGATCGACGTCGAGGATCTGCGTCACGCCCTCCGGCCAGACGAACTCCGAGCGCAGCTGGACCAGCACCGGCACCACCCGCGTGACGTTGGTCGTGAAATACCAGAGCTGGTAGCGGTACTCGTCCTTGATCTTCTCGATCGGCGACGGCGCCGGCCCCCGCAGCTCGACCGCGTCCCCTAGCCGCGCGCCGGCCTGCCGCGCCCAGGTCTCGGCCACAAACCGCAGCTTGTCCGGGTTCGGGCCGCGGAACAGGTGGTGGATCAGGTGCCGGGTCGGCGGATAGTGGTACTTCGCGCGCATCTTCAGCTCGGCGTCGAGGAAACCCTCGAAGTCGGCCCGGCGGGCGAACTGGATCGCGTCGGCATGCGGCGTGAAGGTCTGCACCACCACTTCCCCCGCCCGCTCGCCGCGGCCGGCCCGGCCGGCGACCTGCACCAGCAGCTGGAACGTCCGCTCGTTGGCCCGGAAGTCCGGCACGTGCAGCGAGAGGTCGGCGTCGACCAGGCCGACGAGGGTCACGTTGGGAAAATCGAGCCCCTTGCCGATCATCTGGGTGCCCACCAGCACGTCGATCTTGCCCAGCCGGAAATCGGTCAGCACCTGCCGGAAGCGGTTCTTCCTGGCCATCGTGTCGCTGTCCATGCGCTCGATGCGGGCGCGCGGGAGCACGGCGCGCACGGCCTCCTCGACCTTCTGCGTGCCAAGGCCCCGCCAGCGGATACGCGGCGAGCGGCACTGCGGACAGGCGACCGGCGCCGGACGCTGGTGGCCGCAGAGGTGGCAGCGCAAGGTCTCGTCGGTCCGGTGATAGGTCATCGCGATGCTGCAGTGCGGGCAGCT
>DATJPN010000028.1:0-13920 GCA_035506335.1 Steroidobacteraceae bacterium | reverse complement strand
CAGAATGAAGGTGTAGAAGGTCTGTCCCGAGATCGACAGCCCGACGATGAAGCTCATGACCGTCATGATCAGGATGTTCGTGCCGATGCCGGTCTGGTACATGTAGAAATCCGAAATCTGGTTCGTGAACTGCGCCTTGGTGAGCGCGACGTATCCGGCCGCCCTCACCCGCCGCTGGATGTTCACCACGTCCGCGGCCGACTTCGGCTCGACGAGCACGTAGGCGATCGTGAAGCGGGAGTTCGGGATGTACTGGAGGGCCCGGTAATAAGTTGTGTAGAGCGTCGGCACGCCGAACAGTCCGCTCGAGGCGACCTTCGCGGTGCCGACGATGACGCCGCGATGGTCGTTGAGCTCGAAGGTGCTGCCGATCTTCGCCCCCTTCAACTTGCGGATTTCCGAGTCATCGATGGCGATGAAGGCGTTCTCGGCGTAGATGTCGCCGATGTTCCCGGAGATGAGCTCGGGCCGACCGAAGAGGCTGCCGTCATCGAGGCCGATCACGTTCGCGGCCTGGTAGGTGCCGTCCTGGAGTTTCAGCAGCGCGCCGCCCGAATACAGCGGCACCGCGTACTTCACGCCCGGAATGCTGCGCACCTCGTCGAGGACGTAGTCGGGCAGGGGAATCGTGTTCGCGACGGTCTGCACGGCCGGGTCCATGACCCAGATCGATGCGCCGACGTTCAGGACCGTCGCGGAGGCGCGGCTCAGGATGCCCGCGAACAGCGAGGTCATCTCGATCATCAGGAACACGGCAAAGGTGATACCCACCAGCAGGGCCGCGAACTTCGGCCGGTCGTTGACCAGGAGCTTGTAGGCGACCCTGAGGGTTCCCGGTAGATGCAGGTGTCGTGGGGAAGTCATGTCCCGGAGGCGGGTGCGGGGGCTACGCGGGTTGCGCGCCCTATTTCAGCGGCTGCTCGCGGACCCGGATCTGATTGGTCACCAGCGCGACTCCCCGCAACGATCTGATGGTCGATTCGACCAGGTCGCGCTGATAATGCCAGTCCAGTTCGCCGGTGACCACGACCTGTCCATTACGAATTGTAAGCTGCAGCTGCCCGATCTGCTCGGGCAGCTGGTGACGCAGCATCGCCACGGCCTCGCGTGCGATCTGCGGATCCGGCGGGGCGCTCGCCGATCGCAGCCAGACGGACAGATCGTCCGCCAGACCCACGACACCCGGGACCTCCCTCACGACCTCTTCGGCAAGTGCGCGCTCCGCGTCGCTGCGCACGATGCCCACGAGCAGCACCGTGCCGTCGATCACCTTGAGGGCGATGTCCTGCGCTTCGAGACCCGGCGTGCATCGCAGCCGCTCGGCGGCATCCATCGCGATGTCCGGATCGGGTCTCATGAACGCAGGTCCTGCTTCCGGCCGCCGGCGAGTCCGTGCATCATGAGCACGAGGCAGCGCTCGTCGCGGGCGCGCTCCTCGGTGAGGCCCGTCCCGATCCGGCGCATCGACATCGCGTGCGCCATGAAGCGGCGCAGCATCTCGGAGCCGAGATCGTCCCACTCGATGCCGATGCCCATGAATTCCTGGCGCACCACCCGGCCGTGCAGCCGCAACGGCTCGCTCACGACCGCCCGCGAGCGGTTCGCGCGCGCCTCGATGTAGATCCGGCTCGTCAGGCCGAAGGTCTTCGACGTCCTCACGTAGGCGCCGCTGATGCTGATGTCGGCGAGCCGCCCGACCGCCGTCGTCTCGTCTTCGCCGCAGATGCGTACGCCCAGGTCCACCGCGCGCCGCACGCCCCAACGATGCTCCATGGGTCACCTCATCTGCGGACCGGGCTCTTGAAACCGTTCGGCTTGATGACCAGCACATCGCACGCCAGCGCGTCCAGCACCCGCTCCGCGGTGTTGCCGATGAAGAGCCGGTCCAGGCCCGACCTCGATACGGCGCCCATCACCACGAGGGTGGCGCGGATCCGGCGCGCGACCTCCTGGAGCTCGCCGGCGGCGTCGCCGATGCGCAGGTGCCGCCGCGCCGGCGGCAGAGCCGTCGTGCGCAGGGCGCGATTGAATTCCCGGACCACCTGCCGGGTGTGGTACGCGTCCGCCTCGGTGCTGTCCCAGATCAGGGGCTCCCCGAACCCCGCCGCCAGCGCGACGCTCATCGGCAGATAGGCGTGGAAGGCGTGCACCTTGCCCTTCAGGAGGGCCGCCATGCCGTTCGCGGCGTCCAGGATCCGGGCATCGAGCCGGGCCGGCTTGGCGTTCGCGTGCAACGGGTCGATGGCCGCCAGGACCACCGCCTTGCGCGCCTGCCGGGCGGACTTCACCAGCAGCACCGGAATCGGCGCATGACGCACGAGCTCCCAGTCGGTGTGGCGCAGCAACAGCCGGTTGGCGAGGCCCCGGGAGTGCGTGCCGCTGATGATCAGGTCCGCGCCGCTCTCCGAGGCCCGGCGGATCACGGCCTCGTATGCCGGCTTGTCCCACACCGCCGCGGTCAGCACGCGAACGCCCGCGAGCAGCTTCGAGCGCGCGATGCGCTGCAGGACCTTCTCGGCCGCGGCGGTGGATTGCGCGGGGGTGCGTTGCAGGTCCCTCAGGCGGCCCCCGGAGCGCCGGGACTCGCGGTGCGCCTCGGTCACGACATGGAACAGTTCCACCCGGGCCCCGGTGGCGTGGGCCAGCGTCGCGGCCCGGCGCAGCGCGCCACCGGAGACATGCTGCAGGTCGGCGATGGCGACGAGGATTCGACGCAGCTTCTTCATCCAGTGAACCCCGGCGAGGAAAGACCGGCCCATACTGCGCCAGGTCGGGCCCGCAGTCATTCGGGATTACCCGTACGGGGTTATACGCATGGCCCGTGACGGGCGTATGCCGCAATCTGCAACAAGTTGTGGCTGGCGGAGCCTGTCGTCTTTTGAACCAGCGTGGATTGCCCGAACACCTCGGAAACCTGCTCAACCCCCGCGCTTACCCCCATCCGGTCGCCCGGGTCGAGCTGACTCAGACGGTCGCATCCTGGGTGTTGGTGGCCGGTGATTTCGCCTACAAGATCGCCAGGGTAACGGATGCGGGCACTGATACCCCCGAAGGACTGCTGCGCCGGCAGCAGCAGTGCGACGAGGAAGTTCGGTTGAGCCGCCGGTACACGCCGGGCCTGTACGTGGGCACGGTGCGGATCGTCGGCGGCGCCGAGGGTGCATCGGTCGGCGAGACCGGTCCCGTGCTCGACTTCGCGACGTGCCTGCGCGGCTTCGATCCGCGCCAGACCCTGGACCGGCTGGTGCAGGCGCGCGCCATCGAGCCGCACGAGCTCGCCCTCTTCGGGCGTGACTTGTCCGTGGTCCATGCCCAATTGCCGGCCGCGTCGGCCGCACGCGCTCCCTGGAGCGACTGGATGAACATCCGCGCCCGGCTCGACCGCAGTGTCGAAGCCGCTGCGCGCTGGGCCCGGGCGCCGCAATGGCGTGACCGGATCCTCGAGCTCGGCGCCGCGATGAATCGGCAGCTCGAAGGACTCGCTACCTGGATCGAGGCGCGCCGTGCCGTCGGCAGGGTGCGCGAATGCCATGGCGAGCTGATTTCCCGGAACGTCGCCCGGCTGGGGCCGCGGCTGGTCGCATTCAACTGCCGGCAGGACGCACCCGAGAACCGGTTCACGGACGTGGCGGAGGAGGTGTCCTGCCTGACCACGGATCTGGCGGGCCGCGGACGGCCGCTGCACGCCCAGGAGTTCCGCAATGGCTACCTCGCGCAAAGCGGGGACTACGGCGTGTGTCGCCTGCTGCGGCTGCACGAGGCTCATCATGGCCTGGTATCGGCCAATGCGACGGCTGCGGATCCGGATGAATGCGCGCGGATCCTCAAGGCCGCACTCGCCGCGCTGCGGCCCGCCGCGCCGCGCATGATCCTGATCTGCGGCGGTGGTCCGGCCTTCGGCAGGAACTGGCTCGCCTGCCGGCTCACGGAGCTGCTCGGCGCGGTCCCCCTGGATGCCGGCGATGCGGCGCCAGACGGCGCCGCATCGCCGGGCGTGATGCGTGCGGCCAATGACGTGCTCGCGGGCGGTTACACCGTGATCGTCGATGTGGCGCGGTCGCGGCGTGCGCAGCGCACCTCGTTGCTGGAGCTCGCGGCGCAGGCCGCCGTGCGGTCGTATATCGTCGATTGCCGCGCGCGGCAGGCATCCGCGGCGGCCGGCGTGTCCGGTTCCTTCGAACCCGTGGCGGCGGACGAGGCGGCGGAAATCATCCGGCTCGATGCCGAGGACCGGGGCGCCTCCGATGCCGTCGCCTGCCGCATCCTCAACTGAGGCGAGCCGCTCACACCACGCCCGGCGCCACGGGCATGACGCGGGCCCCGCGCGGCGCACGCGCGATCCGGTGCCTGAACCCCGGCGGTTTCACCACCAGGATGTCACACTTCAGCGCATCGATGAGCGCTTCGGCCGTGTTGCCGATCAGCAGCCGCTTGAGGCCCGAGCGGGAGATCGATCCCAAGGCCACGATCTGGCTGTGCGTCTCCCGGACCACGTCCTGGACGGCATCGGTGGGATGACGGCCCACCACGTGCAGATTGGCGGTGGCGACTCCGAGGGGCTCGGCCGCGGCCCGCAGCGCCGCACGCGCCGTGGCCTCGGCGGCCGAGACGGTCTTTTCCAGTTCGCCCGGGGTGCTCAACTGCTCCGGCGAGAGGTTCACCGGTACGGGAACGTAGGCGTGCACGGCATGCACCGTCCCGCGCAGCGCGTCCGCGAGCGTCGCGCTGTAGCGCAGGATCTCCTCGTCGAGCCCCGCAGGCTTCGCGAAAGCGTGGCCGGGATCGAGCGCCGCGAGGATGGCAGGCTGACGGTAGGGGCGCGGCACCTTCACGAGCAGCACCGGCACCGGACTCTTGCGCAACAGTTCCCAGTCGGTATACCGCAGCAACCAGGGCAGGTGATGGACCGTGACGTGATCGGCCGCGACGATGAGGTTCGCGCCGAACCGGGTCGCACCGCGCACGATCGCCTCGTGCAGCGGAAAGTCCCATTCGACGGCCGTGCTGACCTCGAGCCCGCGACGCCGCAGGGGCGCGGCGAGGGTCTCGAGCAGCTGCCGATACCGCTCGCGCAGCCGGGTTTCGACCTGCGGCAGCCGCAGGCCATCGACCATGCCGAGGTCCGGATACACTGGATCGTCGATGGCATGAAAGAGCTGCAGCTGCGCATCCAGGGCGGTGGCGATCGCCGCCGCCTTGGCCACGGCCGGGTGCGACTTCGCGCGCGGGTCCTTGATGGCGACCAGAATCCGGTGGATGGGATACATGTGTCTTCTCCTCGACCTGCGCTTCAGGCGCCGAGCAGGCCCTTGACGATGGATAGGAACCGGTCGGCGTCGATGGGCTTGCTGGCCAGGTGCACGTCGTCATCCGGCGGCAGGCTCTGGACGGACGAGGAAGTATCCCCGGTGATGAGCACGGCCTTGCAGTGGTTGCCGAGGATCTCGCGCACGGAGGCGATGACATCGAGGCCGGTTTTGCCGGCGCCCAGATGATAGTCGGTCACGACCAGGTCGATGCGCGGATCCTCACGCACGCACCGGATGGCCTCCTCGAGCGTCGCCGCCGCGACCACCTGACAGCCGTCGACGCGCAGCAGCATGGCGGTGGCATCGCGCACCGCCTGGTCGTCGTCCACCAGCAGGATGCGCGGCGCGGCGGCGCGCGCCGGCGCGGCGTAGGGCGCGTCGATCCGGGGCTGCGTGACGCCGCCGTCATCACCGACGGGGAGCTCGAGCGTGCACTGGGTGCCCTGGCCAACCTCGGAATGAACCTCGAGCTTCAGGTCGAGAAGCGCTACCAGGCGGCGCACGATCGAGAGGCCGAGGCCGTAGCCCTCGCGAGTGGAATTGCTGGCCACGCCGACCTGGAAGAATTCATCGAAGATGAACGGGATCTGCCCGGAAGGAATGCCGATCCCGGTGTCGCTCACGGCGACCTGCACCGCGCCGGCCGCGCAGGGCTGGGCGCGCAACAGGACCCAGCCGCGCTGCGTGTACTTGATGGCGTTGGAGAGCAGGTTGCGCAGGATCTGGCCCACGAGCGACGGGTCGGAGTGCACGGTGAGGTTGCCGCGCGTCTCGACGCGCAGCTGCAGCCCCTTGCTGGCGGCGAGGTTCGCGAACTCCGCACGCAGTTCCTCGAACAGCGAAGCCACCGTGAAATCGGCCGGATCCGGCTGGATCGCCCCGGACTCGAGCTTGCTGATGTCCAGCAGCGCGTTCAGCAACCGGGACATCATGGCGATGGCGTGCTCCTGCTGCGCCACCGCCTCCACGGCGATCGGATCCGAAACCAGCCGCCGCAGGGAGCCTGCGAGCAGCGCGAGCGTCTGCAGGGGTTGCCGCAGGTCGTGGCTCGCGGTCGCCAGGAAGCGGCTCTTCGCCTGGTTGGCGCGATCGGCGGCCTCGCGCGCGTGCAGCAGGTCCCGGCCGATCCTCTTCTGTTCGCTGACATCGCGGATCGCCGCCGCCGTCAGCATCCCCGCGCCGTACTGGATCGGGCTCAGGCTGATCTCCACCGGAACCTCGGTTCCGTCCTTGCGCAGCGCACACAGCTCCATGTTGATGCCCATCGGCCGCACCTGCGCGTTGTCGGTGTAATGGCGGCGGTGGGACTGATGCCGCGTGCGCAGCCGCTCCGGCAGCAGCGTCTCGATCTGCCGGCCGACGAGCTCCTCGGGCTCGTAGCCGAACAGCACCGCCACGCGGCGATTCGCGAACAGGATCTCGCCCCCGGCGTCGACGATGACGATTGCGTCGGGCGCCGATTCCAGCGCATGACCGAGCAGTTCTGAGGAAAGCATCTGGCAGCGTCGTCGGACTGAAACAGACATTTCCTATGATATGCCCTCGTGCCGGGGCAAGCTAATGCGGATGCGTCTCGGCCTGCAGATCCAGGTACATCCGCACGAGATGCGCCAGCGAGCCTGCCGCGCTCTTTTCCATGACCCGTGCGCGGTGAATTTCGACCGTGCGCTGGCTCACGCCCAGCTCCGCCGCCATGACCTTGTTCGGCATGCCACGGACCATGAGCGCCAGCACTTCGTGTTCGCGCGGCGTGAGGGTCTCGAAGCGCGCGCGGATCTGCTCGTGCTGCCGCAGGGCGCCGCGGTCCCGCGCGTCCTTCGCGAGGGCCTTCTGGATGCGGTCGATGAGGTCCTGGTCACGGAAGGGCTTCTGCAGGAAGTCGAACGCCCCGTGCTGCATGGCCTCGACCGCCATCGGAATGTCGCCGTGTCCGGTGATGAAGATCACCGGGATCGTGGCCCCGCGCACGTTCAGCTGCTGCTGCAGTTCCAGACCACTCATGCCCGGCATGCGCACGTCCAGGATCAGGCAGCCCGCCTGCGCCGGATCGTAGCTCGCGAGGAACTCGGACGCCGACGCCAGCGTCCTGGTAGCGAGGCCGACGGACTTCAACAGGAAGCGCAGCGAGTCGCGGACGCCCTCGTCGTCATCGACCACGAAAACGGTTGCAGCGGCGTGCCGTCGATCACCTGACGACTTTTCATCCATCAGCCAACGAATCCGACCGGTGCGATCTCGGCGAACAGGCAGGCGTCGACCTCGTGTTCGGCGGCCAGCCAGTCATCGAGCTCGTGACCGGGCGCGAAGCCGCGCGCCTGCGCCCGCAGATAGGCGGCCTCCCGCACCTTCGCATTGCGGGCCTCATACATCTCGAACGCATGGCAGGCGCCGTTGGCAGCCTCGTGCGAGGGATGGACCGGCGCTGATTCGAACAGGTCCGCAAGCGGGATCGCGTGATCCTGCAGCGAATGGGATGTGGATTCCATGGCATTCTCCCCTGGGTACTCGATCGATCTTAATTCCAATCCGGTCGCGGAATCGATCAGTGGATGTACGTAGCGGGATTAACGGTTACTAGGTACAAGCAACCATCGCCACTGACTTACCACGACCCTACACTACCCGCGGCCATCCATTGGGGCGCACCTGCGATGCAACACTCGGATCAAACGGCACAGCCGGTCTCGGCCGGCGAACTGCAGGCGCGCATGCTCACGGTATCGCGCCTGGCGACCATCGGGGAGATGGCGGCGGGCATCGCCCACGAGCTCAATCAGCCCCTTACGGCCATCGCGAACTACGCGCAGGCCTGCGAGCGCCTCCTGGCCCGGCCGTCGTTCAGCCTGGAGGACTGCCGGCAGGCGCTGAGGGAAATCACGGTCCAGGCGGTACGGGCGAGCGAGATCATGCGGCGGCTGCAGAGCCTGGCGCGCAGCCGGGCGGTGGATCGGACCTCGACGGACGTGGACTCGGTCATTGGCGCCATCATGACGCTGGTGCACAGCGACGCGCGCGTGCACGGCGTTACTGTTTCGCTGCAGCTTGCGACGGACCTGCCGCGGGTCACGGTCGACCCGGTGCAGATCCAGCATGTGATCCTGAACCTGGTCCGCAACGGCATCGAGGCGCTCTCATCGGTTCCGGAACCGCGGGAGCTGGCGATCAGCACGGCCCTGGCCACCTCGGGCGAGGTCGAGATCCGGGTCACCGACACCGGTCCGGGACTCGACGAGGCCGCCGTCGAGCGCATGTTCGATCCATACTTTTCCACGCGGGATAATGCGACGGGCCTGGGGCTGCCGATCAGCAATACCATCGCCAAGGCGCACGGGGGATCGCTGGGCTATCGGCCGAACGTACCCCGTGGCGCGTGTTTCTTCATCCGCTTGCCGCAGGATACCGCCAGGAGTTGACGAGCATGAGTGTCGGAAGCATCTGCCGCCGGGAAGCCGTGACGATCGAGCCCGAGGCGAGCCTCGCCGATGCGGCACGGGTGATGCGCGAGCAGCACGTCGGCATGCTCGTGGTCGTCGAACCCGTCGCCGGCGGCACCGATCGCCGGGTGCAGGGGGTGCTGACGGACCGCGACATCGTGACCACGGTCGTCGGCCGCGACACCCAACCCGGCGAGCTGAAGGTCGTGGACATCATGACCCGCAATCCGCTCACCGTCGCGGAGGGTCAGTCGGTCCCGGCGGTGCTGCGTCACATGCGCGACCTGGGGGTGCGCCGCGTGCCGGTGGTCGGGTCGCGCAACGAGCTGGTCGGCGTGCTCTCGCTCGATGACGTGCTGGACTTCGTGGCCGACCAGCTGTCGGTTCTTTCGGGTGCGATTCGCGGCGGGCAGAATCGCGAACGGGTGATGCGGCCCTGAGTGCCCTCTCAGGGCACGAGCAGAACGTCCGTCGGGCTGTGATACGCGAGCCGCGCGCCCAGTCCGGCCGCCCAGCCGCCCGGGTGCTCGTCCGCGAGATGCGGATGTTGCCCGATCACGAGCAGTTGCGGCGCATGCAGGGTAACCTGGTCGAGAACGGTCGGCAGCGGCGTACCGCGTACGATGTGGAAGACCAGGCGCGATGTCGGATGGACGTTCCGGCCGAGGGCCGCGCATTCCTCCTGCGCCAGGTGCCGCTGCTCTTCCGCGCACTCGGTGATTTGCGCCTCGCTCAACCGGCACAGCCGCATCCGGTGAAGGTACGGCGCCTCGTAGGCCCGCACGACATGACAGACTCCGGAACCCGCGAGCAGGTCGGCCCATCTCACCAGTGACTGTGTGACGCCGGGCTCGCCGAACACCGCCGCCATCGTCGACTGGTAGGGGTCGGGCGCGGGATTGCGCACCAGCAGCACGGGTAGCGTGAGCCGCGAGATCAGCTTGAGCGCGGTCCCGCCCAGGACGGTGGAGCCTGAGGGCAGGACCTGTTCGCCGCCGGCGCCGATCACGAGCAGGTCGGGCTGGACCGACTCGATGGCCCGGACTATGCCCAAGGTCGCGCGGTCGCGGTGGATTTCGCTGCGCGGGTGCAGGTGGAACCGGCTTTCGAGCCAGCCGATCTCGGCGCGCATCAGCTCATCGGCGTTGCTCGTGATCTGCGCGTAGTGCTCCTGATGGGCGGTGGCGCGGTGCGAGAACAGCCGCCAGTCGGGGGTCGCGTGAAAGACCGTCAGCTCAGCGCCGTACTGTTGCGCGAGCTGCCCGGCTCGCGCCACGGCGGCGTGTCCCGCAGGGGAAAAATCGGTGGCCACGAGGATCCGGTGCGGGGCGTTCACGGCACCTGCCAGCGCCAGTCGCGCACTTCGGGCATGTCGAGACCGTGGGCTTCGATGTAGCGCCGGTGCTCGATCAGCCTGTTCTGCAGCTGCTGCTTCAGGTAGAGCCCCGGCGTGCCGCTCGCGGGCACCCGGTCGATGACGTCCATCGCCAGGTGGAAACGGTCGAGGTCGTTGCGCACCGTCATGTCGAAGGGGGTGGTGATGGTGCCTTCCTCCTTGTAGCCCCGGACGTGGAAATTACCATGGTTGGTGCGGCGGTAGGTCAGGCGGTGGATCAGCCAGGGGTAGGCGTGAAACGCGAAGACGACCGGCTTGTCGCGCGTGAACAGCGCGTCGAACTCGAGGTCGTCCAGGCCGTGCGGATGCTCGCCCGGCGGTTCGAGTTTCATGAGATCGACGACGTTGATCACCCTGATCCGCAGCGCCGGCAGGTGCTGTCGCAGGATCGACACGGCGGCCAGGGTCTCCAGGGTCGGCACGTCGCCGGCGCAGGCCATGACGACGTCCGGTTCACCGGTGTGGTCGTTGCTCGCCCAGTCCCAGATGTCGATGCCCTTGGTGCAGTGTTTCAGGGCCGCATCCATCGACAGCCATTGCGGGGAGGGATGCTTGCCGGCGATCACGACGTTGACGTAGTGCCTGCTGCGCAGGCAATGGTCCATCACGGATAGCAGGCAGTTCGCATCCGGCGGCAGGTAGACGCGCACGACCCCGGCCTTCTTGTTCACGACGTGATCGATGAAGCCCGGATCCTGGTGGGTGAAGCCGTTGTGATCCTGGCGCCAGACATGCGAGGCGAGCAGGTAGTTCAACGAGGCGATGTCGCGACGCCACGGGATGCCGGCCGTCACCTTCAGCCACTTCGCGTGCTGGTTGAACATCGAATCGACGATGTGGACGAAGGCCTCGTAGCAGTTGAAGAGCCCGTGGCGGCCGGTCAGCAGATACCCTTCGAGCCAGCCCTGGCACTGGTGCTCGCTCAGCATCTCCATCACGCGGCCGTCGGCGGCCAGGTACTGGTCGTTCACCCGCGTGTCGGCGTTCCACTGGCGTGCCGTCGCCTCGAACAGCGCCGTAAGTCCGTTCGAGATGGTCTCATCGGGTCCGAAGACCCTGAAGTTGCGAGCGGCCGCATTCAGGGCGATCACGTCGCGCAGGAATGGCGCGAGCACCCGGGTGTCGCCGGGACCCATCGCGCCCGGCGCGGGCACCTCGCAGGCGTAGGCGCAGAAGTCGGGCATGGTGAGGTCACGCAGCAGCAGGCCGCCGTTGGCGTGGGGATTCGCGCCCATGCGTCGCTCGCCCGCGGGCGCGAGCTGCGCGAGCTCGGGCCGCAGCCGCCCGCTGTCGTCGAAGAGCTCCTCCGGGCGGTAGCTGCGCAGCCAGCTTTCGAGCTGCGCGAGATGCGCGGGCTCCCGGGCCGATACCGACAGCGGCACCTGGTGCGAGTGAAACGTGCCCTCGTTCGCGACGCCGTCGATGAACTTCGGTCCCGACCAGCCCTTCGGGGATTCGAGCACGATCATCGGCCAGCGCGGGCGAGCGCCCGCGGCGTCCGGGCAAGCGTCGCGGCGGATCGCGCGGATCTGCGCCACGGCTTCGTCGAGGGCCGCGGCCATGGCGGCGTGCATCGGTTCGGGGTCGCAGCCGCGCACGAACAATGGATTCCAGCCGCAGCCGCGGAAGAACTGCTCCTGCTCCTCGCGGGTGATGCGGGCGAGGACGGTCGGGTTCGCGATCTTGTAACCGTTGAGGTTCAAGATCGGCAGGACCGCGCCATCGCGCATGGGATTGATGAACTTGTTCGAGTGCCAGGCGGTCGCGAGCGGCCCGGTCTCCGCCTCGCCGTCACCGACGACACAGGCGGCGATCAGGTCCGGGTTGTCGAATACCGCGCCGAAGGCGTGGCTCAACGAGTAGCCGAGCTCCCCACCTTCGTGGATGGATCCGGGGCACTCCGGCGAGGCGTGACTCGGGATGCCGCCGGGAAAGGAGAACTGGGTGAACAGCTGCCTGAGTCCCGCCTCGTCCTGCGTGATCCGCGGATAGACTTCCGAGTACGTGCCTTCGAGGTAGGTGTTCGCGACCACCGCGGGTCCGCCATGTCCGGGCCCGCTCAGGTAGATCATGTTCAGGTCGAAATCGCGGATGATGCGGTTCAGGTGCACGTAGATGAAGTTCTGCCCCGGTGTCGTGCCCCAGTGACCGAGGAGCATCGGCTTGACGTGCTCGAGACTCAGGGGTTTGCGCAGCAGTGGATTGTCGCGCAGGTAGATCTGTCCGACGGACAGGTAGTTCGCGGCGCGCCAGTAGGCGTCCATGCGATGCAGCAGCTCCTCACCCGCGGCCATAGTCACTCCAGACTCTGCTCCCCGGCACACTGCCGTACGTAATCCCTGACGAGCTGCGCAATCATGCGCTCCTCGTCGGTGCGCAGCACGCGAACCGTGACGTTGCTGCCGGAGGTCGAGATGACACCGGCATGGGCGGCGTTGCGGCGCTCGTCCAGCCGCAGGCCGAGGAACTCCAGGCCGGCGCAGATGCGTCCGCGGATCACGGCGCTGTTCTCGCCGATGCCCGCGCTGAACACCAGCGTGTCGAGGCCGCCGAGGACGGCGGCGAAGGCGCCGATGCGCTTGCGGATTTCCTGGCAGAACAGGGCCAGCGCCTCGGCGGCGCGGATGTCGGTGGTCTCCATCCCGAGCAGGTCGCGCACGTCGGAACTGGTCCCGGATACGCCCAGCAGTCCGGATTCGCGGGTGACCATGCGCTGGAATGCGGCGGCGGTCATCTGCTCGGTTGCGGCGAGGAAGCTCACGAGCCCCGGATCCAGGTCACCGGATCGGGTGCTCATCGGCACGCCCGCCGCCGGCGTGAAGCCCATCGTCGTGTCGACGCAGGCGCCGTCGCGCACGGCCGCGAGGCTCGCACCGTTGCCGAGGTGCGCCAGGATCACCCGCCCGGCGCGCGCCGCCGGATCACCGAGCGCCGCGAGCTGCTCCATCAGGCAGGCGTACGACAGCCCATGGAACCCGTAGCGCCGCACGCCCAGGGCCTCGTAGCGCCGCGGGATCGGCAGCACGCTCGCGACCCGCGGCAGGGTCCGGTGGAACGCGGTGTCGAAGCAGGCGAGCTGCGGCCGTTGCGGCAGCCTTTGCAGCAGCGCCTCCATCAGCCGGATCTCGGCCGGCAGGTGCTCCGGGTCGTAGGCGATCAGGCCGCGCAGTTGCGCGAGCAGCTGCGGCGTGACGCGTTCGGGCGCGGCATGGCGCATGCCATGAACCACGCGGTGGCCGACGGCGACGACGCCATCGAGCGCCTGACGCTCGTCCAGCCAGTCGAGCAGGAACCGGATCGAGGACGGAAAGTCACCCGCTGGAAGGGCCGTGACGGGCGCCGCCGCGGTCGTCGCGGTGAGGGTGGTTCCGGGCAGGCCGATGCGATCGATCTTGCCGCTCAGAGTGCGTTCCGTGATGTTCCCGGCGGCGAACAGCGCGAAGCGGATGCTCGATGAGCCGCCGTTGATGGCCAGGATGGATCCTTGCGCCTGTTCCAACGACTTCGCTCCGCGCAGGTCTACGCCAGCAGCCGGTCCCGGTGCGCGGCGAGGAACTCCCGGATCGAGGTGGCCGGACGTCCGGTGAGGTCGGCGACCGCGGTGCTCGTCACGGCGAGTGAAAGGCCGCCGAAGCCGCGCACGGGCGGCGCATTCGGATCGGCGGGAACGAGCACGATGGCCTTGCCAGTCGCGGCGCTCGCCGCGGCGGCGACATCGCGGACCCCGATGAGCGCCGGGCCGGTGATGTCGTAACTGCGGTTGTCGTGCCCCGGGGTGGAC
>DATJPN010000027.1:0-8877 GCA_035506335.1 Steroidobacteraceae bacterium | reverse complement strand
GAGATCGAACTGCTGAAGCCGGCCGCGGTGGCCGCAAACGGCTATCGGTACTACGGGCGCAAGGAACTCCTGAGATTGCAGCGGATCCTGTTCCATCGGGAATTGGGCGTGCCGCTGAGCGACATCGCCGCAATGCTCGATCGCGAAGGCGAGGACCAGATCGGCATCCTGCAGCAGCACCGCCAGAAGCTCGAGACGGAGCGCGAGCGCTACCGGATCCTGATCGGGACCATCGACCGCACGATCGCGGAATTGAAGGGAGAGACGACCATGAAGAACGCGGATCTCTACAAAGGCTTCAGCCCGGAGAAGCAGGCGGGATATGAGGCCTGGCTAATCGAGCGATATGGCGAGCCGATGCGTGGCGGCATCGAAAGAGCCAGGAAGGCCTTTGCAAGAATGTCGCCCCCTGAGCAGACGGCTTTTCTGGAAGCTCAGGGCAAGGAACTGTACGAAGTCGAGCAGGCGTTGGCCGGTGCGCTGCGCGAGGGTGTCGATCCGGCGTCCGGCGCAATCGAACGGCTGATCAGGCGCCATCGCGCCTGGGTGGCGGCGATGTGGGGCCAGCCCTGTTCGCCGAAGTCCTATTCAGGCCTTGCGGATCTGTACCGGGAGCATCCGGACTTCGTGGCTCGCTATGAGAGTATCGAGAAGGGTTTCACGGACTATCTGACGAGGGCCATGAAGCTGTACGCGAGGAAGTGGGGTGAGATCGATACGGCTTGAGCTGGTCCTTCTGCTCGTGAAGATCGGCAGCGGGTACGGAGGCCCTGCGCGGCACCCGGTGGAGTACCGCATCGCGCCGCCTGCCGCCGACGGCCCGGATCGCATGAAGTCAGTGGGTCTCGAGATAGGAGCAGAGCATTTCCGAAATGCCCATCGCGAGGTCGTCGACCTCGGATCTGGAGCGGTTCTGGCTCGAGATCGCCTTGCCGGTCGAGGAGATGACAACGCCGATCAGGTCTGCCGCGAAGGCGCGTTGGCGCGCCGACGCGCGCGGAAGCGCCTCCCTCACGAAGGATTCCATGAGTTCGCGGCCTTCCTGCGCATGCTCGCGGGATTCTGGCGCCTCGCGGTAGAGCGGCGCGGCTTCCTCCAGAGCGCTGCGGAATGCCGCTTCGTCGCACTCGGAGCGGAAGTACATCTTGACCGCAGCGCGTAGCCGCTCGAGCGGCGCCACGCTCCTAGCGCCGAGGACGCGGCGCAGCTCGCCCATCGTCTGCTCCCATTCCTGAGCCTGAAGCCTGAAGAGTATCGACTCCTTGTTCGGAAAGTATTGATACAACGATCCGACGCTGATCCCGGCGGCCTCCGCCACTCTTGCAGTCGTGAAGCGATGCGCGCCGCCGCGCACCAGAACGCGAGCCGCGGCCTCGAGAATGTCGCCGACGAGCCTCGTGGAGCGGGCCTGCCTCGGCTGCTTTCTCGGGGAAATGACGGTTTTGCGGACTCGTGCCATATGCCCACCCGGAATGCGAATAGCGGATGCGACTTTTTATTCGTATTCTAGACAGCACACACAACCTTGCAATCCCTGAGGACGGGGACCTTCGATGACGATGAGAAAGAGCGTGCTGCTCGTTGGCGCCTCTCGCGGGCTGGGCTACGCCATGGCCGAGGAGTTCCTGAAACGCGGCTGGGACGTAGTGGGTACCGTCCGGGGGCCGCGTCCCGGCCGATTGCACGAGCTGGCGCAGCGTGCGGCCGGAAGAGTCGAAGTGGAGACCGTCGATATCACGATGCCGGACCAGATCGCGGCCCTTCGCTCCCGTCTCGAGGGCCGGAGTTTCGACCTTGTCTTCGTCAACGCCGGCGTGACGAACGACCCGGACGAGACCATCGGTGAGGTCTCCACGGAGGAGTTCATCCGCGTCATGGTCACGAATGCCCTGGGCCCGATGCGAGTCGTGGAGTCCCTGTATGACCTGGTCGCGGAGGAGGGTACGATCGCATTGATGTCCTCCGGGCAGGGGAGTGTCTCGAACAACACCAGCGGCAAGCGGGAGGTGTATCGGGGCAGCAAGGCCGCCCTGAACATGTTCATGCGCAGTTTCGCGGCGCGCCATTCTGCGGATCGGCGTTCGATGGCCCTGATCGCGCCGGGCTGGGTCCGCACCGACATGGGCGGCCCCGATGCGCCGTTCACTGTCGAGGAGCGCGTTCCCGCCGTCGTCAGCACCCTCCTCGGGGTGCGGGGAACCCCCGGCCTGCGGTATCTCGACCATCTCGGCCGGACGGTTCCCTGGTAGGACCGGCACCTGCGCGCATCGACTACGATCGCCGAAGAAAGTACCCGGGACGTGATGGCGGACGTGAAGCGGGTCTTTGCTCTGCAACAGGCCCAGCAGTGGGTGACGAAGCGCACGACCGCCGAACAGCGGGAGGAAAAACTGCGCCGACTTCATCAATGATCAGGGCAACATCGAGAAGGTACTCAGCCGGACCTCATCCGGTGGTGTGACGATCAACGGATTTTTCTCCCATTACCTCGAGAACCACCTGCCCTTCGGCGGCGTCAATCAAAGCGGCATGGGCAGCCATCACGGGGTCTTCGGGTTCAGGGCGTTCTCCCACGAGCGGGCCGTCTACATGCAGGGGAGTCGATAGGCGGTCAGGATCCGGGCCGCCGCGGCCTGTCAGAATCAGGCGTGGACGCCGCGGCGCGCCTCGGCTAGTGTGGAGTTCGGGGGGCGGCATGAAGGCATTTGGGCTGCTGCTGGTGATGGCATCGTTCGGCGTCGTTGCGCCGGGTGCGCTCGCGCAGCAACCCTCGCCGAATCCCGCGCTTGCGGCGCTCAACAATCTGGACTATTCGGACAAGACCGAAGTGGGTTTTGTCGTCTTTCAGATTGCCTGCACTCGTTGCCATGGGAATCCGGCCGTCGAGCGCGCGCCCCTGCCCGCGGCGCTCATGCAGTTTGAGCCGGAGCACATCTACGAGTCCCTCACCAGGGGATCGATGGCCGCGGTCATCGGCAACCAGATGAGCGATGCCGCCAAACGCGCGGTCTCGCAATCCCTGTCCGGCAAGCGCTTCGGCACTGCCGGACTTGGCAACGCCGAGCGCATGCCCAATCGATGCACGTTCGACCCACCGCTCGGAGACCTGAGGCGAGTCCCGGCCTGGAACGGGTGGGGCGCCGATATCCACAACACCCGCTCCCAGAGCGGCGAAGCCGCCCGGTTGCGGGGCGATGATCTGCCGCACCTCCGATTGAAGTGGGCGTTCGGATTTCCGGGCAGCGCCTCGGCGTATGCCCAGCCCGCCCTGGCCTTTGGCCGGATCTACGTGGGCACGGACACCGGCTACGTCTACTCCCTGGATGCCGCCACCGGCTGTGTACATTGGTCGTTCAAGGCCGATAGCGCGGTTCGGAACGCCATGACGATCGGTATCGTCCATGGGCACGGCCCGGCGAGGTATGCGGTCTACTTCGGCGATCTCAAGGCCAACGTCTATGCACTCGATGCCCGCACCGGAAGGCCGCTCTGGTCGACCCGGGTCGAGCAGAACGTCACGAACCGGATCACCGCTGCTCCGGCCTTCTATCACGGCAGGCTCTACGTCCCGATCTCCTCCTGGGAGGAGATCGGAGCCGCGGATCTGACTTATCAGTGTTGCAGGTCCGTCGGGGCCGTGGCGGGTGTGGATGCCGACACGGGGCGCATCCTCTGGAAGCGGTATGTGATACCGGAGCGTCCCAGGCCGCTCGGCAAGAACGCTGAAGGTGTGCAGCAATGGGGCCCCGCGGGCGGCTCGGTGTGGAATACACCGACCATCGACCCGGTGCGGCATGCTCTCTACTTCGGAACCGGCGATGCGACGACTTACCCCGCGGCCGCCACCTCGGATGCAGTGATGGCTCTGGACCTGGCAGACGGGCGGGTCCTCTGGAGCTTCCAGGTAACGCCCAACGACAGCTTTCTCGGTGGGTGCGCATCCGAGCATCCGAGCAACTGCCCCAAGGTCGTCGGTCCCGACTGGGATATTCCCGCCTCGCCGGTCCTCGTTCGGCTGCCGGACGGTCGGCGCCGGCTCATCGTCGGTACCAAGCCCGGAGAGTTCCTGGCGCTCGATCCCGATCATCGCGGCGCCCTGGCGTGGCGGGCGAGCGTATTGGGCCAGGGGGCTTCGGGCGATGCCTCCGGTGAGGGCCGGACGGCGGGCGTGCTGTGGGGGTTCGCCGTCGACCGGGACACGGCTTATGTGGGCCTCGGCAGCGGCGGCGTGGCCGCCGTGGATCTGCGCACGGGCGCCCGACGGTGGAACAACCTCCTCGAATCCTCGCGCAAGGTCTCGTATGCATCGGCGAATACCGTCATTCCCGGCGCGGTGATTCAGGGGGCATCCAACGGCAAGGTGCATGCCCTGTCGACGCGCGACGGTCATGAGCTGTGGTCGTTCGAGACCCAGCGGGAGTTCGAGACGGTCAACCGGGTGACGGCGAAGGGGGGTTCCATCAGTGTCGGTGGCCCGGTCGTGGCCGACGGCATGCTCTTCGTGGGGTCCGGATACGCCGTCCTCGGCGGGATTCCGGGCAATGTGCTGCTGGCCTTCGGCCTTCCGTGATCGGGATCATTCCCCGTTGCTGCACTGCACCACAGGTGCCGTTATAAAAGTTTCACTGCCATGAAACATGCCGGCGCCGGCCGGTGTTTATAGTTGCCGCAGGGTCCCGGGCGGGAGCGAGGCGTGAAGACAAGACTCTGGCTGGCGGCGGCGGTTGCCACTTCGGCAATTGTTGCACCCGCGAGCCGGGCTTCCATGACCTATACGGAGCTCGCGAGCGGCGCCAATGGGCTGCTGCTGACCGCGACCGTGACCGATGCCGCCCTGGGGCTGAACAACGCGACGGTGCTGTTCGACGGCAGCAGCAGCCTCGCGCTCGGCATCACGGGCGGCTGGCTGACGGTGGACTCCTCCGCCGCGACCCCGCCGAACGGGGCGCTGGATGCCTTCATGCTGCCAGTGGCCGACGTGAGCGGTGTGGCGATCAGC
This sequence comes from Steroidobacteraceae bacterium, assembly GCA_035506335.1. GTDB lineage: Bacteria > Pseudomonadota > Gammaproteobacteria > Steroidobacterales > Steroidobacteraceae > DAIDKA01. Next base: position 3,878 of record DATJPN010000027.1, on the reverse strand, counting down.
ACGACTGCCGGTTCGTTGGGCACCCTCAGTGCGACGGGCCTGTCGATCTCCTCGAGTACGCCGACCGCTTTCAGCAGCGTGACCGGCTCCCAGTATTCCTTCAGCAACGACTCCGCCACGGACACCGGCGGTTACTCGTTTACGGCCGCGGCCCCTCTCGGGGGTGCCACGTCAACCGGGAATTTCGCTCAGCCCGGCATGCTCTCGGGGACCGTGACGCAGGTCAGCACCTCCACGATCGACCTGGCGCAGCTCAATGCCATCGAGATCGCGACCTTCAGCTTCGGATCCGGCGCCACGGCGGGTTCGCTGCAGTTGTGGGTACAGCCGGATGCCACGGCGAAGGCCGATGTGGTGTTCACCGGGGTGGCACCCGTGCCGCTGCCGGACTCCGTCGTGCTGCTCCTGTCGGGACTGGGTGTACTGGGCATCTGGCGGCTGCGCCGCAGCGTCTCATTTGGCCCATCTGCCGGCGTCAGCGGCTGAGTGCCGGGGATCCTGTCGATGATTACCTCAAAGCCGGTCCTGTTCGTTGGAGCCGCCGTCGTGCTGCTCGGTGCGATGGCCGCGGCGCGCGCGTCGACGCTGACCGTGACCGGGGGCAACGGCCTCGACGGGGGCGAGCTGTGTCCGGTCACCAATTTGACCTGCCCCGCGACCCCGGTGTTCGGTGACACCCAGCTGCCCCTTTCAGGCACCGATCCGGTGACCGGATCCTTCACCTACGACGCTGCGGACAATCTGCTGAGTTTCTCGCTGACGCTCAGCCAGGATGTGACCTTCACCGACGGCACCCATAGCGAGGTGCTCCAGGCCGGATCGATATTTTCCGCCAGCAATCTCACAGTGTCGGTTCCCACGCCTGGCGATCCGGCGGGGACGGTGACGGGTTCAGGCGGCACCGCTTCGGCCAGCCTGCTGATCAACTCGGCGGTGATTCCCGGTAACGGCTCGGTGCTGGTGCAGTCCATCTCGTGCACCACCCTCGGCTCCGGGCAGTGCGGCGTGCAGCTGGGCGGCACGGGCGGCGGGCTCAACGTCGGTTCCGTCGCCGGAACGCCCTACGTGGGTGACCTGGTGATCAACGTCAACGTGTCGCCCGTTCCCCTGCCCGCGGGGCTGCCGCTGCTCCTCTCGGGACTGGGTGCCATTGCCGGCATGCTGGCCGGCATCCCGCGTCGCCGGCCATTGCGGGTGAGCTGAAAGCCCGACAGTCGTGCGAACGCCGGGCGGCTTTGCCATCATCGGCGGCATGAGATTCCGATTCGCCTGGGCGCTGCTGCTCCTGCCGTCCTTCAGTCACGCCGCCACGGGTTGCGCGCTGACGCTCTCCGTCCCCGGATGGCAGCTCGTCACGGTGCATTCCGGGGGCCTCGAGCGCCAGGTGCCACTGTACGTCCCCGCATCCGTCGCGGGTCGTGCCAGCATCCCCCTCGTGTTCGATCTGCACGGCAGCGGCGGCAATGGACGACAGCAGGCGGCGCACTCGGGGCTCGCGGCCCAGGCCGACCGGCACGGATTCCTGCTCGCGAACCCGGACGGCGGAATTGCCGACCCGGACAGCCCGCGCGACAAATTCTACTGGCATGTGCCCGGCGTCCCCCTGGTCGGCAACGTTCAAACGCCCGCGAATGCACCCGATGACGTGCAGTTCCTGCGCGATGCGATGCAGCAGCTCGAAGCGGGCGCCTGTGCCGACCCCCATCGGATCTACGTGACCGGATTCTCGGGTGGCGCCCGGATGGCCTCGGCCGCGGCCTGCGCACTGTCGGGTCAGATCGCCGCGGTGGCGCCCGTGGCCGGCTTGCGCGCGGGAGCGCCCGAGGCCGGGGATCTGAAGGCGCCGGATGCCAACACCTGCGCACCGCATCGAGCCGTATCGATCATCACGTTTCATGGGGTGCATGATCCGACGAACCCGTTCGACGGGGATGGGACGGCCCGCTGGGGATACGGCGTGCCGGCGGCACTCGCGCGCTGGGGGAGTCTCGACGCCTGCGAGGTGAACCCATCCGAGCAGAGGGTCTCGGCACACGTCACCCGCGTGACCTATCTGCACTGCCGCGACGCCGCAGAGCTGATCCTGTATCGCACCGACGCGCCGGTCGGGCATGGCGGCGGACATGTCTGGCCCCATCCCGACTCACCGGGGCCGGGCGCTGCGGCGGCGGAGCGGGTCGACCAGCTGGATGCGAGTGCGCTCATCTGGGAGTTCTTCTCCCGACACCGATCCTGATGCTTCTGGGTCGCTTCTGCGCCTGCGAAGTTCTACGTATGACGGGCGCATACCGTCCGGCGTAGCATAAGTCCTCGGCATCAGCAGGCCCCGGAGCGTGACCTGGCTCGACAGGTGATCGACCATGGAAGCAGACAAGAAGGTCACCGGCGCGGGGCGCAAGGCCAAGGACTCACGGCGCCGGTCGCATCAGGTCGTGGGCGTCTCGTGGCACGATCTGGCACAGATCGTCTGGCCCATCGTCCTTCTGAGCGTCCTGGCCATCTGGCTCACTCTGCATTTCGTGAGTCCCGCTCCCCCGCGCACGCTCACCATGAGCAGTGGTCCGAAGGGCAGCACCTTCGAAACGCTCGCGCTGCGCTACCGCAAGATCCTGGCGCGCGACGGCATCGATCTGAAGGTCATCGAGTCCGAAGGCTCGCTCGACAACCTCGGCCGGCTCGTCGATCCCCACTCCGGCGTCGACATCGCCTTCGTCCAGTCGGGTATCTCAGCGGGCAAGGAGGCGCCCGGGCTGGTATCCCTCGGCAGCATGTTCTACGAGCCGCTGGTCATCTTCTACCGCAGCGCGAAGCCGCTGCAGCGGCTGTCCGAGTTGCGCGGCCACCGGATCGCCATCGGTCCGGAGGGCAGTGGTGACCGTACTCTGGCGCTCGCCTTGCTCAGGGCCAACGAAATCGAGCCGGGCGGGCCGACGCAGCTGCTGAGCCTGGAAGGGGAGGCGGCTCGTCAGGCGCTCGTGAACGGGCAGGCGGACGCCATCTTCCTGACTGGAGATTCGGCATCCAACGCCACGACGCGGGCGATGCTCCACACCGAGGGTATCCGGCTGTTCGATTTCACGCGTGCGGATGCCTACCTGCGCCGCTTCCCGTACCTCAGTAAGCTCGTCGTGCCGGCGGGGGCGTTCGATGTGGGCGAGGATCTGCCACCCGTCGACACCAACCTGCTTGCCCCGACAGTCGAGCTCCTGGCGCATACGAACCTGCATCCGGCGCTCTGTGACCTGCTCGTCGGTGCGGCCACCGAGGTGCACGGGCATGCCACGCTGCTGCAGGCCGCGGGCACATTTCCGAATCCGGCGACGTACGCGTTCCCGATCAGCCCCGAGGCCACGCGGTATTACAAATCCGGGGACAAGAGCTTTCTCTATCGTTATCTGCCGTTCTGGCTGGCGAGCCTCGCCAACCGGGCCATCGTGGTGCTCGTGCCGATCATCATCGTCGTCGTTCCCGGCCTGCGGTTGCTGCCGCAGCTGTATCGGTGGCGCATCAACCTGCGCATCCACCGCCGCTACGGCGAGCTCATGGCGCTCGAACGCGAAGCGCTGACGGGACTCTCGAAGGAACGTCGCGCGGCCCTGCTGCATCGACTCGACCAGATCGAACGCTCGACCATCGCGCGCCGGATGCCCGGCTCACATGCCGAACAGGTCTATGCGCTGCGGGAGCACATCGGGTTCGTGCGCGAATATCTCACCCGCTCAGGCAGCCCGGGCGAGCCCGAAGCGGTGCACCGGACCTGAGCTGCGAGGCCGGGACTCCGCTATCGGGGCCAGCTGGTCCCAGTCGTGCGGGTGCCGGGGCCCGCCGATCTCGAAACCCCCGCCGAATACCTGTCCGCCAGCTTGACGAATCGCTCT
>DATJPN010000026.1:0-3960 GCA_035506335.1 Steroidobacteraceae bacterium | reverse complement strand
ACGGGCATGCTACTGGACACTGGTAGACAGCACAAGATAGTATTGGATTGTAAATCAGCGACTTATGGTTTCAACCGACTGAATGAAAGTGCTTTTTGTTTGCCTGGGCAACATCTGCCGCTCGCCCACGGCGGAGGCGGTGCTCAGGGGCCTCGCCGCACGCGAGGCGCCTGATCTGTCGGTCACGGTGGATTCGGCCGGTACCGCCAATTACCACCCCGGAGCGGCGCCGGACCGCCGCTCGCAGCTGGTGGCGCGGCGGCGCGCCTACGATCTGTCAGGCCTGCGAGCCCGGCAGGTGCGCGCGGAGGACTTCGAGCGCTTCGATCTGATTCTGGCGATGGACCAGAACAATCTGCGGGACCTGCTGGCCATTGCGCCCGCTGGCGCGCACGGCAAGATCCGGCTATTCCTGGATTACGCGCCCGAACAGCCGCTGCGCGAAGTGCCCGATCCGTACTACGGCGGGCCGAGCGGGTTCGAGGACGTACTGGCGCTGATCGAGGCGGCGGCGCGCGGATTGCTGCGGCGCCTGCAATCGCAGGCGCCGCAGTCCTAGACCGGATCAGTTCTCGTCGCGGTCCTGGAGTGGACCGGATGAGGCACCCGGGCCTGAAGCGGCACCCGGGCCTGAAGCGGCAGCTGACGACCACACCACGTAAGGTCGCGGTGCCTCGCCACTGGGCGCCGCCGGGGGCGGTGCCGCCGCGGCAGGCGCTGACGCTGGCGCTGGCGCTGGCGCCGGAGCCGGAGCCAAGTCGTGGTGCGGGGCCGCGGCGGGTGGTTCGTACCTCGGCGCGCTCTCGTACGACGACATCGAAGCTGGCGCCGTGTCGTCGAAATCGTGGTGTTCGGGACTGCCGTTGCCGGCGCCGCCTTCCGACGGACCACCGCGCTGGAGGGCACCCTCGCGGGAACCACCGCCTCCGCGACGACCGCGGCGGCGCCCTCGACGCCCGCGCCCGCCGCGTTCACCGCCGCGGGCTTCCTCGCCCGGGAGGGGGGCGCTGGCCGCCCCGGTCTGCTCGGGTGCCTGAGACGCCGCGACCGGCTCACCCTCGGCGTCGCGCTCGCGGGCGCGATCCCGATCCCGGTCACGACCCCCGTCGCGGCCACCCGGGCGATTGCCCTGACTGTCGCGATTGCGGTCATTGCGGTCATTGCGATCGGGGCGATCAGGACGGTCGGTGCGGGCCTGGCGCTCGCCTGAGCGTTCACCGCCGTGATGGCGGTCACGGCCACGGCCGTCACGTCCACCGCGGTTGCGATCCCGGTCGCGCCCATGGCGGCGAGGATCCCGGTCGCCGCCGCTGCGTTCGCCGCCGCGCGCTTCGGGGCGCGCGGCGCCCTGGGACTCGGCCGCTGCGGCAGGCGCCCCGGCCGCCGGGGTCTCGCCGAACAGGCCGCGCAGCATGCGCGTGATGAGGCCGGGTTTTGGCTCGGGGGCGGCTGCCATGGGCGCGGGTGCCGGAGCCGGCGCGGGCGCCGGCGCTGCAATGGGCGCAGTCGTGGTCGGCAGCAGCGTCGCCACCGCGGCGGCCTCGACCGACGGCTTCTTTTCACCGAGCGTCGGATCGGCCACTTCGGCGGCCACGGGCATGAGGTAGCTCAGCTGCTTGTTCTCGGGCAACTCCATCTCGTCTTCGCGGATGCGCTTGATGGAGTACTCGGGCGTCTGCATGTGCACGTTGGGGACGATCACCAGGTCGACGTCGGTCTTGTCTTCCAGGGCGCGCATCCAATCGCGCTTTTCATTGATCAGGTAGGTGGCCACGTCCACGGGGACCTGGGCGATGACACGCGTCGTGCGCTCCTTGCGCAGTTCCTCGCCGATCAGGCGCAGGATCGACAGGGCCATGGACTCGATGCTACGGATGCTGCCGATGCCGACGCAGCGCGGGCAGACGATGTGGCTGGACTCCCCCAGAGAGGGGCGCAGGCGCTGCCGGGACATTTCCAGCAGGCCGAAGCGCGACAGGCGGCCGATCTGGATGCGGGCGCGGTCCATCTTCACCGCATCACGCAGGCGGTCCTCGACCTCGCGCTGGTTCTTGGTCGACTCCATGTCGATGAAGTCGATGACGATCAGCCCGCCGATGTCGCGGATGCGCAGCTGTCGGGCGATCTCGTCGGCCGCCTCCAGGTTGGTGTTCAGGGCGGTCGCCTCGATGTCCGCGCCGCGCGTCGCGCGCGCCGAGTTGATGTCGATGGAGACCAGCGCCTCGGTGTAATCGATGACGATGCTGCCGCCGGAGGGCAGCGACACCTTGTGGGCGTAGGCCGACTCGATCTGGATCTCGATCTGGAAGCGCGTGAACAGCGCGATGTCGTCGGTGTAGTGTTTCAGGCGCCGCTGGGCCTCGGCTGGCATGAAGCGCTGCATGTATTCCTGGGCCTTGCCGAAGGCGGCCTCGTCATCGACGAGCACCTCGCCCACGTCATCGGACAGGTAATCGCGCATGGCGCGCGTGACCGCATCGCTTTCCCGGTACACCAGGAAGGGCGCCGGGCGCTCCTTCTCGGCGGCGGCAATCTGCTCCCACTGGGTGCGCAGGTTGTCCAGGTCCCACTGCAGTTCCTCGACGGCGCGGCCGACACCCGCGGTGCGGATGATGGCGCCCATGCCCTCGGGGATCTGCAGCTGGCTCATGGCCTCGCGCATCTGGTCGCGGTCCTCGCCCTCGATGCGGCGCGAGACGCCCCCGGCGCGGGGATTGTTCGGCATCAGCACGAGGAAGCGGCCGGCGAGGCTGATGAAGGTGGTGAGGGCGGCGCCCTTGTTGCCGCGCTCCTCCTTTTCGACCTGGACCAGGACTTCCTGGCCTTCGGTGAGGAGCTCGCGGATGTTCATGCGGCCGCCCTGCGGGTTGCCGCGGAAGTACTCGCGCGAGACTTCCTTCAGCGGCAGGAACCCGTGGCGCTGCGCGCCGTAGTCGACGAAGCACGCTTCGAGCGAGGGCTCGACCCGCGAGATCCGTCCCTTGTAGATGTTGGCTTTTTTCTGTTCCTTGGACTGTAGTTCGATACTCAGGTCATACAGCTTCTGTCCATCAACCAGAGCGACACGCAGCTCTTCCTGTTGAGTGGCGTTGACTAGCATTCTTTTCATGTTCGGCCTTAACCCAGCAAAGTGGGGCCGACAAGCAAGCGACGGGAGGCCGCACGCGAGCGTGCGGCACGACATAAAAGGATAGGGGTGATCGAGTCTCGCTCTTCATGAGGACCCGCCCACGGAAGGGTGGTTGCCTAAAACCTTTTGTAGCTCTACCGACGGCGCGCCCGGAGTCATTGTTCGCAAGACTTCATTCGGGTGCTGCAATCTTGTCGGCCCAATGCGATGGCCTCGATTTCGAGGACCAACTGAAGACCCCTCACGGGTGCAGGTGCAACGCATGACTTTCGGTACATGTGCGCCACTCCCCCCGAAGAGGCCGGTAACATGCGCACGGTCATGCCGCACGCCTGTGGCTGTCCGTGATTTTTCAGGACGGCTTGGCAAGTATAGCCATGAGACCATTGTAAAAACAATATCTTACGATAGAGGTGAATGTTGTCCGAACTGCCGGATGGGCAAATCCGCGAAGGCGTGCGCCATGTCGAGGTCACCGAGGACCAGGCCGGCGCGCGGCTCGACAATTTCCTGACCCGGCTGCTCGCGGGCGTCCCGCGCAGCCGCGTCTTTCGCATTGTGCGGCGCGGCGAAGTCCGGGTGAACGGCAAGCGGGCGAGCCCCGAGACCCGCCTGCAGGCCGGCGACAAGGTCCGTGTGCCGCCCCTGCACCGGCCCGCCGCGGAAGCGCCGCCGGGGGTGGCGCGCGTGCCGGGGACCCTCATCGAAGCGGTGCGTGATGCGATCATCATCGAGACCGAGCGGCTGATCGTCGTCAACAAGCCCGCCGGCATCGCGGTGCACGGGGGGAGCGGCGTGAGCTTCGGCATCATCGAGGCGCTGCGGGCCGC
>DATJPN010000025.1:0-46485 GCA_035506335.1 Steroidobacteraceae bacterium | reverse complement strand
CGGAAGCCGGCTGAAGGGTGGCGACCGGGATGTCTCCGAGCCACACCGTCTCCTGGATGAGATTCCCGCTCCCGTCGTATTCTCCCAGCAGGTGGCCGGATTCATCGTACACGTACAAATTGCTGGGCGAACTGGCGGCCTTTTCGATCAGTTGCCCCAGCGCGTTGTACAGATAGCCGGTGGTACCGGAACTCGTCGTGACCCCCAGCATCCGCCCCCGATCGTTGTACGTGACGGTGTTGCCTCCGAAGGCGGTGGCCGCCCCGGCCGCGTTATAGCTGTAGCTTCGGTAGAGAGCCCCGCTGGTCGCGGCGAGTTGATTGCTTGCTGATGCCACGGTGAAAGTCGTCGCGGAGGTACCGGTTTGGCTCAGGCGATTGCCATTGGCATCGTACGTCCAGCCGTCGGTGACCGTCGAGGTTGCTGCACTGGTGAGCCGATCCAGGGCGTCGTACCCGTAAGTCCAGGTCAGGGCGCTGTTCGAGGAGTCGCTGATGCCGGTAATACGATTGGCATTGTCGAACGTGTACCCATAGGTGACCGAGGCGCCGACAATCTGGCTGATCAGACCGTCGGTATTGAAGTGACGAGCCTCCGTGGTGGCATTTCCCCAGGTCCAGCCGTTGACGCCGCCGAAGGGTTCATACGTCACCCCGGAAATGAGCGATGAACCTAAAAAAAGGCAGCCCTTTCGGACTGCCTTCAAATGGGGCGCTTCCCGGCTGCCTCGCCGGGTCTGTCAGCTTCGCCTGCGTTGTGCCCCGCTCCTCAAACAGTCAGCTCTCACCCTAACCGCACTTGGAATCCCCGCAGTTCAGACAGGTCATACAGCCGTCCATCATGATGACGGCGGCCGTGCTGCACTTGCTGCACAGCTGCGCCCCTTCCGGGAAATGTGACTTCGCGAAGGCGTCGGTCTGCTTGCCCCGCGCCAGGAACTCGGCCCGCTTCTCGTCCACCAGCTTCTGCTGATGCTCGTCCAGTCCGACCTTGCGGATCAGGCCGATGTTCTGCAGGTGCCGCTCGATGACATAACCGAGTTCGGCGATGATCGAGGGCATGAACTTGCCGCCGGGCTGCCAGTAGCCGCCGCGGGGGTCGAACACCGCCTTCAGCTCATCGACCAGGAAGGTCACGTCCCCGCCCTTGCGGAACACGGCGGAGATGATGCGCGTGAGCGCGACGATCCACTGGAAGTGATCCAGGTTCTTCGAGTTGATGAAGATCTCGAAGGGCCGCCGCTGCTCGTAGTCGGTGCCTTCGTTCAGAATGATGTCGTTGATGGTCACGTACATGGCGTGATCCGACACCGGCGTCTTGATCTTGAACGTCGAGCCGATCAGGACCTCGGGCCGCTCGACGCTCTCGTGCATGCGGATGACCTTCGCCATGCGCCCGCTGCGGTCCTTGAACATCTGCGGCTCGGTGCCGTCGGCGCGGGCCGCCGCCTTTTCCGCCGCCAGCTTGTCGGCGGCCTCCTGTTCGGCCTTGTCGAGCGGCTTCTCGACGCTGTACTTGACGATCTTGCCTGCGATCTTGATGGTCATGTCGCTGTCCTTGGGTTCCTCGAAGCCGCTCAGTAGCGGCCGAAGTACCCCTCCTTCAAGCTGTCGAACAGGTTCGCGGCGGTGTGCATCTCACCGTCATACTCGACTTCCTCGTCGCCGCGCGCCTCGACCACCGTGCCGTCCTCCAGCGTGAACTTGTAGATGGTGTTCTTCAGGTCCGCCTCCTTCACCAGCACGCCCTGGAAGGCCTCCGGATTGAAGCGGAAGGTGGTGCAGCCCTTCAGGCCCTGCTCATGGGCGTACAGGTAGATGTCCTTGAACTTGTCGTAGGGAAAGTTCGTCGGGACATTCGCCGTCTTCGAAATCGAGGAGTCCACCCACTTCTGGGCCGCCGCCTGGATGTCCACGTGCTGCTTGGGCGTCACGTCTTCCGAGGCGATGAAATAGTCGGGGAGTTTCTCCGCATCGTTGGTGGCATCCGGCCGCGCCTTCGAATTGACCAGCTCGCGGTACGCCAGCAGCTCGAAGGAGTACACGTCGATCTTTTCCTTCGACTTCTTGCCCTCGCGGATCACGTTGCGGAAGTAGTGGTGCGCGAACGAGGGTTCGATGCCGTTGGAGGCATTGTTGGCGAGCGACAGCGAGATCGTGCCGGTCGGCGCGATCGAGCTGTGGTGCGTGAAGCGCGCGCCGACCTCCGCCAGCTCGTGCACCAGCTGCGGAGCCACCGCCGCGACGCGCTGCATGTAGCGGCTGTAGCGGGCATGCAGCACCCGCCCCGCGATGCGCGAGCCGGCACGCCAGCCGTCGCGCGCCATCTCCGGACGCTTGCGCAGCATCTCCTGGGTGACGGTGAACTCCTCGTTCATGATCGGCGCCGGGCCCTTCTCGCGGGCCAGCTCCAGCGCTGCTTCCCACCCCGCGACCGCCATCTCGCGCGAGATGTCCTCGGTGAACTTGATCGACTCCTCCGATCCGTACTTCATCCCCATGCAGGTGATCGTGCTGCCGAGGCCCAGGAAGCCCATGCCGTGGCGGCGCTTGCGCAGGATCTCCCCGCGCTGCTGTTCCAGCGGCAGGCCGTTGATCTCCACCACGTTGTCCAGCATGCGCGTGAACACGCGCACCACCTCGCGGTACTCCTCCCAGTCGAACTCCGCGTAGTCCGTGAAGGGATGGCGCACGAAGCGCGTCAGGTTCACCGAGCCCAGCAGGCAGGATCCATAGGGCGGCAAGGGCTGTTCGCCGCAGTTCCCCGTCACCAGGCCGTTGAATATGAGCGAATTGCGATCATCCTGCGTGGTGTCGAACACGGCTTCGCGGCCCGCAGGCTCGATCATGGTGATTCTGCTGGTGAAGGCTTCCCGATAGGCGCCGGCGCGCTGTCCCCGCCAGTCACGGTACTTGCCGTTCTTCGCGTCAGAGAGGAAACCGATCTCCTGCATGAACCGATCGCGCGACTGCGAGCCGATGATCAGCTCGTAATCGCCCTGGCACTCGTACAGGCGCTTGCCGCCCCTGCCATCGGGCAGCAGCCGCCCGCCGGCCGCCCGACGCTTCAATATGCGGCAGAAGATGCCGAAATTCGCCAGCAGCATCTGCACGTCTTTGAGCAGCGAGGGCTGGCTGGAAGCAAGCCGTACGGTGCAATAGGCGCGCCGGTCGTCGCGCTGCACGGTGCCGTCACTCTGGAACAGCCCGCGCAGGTAGCCTTTGACGCACTCCTCGTTGCCGCGCCAGACGATCTCCGGAACGCTGGTCTTCAGGGCCGGACTGATGCCGTACATCTGCTGCAGCACGCGCAGCAGCATGACCGAGCGGATCATCACGAGGTTGCGCTCGGGAACCGTCACGGCGCTGACCTGATAGGTCCGGGCGTTCTCGGCCCAGCCGGCAATGAGCGCATTGACGGTGGCCACGATGCCGTCGGCCAGGGCACGATCGGCGCCCCACAGATTCACGACCGCGGCCTGCTCACCCTCGCCGCGGTTCGTGAAATGACCATCGCCCGTGAGCAATCCCAGCAGCACGCCCAGCTCGCCACTGCCGCAGCCGCCGAACTGCCCCTTGCCGGACTGGATCAGCACCTCGTCGCCGGGCTTCAGATCCCGCAGCTTGATCTTGCCGCGCGTCGTATAGAAGTCATGCCACTCGGTGGCCTTGATCTCGTAGCCGGCCTTGGTCACGACGCGGTAGACATCGGCGGACGGCGCCGTCATGAACGCGGGCACCGCGGGGCGGGCCGTCACGCCCGGGCCCCCATCCAGAGTGCGGTTGTCGACCGTGGCCTGGATGTCGAGCCGCGACTCATACAGGTCGCCGATCCGCACCATGCCGAACTGGGTCGCAAGCCGGGTGTCCGCCGTCACGCAGGGGTTGGTCGCGCGGATGTTCTCGCACCACCAGTTGTTGTTCATCTCGTTGACGCGGTCGATGAGAATGAACCCGGGCTCGGCGAAATCGTAGGTCGACGTCATGATGACGTCCCAGAGGCGCCGGGCCGGAATGGTCTTGTAGATCTTGCAGGCGACGAGGCCCGCCTCGTTGACGACGTAGCCGTCATGGATGGGCCATTCGCGCCAGATGAAGGCGCTCGTGTCCTCGAGGTTCGCGCCTTCGGCCTCGTACTCCTTGCGGCCGAGGGGGAAGGCGAGCTTCCAGTCGCGCTCTTCGCGCACCGCGTTCATGAACTCGTCGGTGATCAAGAGCGACAGGTTGAACTGGCGCAGCCGGCCGTTCTCGCGTTTGGCGCGCACGAACTCCAGGACATCCGGATGGCCGACATCGAAGGTGCCCATCTGCGCGCCGCGCCGGCCACCGGCCGAGGACACGGTGAAACACATCTTGTCGAAGATATCCATGAACGACAGGGGACCCGAGGTATAGGCGCCGGCGCCGGACACGTAGGCGCCGCGCGGCCGCAGCGTCGAGTGCTCGTAGCCGATGCCGCAGCCGGCCTTCAGGGTGAGGCCCGCCTCGTGCACCTTGCCGAGGATGTCGTCCATCGAATCGCGGATCGTGCCCGACACCGTGCAATTGATGGTGGAGGTGGCCGGCTTGTGCTCCAGAGCCCCCGCGTTGGAGGTCACGCGGCCGGCGGGTATCGCGCCACGGCGCAGCGCCCACACGAAGCGCTCGTACCAGTGCTCGCGCGACTCCACCGGTTCCACGTCGGCCAGTGCGCGCGCGACACGCTTGTAGGTGTCGTCCATCGACTTGTCGATGGGCGTACCGTCCTTCGCGCTCAGGCGATACTTCTTGTCCCAGATGTCCATCGAGGCTTCCTGGAACGGGACGGTATCGATCTCGCGCGGTTCTATTTTCACAAGAGTATTCATTGTATTCGAGGCGCTCCGTATCCCCATTGGAGCGACACAAGATCTTGTGTCGAGCGGCCAAGCCTAAAGACGTGCAACATAACCGTCAAGAATCGCCGGGGTCGGTTTTTTGCACTTTTTTGTCCTTCAAAAACAATAAATTGCGCGATATTCGGCCACCGCGTCTATGCTCGAAATCGAGCCAGGCGGCGAAAATTTCATTTACGGCATAGCCCAAGATGTTGTGCCGGGCACCCACAGGCTGCGAGCAGCCGCCGCACAGGTTTCCCACAGTCTTTGAACAGCCTTGCGCACCGCCGGAAGCCGCCGGAAATGACCACGCACCCTTGAAACCGGCACCGCCAGCCATAGATCTGTGGTCACTCGCGGCTGTCGCGACCATTCTCAAGGAGACATACACATGACTATCGTTCGCTACGAACCATGGTCGCTGGTCGACCGCCTCACCCGGCAGTTCGAGACCGCGCGCACCGTGGCCTGGATCCCTTCCGTCGACGTGCACGAAGAAGCCGACCGCTATGTCGTGCGCGCCGATCTGCCGGGCGTGAGCCCGGATGACATCGAAGTCACCGCCGAGGCCGGCGTTCTCACCCTGAAGGGCGAGCGCAAGACCAGCACGCAGCATGCCGAGGGCAGCTACCAGCGCGTCGAGCGCGTGGCCGGCAGCTTCGTGCGCCGCTTCACGCTGCCGGAGGCCGCGCAGACCGATGCCATCAAGGCCACCTACACCAATGGGGTGCTGGAACTGTCCATCCCGAAGCAGGTGAAGCCCGAGGCCCGTCGCATCAAGGTCGAAGCCGCCTGATACCGGCCGGGCTACAATGCCCGGATGAAAGGCGTGGCCATCGGTCAGATCGTGCTCGCGGCGCTGGCCACCCTGGCTGCGGCGGCGCGGGCCGCCCCGCCGCAGCCGCCCTCACCGCCCGTCGCGAGCGCGCCGCAGGCGGCCTCGGCCGAGGAGGCACCGGTCCCCTCGCTCGCGCCGATGGTCAGGCGCGTCACCCCGACGGTCGTCAACGTCGCCACCCGCGGCTCCGTGACCGAGAACGCGCCGGTGAATCCCCTGATGGCGGATCCGGCGTTCAAGCGTTTCTTCGACGTGCCGCAGTCCCGCGCCGGGCATTCACCGCAGTTCCAGAGCGCCGGTTCCGGCGTGATCCTGGACGCCCGCAAGGGCTACATCCTCACGAACGCGCATGTCATCGAGAATGCCAGCGAGATCACGGTGACGCTGGCCGACGGCCGGGATCTGAAGGCCGAGGTGGTCGGCATCGATGAGCCGACGGACCTGGCCGTGCTCCGGGTGCGGCCGGTGCGGCTCACGCAGATCACCCTCGGCGACTCGGCGAAGCTGGAGGTCGGCGACTTCGTCGTCGCCATCGGCAATCCCTTCGGGCTGCGCAATTCGGTGACGTCCGGGATCGTCAGCGGCCTCGGCCGCAGCAGCCTCGACCAGGAGGGCTTCGAGGATTTCATTCAGACGGATGCCGCGATCAATCCGGGCAACTCCGGCGGCGCGCTCGTCAATCTGCGCGGCGAGCTCGTGGGGCTCGCCACCGCCATCCTCGCGCGCTCCGGCGGCAACATCGGCATCGGCTTCGCGATCCCCGTCAACATGGTCCGCAGCATCACCGACCAGCTGGTGCAGTTCGGCTCGGTCAAGCGCGGCCTGCTCGGCGTCGACACCTACCCGGTGAGCCCCGATGTGGCGCAGGCGCTGGGCCTGAGCGGCGCCGAGGGCGCGCTGGTCACGCAGGTGCTGCTGGGATCGGCCGCCGAACAGGCCGGCATCCGCTCCGGCGATGTCATCGTGTCCATCAACCACACGACGGTGACGATGCCCGCGGACGTGCGCAATGCCATCGGGCTGCTGCGGGTCGGGGAGACGGCGGACATCGGACTGGTGCGCGACGGTCGCCCGCGCCACGTGCAGGTGCTCATCTCCGCTGCACCCGAGGTACCGGTCGCGTCGATCCAGCCGGGCGAAATCAACCCGGCGCTCGAGGGCGCCGTCCTGGCCGATGCGCCGGGCGGCAACGGCGTCGTGGTGCGCAGCGTCGACACCGGCAGCCCCGCCGCCGCGGCCGGCATTCGCGGCGACGACCTCATCGTCGCCGTCAACCAGGCCCGGGTGAGCGGCATCCAGCAGCTGCGCGAGCGCACCGCGGGCCTGGCGACGCTGGTGATCGAAGTGCAGCGCGGCAAGTCCACGGTGCTCATTCCGGTTCAGTGATCCGCGCACACCTGCGCGTCGCGCCGCGCCCGCGGCTGCTTCGCCAGTGCGCGCACCGCGGCGTAGAAGTGCGCGAGGTCGCCCTGTTCGGCCAGCAGCCGCCGGAACCCCGGCATGCAGTTCTCGTAGGTGGCCACGGAGGCCAGATCCGCGTTGTTGAGCCCGTGGCTCAGCCACTCCTCGTACCCGGAAGGTACGCCGAAGCGCTGCTGCGTCTCCCGGATGGACGCGGCGAGCGCCGCGAGGCGCGCCTGTTTCGCGGCGCGCATCGGCGCAGGCGGCAGGTTCGACGCGTACAGCCGCGCGAGATCGGCGCGCGCCTCGGCGAGCAGGCGCGAATACTCACCGGCGCGCGCCTGGCGGCGGCGGAAGGCCTCGATGGCGTCGGGCCGCCCCTTGAAGGCGAGCCAGCGGGCGAGGCCTTCCTCCTCGACCGTGCTCGCGAAAGCCTCGTTGAAGGCCGAGTCGTCGGGCACGTACAGCAGCTGGTGCGCGAGCTCGTGGAACACGATTCCCGCGAGCGGGTCGCGGCCGTAGGGCAGCATGGTGTTCAGGATCGGGTCATCGAAATGCCCGAGCGTCGAATAGGCCGGCACGCCCTCGACGACGGTGTCGTAGCCCTGCGCGGCGAGCCGGTCCGCATAGGACTGGGCGGCGGCCTGCCGGAAGTAACCCCGGTAGCTGACGCACCCCGCCACCGGGAAGCACCACAGCCGCGGATTCACCGAGAACTCCGGCGCGGCGACCACGTTCCAGACGACATAGCGCCGCCCGAGATCCGCGTACAGGCGGTAGCTGCGATTGTCCGGCAGTCCGAGGGTGCGGCTGGCGAAATCGCGGGCCGCGCTGACCTCCGCGAGGGTGTCGCGCACGGCCGGTGGCGTAGCCGGGTCCGCCAGCACCGCCCCGATCGGACGCCGGGCCATCATGATCTGGGCCTGCCCGCGCGCGGCCTGCAGCAGGTAGAGGCTCCCGCAGCCGGGCAGGATGCTCGCGCCCGCCAGCAACAGCGTGATCCTCAGGAGCTTGCGACTCTCGGTTAACATGAGTCGATGCAAGTGTACTTGGTAGGCGGCGCGGTTCGGGATCGTCTGCTGGGCCGCCCCGTCGGCGAGCGGGACTGGGTGGTCGTGGGCGCGACGCCGGCGCAGCTCACCGCCCGGGGCTACACCCCGGTCGGCAAGGAATTCCCTGTCTTCCTGCATCCGCAGACCCGGGAGGAATATGCCCTCGCCCGCCTGGAGCGCAAGGTCGCCCCCGGCTACCACGGCTTCACCACCGTGTTCTCCCCCGACGTGACCCTCGAAGAGGACCTGAAGCGGCGCGACCTCACCATCAACGCCATGGCCGAGGACGCCGACGGTCATGTCGTGGACCCCTACGGCGGGCAGCATGACCTCGCGCAGCGGGTCCTGCGCCACGTGTCGGATGCCTTCGCGGAGGATCCGGTGCGGGTGCTGCGCGTGGCGCGCTTCGCGGCGCGCTTCGCCGATGCGGGATTTCGCATCGCCCCGCAGACCCGGGCGCTCATGGCGCGGATGACGTCGAGCGGGGAAGTCGTCGCGCTCACGCCCGAAAGGGTCTGGCGCGAAACCGCGCGCGCACTGCTCGAGCCGCGGCCGGAAGTCTTCTTCGAGGTGCTGCGCGACTGCGGCGCGCTCGCGGTGATCATGCCGGAGCTTGCGGCCCTCGAGGGCGTGCCGCAGCCCCCGCGCTGGCATCCGGAAGTGGACACCTTCGTCCACGTCATGCTCGCGCTGTCGATCGCCGCGCGGCGCGAGGCCTCCCTCGCGGTGCGCTACGCGGTGCTGCTGCACGACCTCGGCAAGGCGCTGACGCCGAAGGATCGCTGGCCGGCGCACCACGGCCACGAGGAAGCGGGCATCGGGCCCATCGAAGCCTTCTCGCAGCGGCTGCGGGCACCGAACGAGTGCCGGGAACTCGCGATCCTCGCCTCGCGCCATCACACCCTCGTGCACGGCGCCCTCGAGCTGCGCACGGCGACTCTCATGCGGCTGTTCACGCAGACCGATGCCTTCCGGCGCCCGGAGCGCTTCGCCGAACTGCTGCTGGCCTGCGAGTGCGATGCGCGCGGCCGCAAGGGTCTCGAGTCCGGACCCTACCCCCAGGCCGACTATCTGCGCGAGGCCCATGCCGCCGCGCTCGCGGCGACCCTCACCCCGCAGGAGCGCCAGGGATTGGCGGGTCCGCAGATCGGCGCCGCCCTGCAGGAGCGGCGCCTGGCGGCGGTCGCAGGGGTCCGCGAGCGGCGCGCTACAGCGAGTCCGAGAGATCCTGGTGCGTGAAGGCCATGAGCGGCGCATCGATGCCGCGGCCCAGCGCCAGCAGCTTGTACGCTTCGCCCATTTCCCCCGGCAGCAGCAGCCGCCGCGCCTCACCGGCGAGGCGCGCCCGTTCGCGCTCGTCACGAGCCTCCCCCAGCAGCGCGTCGATCCCGGCCCCGAGCAGGAATCCCGCCTGGGTGCCGAAGCCGAGCACCGCAAGGCCTGCCGCCTGTCCGGCCCGCGCCACGCGCGTGAAGTCGACCCAGGCGGTGATGTCCTGCACGCCCACGTTGATCAGGGGATCGAAGTGCGCGCGATGCCGGAAGTGACAGGTGAGCGTGCCCGTGGCCCGGTCGGGGTGATAGTACTGGGCGCGCGGCAGGCCATAGTCGAACAGCAGCATGACTCCGCGCCCGAGGCAGGCCGCGAGGCTCGCGATCCACGGCTCGGCGAGCCGGCACACCTCCGAGGCATAGCCGGGGGCCAGGGGCGCGCCGTCGGGCGGGGCCAGCTCCCGCACCGCCGCGGTCAGCGCCGCATCGGCCGGCCGCGCCGACCAGGCGAGCGCGCCATCCGCGCACGTCACGCCCAGTTCCTCGACGGACGTGCCGCGCACGAGGAAGCGCCGGCAGGGCAGCGCGTCGAGCACCTCGTTGGCGAGGATGACGCCGTTCAGGGGCGCAGCCGGCAGCTGCTCGAGCCAGCGCACGCGCTCGCGCAGCGGGCGCGGCAACGCGTCGAGGCGCTGGCGCTGACGGTCCGCCAGATCGGCACTCACCTCGAGGATGTCGTAGTGACCGGGCAGGGCGTCCAGGGCCGCGAGCTCGGTGAGCACGGCGGCAGCCATGCTGCCGGTGCCCGCTCCCAGTTCGAGGATGTCGCCGCCGCCGGTGATCTGCAGGATCTGCGCACACTGGCGCGCGACGCAGCGCCCGAACAACCCGGAGGCTTCGGGCGCCGTGGTGAAGTCCCCCGCCGCGCCGAGCTTGGCGCTGCCGGCGCTGTAATACCCCAGCCCCGGCGCGTACAGCGCCAGGTTCATGAAGGCCTCGAAATCCAGGAAACCGCCGGCCGCGCGGATACGGCTCAGGATGTGCTGCAGCAGCGCCGCCGAATGCCGGGCTTCGGCCTCATCGAGGGCCGGCAGCATTGGCAGCGGCTCCGATCCGGTCATAATGAGCGCCCATGACAGGCTCGGACGCGCAGCCCCTCGCCGGGCAGACGGTATTGATCACCGGTGGCGCCCGTCGCCTCGGCGCCGCCATGGCGCAGGGGTTGCACGCGGCCGGCGCCAACGTCGTGATCCATCACCGCAGCTCCACGAACGAGGCCGCATCCCTCCTCGCGACGCTCAACGCACGGCGCGCGCACAGCGCGACGGCGGTGCAGGCGGACCTGCTCGATGACGGGCAGTTGCCGTCCCTCGTCGCCGCCGCGATCCGCGACTTCGGTCGCCTCGACATCCTCATCAACAACGCCTCCAGTTTCTATGCGACCCCGGTCGGCGGCATCGGCGCGCGCGAGTTCGACGATCTCATCGGCACGAACTTCCGCGCGCCGCTGTTCCTCTCGCAGGCCGCGGCGCCGGAACTGCGCCGCCGTGGCGGGCTCATCCTGAACCTCTGTGACATTCATGGCATGCGGCCGCTGAAGCAATACCCGGTGTACAGCTGCGCCAAGGCCGCCCTGATCATGCTCACGAAGGCGCTGGCGCGCGAGCTTGCGCCCGAAGTGCGCGTGAACGGCATCGCACCGGGTCCGGTGCTGTGGCCCGCGGACGTCGATGCCGGCATGCAGGAGGACATCATCGGCAAGACCCTGCTGAAACGCTCAGGGGACCCGCAGGACATCGCGCAGGCGGCGCTGTACTTCGCCACCATGGCCCCTTACGTGACCGGCCAGATCCTGGCCGTCGACGGCGGCCGCAGCCAGGGCGGATAGGCCGCCCTTCAGTGATCGTTCGCGCCGGCATGGCCGTTCTCGCCGCCCACCGTCGCGGCGGGCCGCACCGCGATCATCTCATGGCCCGGCTGATCGAACCCGGCCCACAGCTCGGACATGGTGCGTCCCTGCGTCGGATGGCGCAGGTTCGGCGCGATGTCCGCCAGCGGCCGCAGCATGTAGGGACGCACCAGCAGGTCCGGGCGCGGCAGCCGGATCTCGGAAGTCTCGAGCACGAGGTCGTCGTAGAGCAGGACGTCCAGGTCCATGGAGCGCGGCGCCCACTTCGGCGCATCGCGCGGCCGGCCGCACAGACCCTCCACCGCGCGCAGCCGCTCGAGGGTCTCGTGCACGCTCAAGTCGGTGTCGAAGCCGAAGACGAAATTGATGAAGTCCTCGCCCTCGAAGCCGACCGCGCGGTTGCGGTACCAGGGGGAGATCCGCAACGGGCCGAAAACGCGCGCAAGCTCGGTCACGGCGCGCGCGAGATTCGCCTGCGGATCGACATTGCTGCCGGCCGCCACGTACACCCGCGCCACTGCTAGTCCAGATCGGCGCGCGTGCGCTCGACGGTGACGCCGACGTCGCGCGAGGCGCGGATGGCGCCGCGCTTGTTGACGGTGAGCTTCACCCAGGGAATGTCGAATTCCTTCAGTATGAGCTTCGCGGTCCGGTCGGCGAGCGTCTCCACCAGCTTGAATTCGGAAGCCGCGACGAAGGCGATCACGACCTTCGAGAGGCGCTTGTAGTCGAGCGTCCCTGCGACCTCGTCGTTCAGCGCCGCCCGGCGGCAGTCGATGGGCGCCTCGATATCGAGGTACACGGTCTGCTTCACCAGCCGCTCCCAGTCGAGAAAGCCGATGATGCACTCCACGCCCAGCTCGCGCAGGAAGACCCGGTCGGTTGTCTGATTCATGCTCTTCGTTCCAGAGGGGACAGCGATTCGAGCGGCCAGCGCGCGCGCGCGCCGATGGCGAGATCATCGTGCTCGCCGGCGCGCAGTCGCGCGAGGCCCGCCACGGCGATCATCGCCGCATTGTCGGTGCAGAATTCCGGGCGCGGATAGTAGGCCCGGCCGCCGCGTCCCGCCAGCAGCTGCGACAGGGACTCGCGCAGGTGCCGGTTCGCACCGACGCCGCCGCTGACGGTGAGCGCCTCGCAACCGGTCTCCTCCAGGGCCCGCAGCGCCTTCACGCACAGGCACTCGACGATGGCCTCCTGCACGCCGCGGGCGAGGTCGGCGCGCAGCGCCTCATCGAGGACCCGGTCGCGCACGGCGTGCAGCACCGCGGTCTTCAGGCCCGAGAAGCTGAACTCGAGCCCCGGCCGGTCCAGCATGGGCCGCGGAAACACGAAGGCGCCGGGACGGCCCCCGGCGGCGATCCGCGCCAGTTCCGGCCCCCCGGGATAAGGCAGCCCGAGGAGCTTCGCGGTCTTGTCGAAGGCCTCCCCCGCCGCATCGTCGCGGGTCTGGCCGAGCACCCGGTAGGCGCCGATGCCCCGGACCTCGACCAGCATCGTGTGACCGCCGGAGACCAGCAGCGCCACGTGGGGAAAGGGCGGCGGGTCCGCCTCGAGCAGCGGCGCGAGCAGATGCCCTTCGAGATGGTGCACCCCGAGCGCCGGTACCCCGAGGGCGAAGGCCAGGGAGCGGCCGAGGGCCGCCGCGGTGAGCAGCGCCCCGACGAGGCCCGGCCCCGCGGTATAGGCCACCCCGTCGAGCTCACCGGCCGTGAGACCGGCCTCGGACAACACCCGTCGCATCAGCGGCAGCAGTCGCCGGACATGGTCGCGGGAGGCCAGCTCCGGCACGACCCCGCCGTAGATCCGGTGCAGCTGCGTCTGGCTGAACACCGCGTGCGCCAGCAGCCCCTCCTCGCCGAGCACGGCCACGGCGCTTTCGTCACAGGAGGATTCGAGTCCCAGGATTTTCACGGTGGCCAGTGTAGGGGCGGAAGCGCTTTGAAATCTTTGCCTTTTGCGGCACGGGTCTTTAGAATCGCCAGCCCGATCCCGCTACGAGCCCGGCAAAATCGCCGGTACATCAAGGACTTGAGGTTCCAATGCCGAGCGTTCGTGTTCGTGAGAACGAGTATTTCGATGCGGCCCTGCGCCGTTTCAAGCGCGCCTGCGAAAAAGCCGGGATTCTCACCGAGCTGCGCCGCCGCGAATTCTACGAGAAGCCCACGCAGGAGCGTAAGCGCAAGAAGGCCGCGGCCATCAAGCGCCACATGAAGCGCGTCTCGCGCGACGGCATGCGGGCCCCCCGCTGACGCCGACCGGAAGTCCCCCATGTCCCTGAAGGAACGCATCACCGAGGACATGAAGGCCGCGATGCGCTCCGGCGACAAGGAGCGGCTCGCCGGCATCCGCTTCATCCTGGCCGCGATCAAGCAGCGGGAAGTGGATGAACGCATCCAGCTCGACGACACCCAGGTGCTCGCCGTGCTCGAGAAGATGATCAAGCAGCGCCGCGAGTCCATCTCCCAGTTCTCCGCCGGCGGCCGTGCCGACCTCGTGGCCAAGGAAACGGCCGAACTCGCCGTCCTGCAGGCCTACCTGCCGGCGCAGCTGGCCGACACCGAAGTCGAGGCCCTGATCCGCGCGGCCATCGCCAGCACCGGCGCGACCTCCATGAAGGACATGGGCAAGGTCATGGCGGCCGTGAAACCCCGGGTCCAGGGCCGCACCGACATGGGCGCTCTCAGCAACCGCATCAAAGGTCTGCTCGGCGCCTGATCCGATGGGCCGGATCCCGCAGGCCTTCATCGACGAGCTCATCGAGCGGACCAATATCGTCGAGGTGATCGGGCTGCGCGTGCCGCTGAAGAAGGCCGGCCGCGAATACCGCGCCTGCTGCCCGTTTCACTCCGAGAAGACCCCCTCGTTCTGGGTGAGTCCCGAGAAGCAGTTCTACCACTGCTTCGGCTGCGGCGCCCACGGCACGGCCCTGGGGTTCCTCATCGAGCACGACCGCCTGCCCTTCCCGGAAGCGGTGGAGGAACTCGCGCAGGGACTGGGACTGACGGTGCCGCACGAAGGCGGCGCCGCGCCGCCCCCGAAGCGCAATGAATCGCTCTTTGACCTGATGGAAAAGGTGGCGCGCTTCTACGCGGCCACGCTCGCGAAGACCCCGCGCGCGCTGGATTACCTGGCGCGCCGCGGCCTCGAGCCGGACACGATCAGACGCTTCGCCATCGGGTACGCGCCGGACTCCTGGAACGAGGTGCTGCACCAGTTCGGGGCGAGCGAGGAGGCGCGCCGCCAGCTGAACGAATGCGGCCTCATCATCGAGCGCGATCCGGCGGCGCCCGCGCCGCGCAGCGGCGAGCGCCATTACGACCGCTTCCGGGACCGCATCATGTTTCCGATCCGCGATGCGCGCGGCCGGGTGATCGCCTTCGGCGGGCGGGTGCTCGACAAGGGCGAGCCGAAGTACCTGAACTCCCCGGAAACCGTGCTGTTCCACAAGGGTCGCGAGCTCTACGGCATGTATGAAACCCGCCAGAGCCGCGCGCCGCTGCAGCGGCTGCTCGTGGTCGAGGGCTACATGGACGTGGTGCGGCTGCACCAGGCCGGCGTGTGCTACGCCGTGGCGACGCTCGGCACGGCCACCACGGCCGAGCATCTCAAGCGCGTCTTCCAGATCGTCAGCGAAGTCGTCTTTTCCTTCGACGGCGATCGTGCCGGCCGCGCCGCGGCCTGGCGCGCGCTGCAGAATGCGCTGCCCGAGGCCATCGAAGGGCGGGAGCTGCGGTTCCTGTTCCTGCCCGAAGGCGAGGATCCGGACACCCTCGTCGGGGCGGAGGGCCGGGAAGCCTTCGAGCGGCGCCTCGGCACCGAAGCCCTGCCGCTGTCCGAATACTTCGTCCGGGAGCTGGGCGAGCGGTTCATGACCCGCGGCGCCGACGGCCGGGCGAAGGTCGCCCAGGCGGCCCGGCCGCTGCTGCTGCAGGTGCCCGAGGGCGTCTACCGGAGGCTGCTGACCGAGCGGCTGGCGCAGGCGTTCGGCTTCCAGCGCACGCCCGAGGGCATCGCCGAGCTGCTCGGCATCCGCATCGGCACCGCCCAGGCCCCGCCGGCGCGCCAGACGGGCGCGGGACGCGGCAGCCTGGTTCGCCAGGCGGTGAGACTGCTGCTTCATTTTCCGCAGATCGCTGCCGATATTCCGGAGCAGCACCTGCATCGGATCGGGACTCTGGATGAGCCCGGGATCGATGTGCTGTCCGCGCTGGCCGCGGAGTTGCGCATCACCCCTGCACAGACGACCGCGCAGGTGCTCGAGCGCTGGCGCGGACGGCCCGAGGAGCCCCACCTGGCGCGCCTCGCCGGCATGGAGGCCATGGTCAAGGATGCCGCGGCGGCCCGGCGGGAACTGCACGAAGCGCTCGGTCGTCTATACCAGGAGTCGCTGCGCCGGCGGCTCGACCGGTTATTGGAGCAGGATCGCAACCAGGGCTTGTCGAAGGAAGAAAAGCTTGAACTTCAGCAGCTTATGCAGGAACTGGCCCATCCGCCCTGATCGCGGCGGCGGCATTGAATTTGGCAGCGCGCGGGTTGTGAAATACAATTGGCGGTTTGCCCGGATCCCCCTTGAGTTGTCCCCGGGGGACTCACATAACAGGGCCTCACACCATCAACACGGGGTTGCACCAGCTTCACCATGACAGTCAAGCCGAAGCCCACTGCTACCAGCAAGAAGCGTTCTCATCCCGAGAAGAAGCCGGCCAGGGCGGTTGCGCCCGCCAGGAAGTCCGCCGCGCCGGCGCCGGAGAAGGACCGCAAGGCCGCCGCACCCGCGCCGAAGAAGGGCGGCACTGCCGCGAAGGCTCATGCCCCGGCGCCCCATCCGGCCCCGACCCTTGACGCCAGGACCGCCGCAAAGCTGCTGGCGGACAAGGACCGCAAGAACGTACCGGCGCGGCCGGCGGGCATGCCCGAGGATCGCCAGTCGCAGCTGAAACTGCTGATCGCCCGTGGCAAGGAGCAGGGCTACCTGACGTATGCGCAGGTGAACGATCACCTGCCCTCCGAGATCGTGGATCCGGAGCAGATCGAAGACATCGTCAACACCATCAATGACATGGGCATCCCGGTGTACGAGAAGGCGCCGGATACCGCGGCGCTGCTCGCCTCGGAGCCCTCGCAGCCGGCCGACGAGGAGGCCATCGAAGAGGCCGCCGCGGCGCTGGCCGCGCTCGATGCCGAACTCGGCCGCACCACCGACCCGGTGCGCATGTACATGCGCGAGATGGGCACCGTGGAGCTGCTGACCCGCGAGGGCGAGATCCGCATCGCCAAGCGCATCGAGGAGGGCCTCGATGCCGTGCGCGGCGCACTGTCCATGTACCCGGCGACTTTCGATTTCCTGCTGAAGGCCTATGAGCCGGTGAAGGCCGGCCAGTCGCGCCTCGTGGACGTGATCGTCGGATTCATCGATCCGAACGCGCCCGACGTGATCGCCCAGCCGCAGAATCCCACCAAGATGGAGCTGGTCAGCGAGCCGCCGGCGGAGGACGAGGCCGAAGACGGCGAGGATGGCGAGGACAGCGAGGAGGCCGTCGACACGGGCCCCGATCCGGAGGAAGCGGCGCGCCGGTTCGCCTCGATCCACAAGACCTTCACCCAGGTGTTGAGCGCCATCGAGAAGCTCGGCGCGAAGGATCCGAAGACCCTGAAGCTGCGCAAGAAGCTCTCGGGCGAATTCATGGAGCTGAAGCTCTCCCCGCGCATGTTCGATGCGCTCATTCTCAACCTGCGCGGGCACATCTCCGAGATCCGCCAGCTGGAGAAGGAGATCATGATCATCGCCGTGCGCGACTCGGGCATGCCGCGCAAGGATTTCATTGCGACCTTCCCCAAGAACGAGACCAGCGCGCGCTGGCTGCAGAAGCACATGAAGGCCGGCAAGAAGTACTCCGCGCCGCTCACCCGGTTCAAGGAGGAAGTGGAGCGCCGGCAGAGCCGTCTCGGCATCCTGGAGACGCTCTACCACCTGTCGATCAACGACCTGAAGGAGATCAACCGTGACGTCTCGATCGGCGAAGCCAAGGCACGCCGCGCGAAGAAGGAGATGGTCGAGGCCAACCTGCGCCTCGTGATCTCGATCGCCAAGAAGTACACCAACCGCGGCCTGCAGTTCCTGGACCTCATCCAGGAGGGCAACATCGGCCTGATGAAGGCGGTCGACAAGTTCGAGTATCGCCGCGGCTACAAGTTCTCGACCTATGCGACCTGGTGGATCCGCCAGGCCATCACCCGTTCGATCGCCGACCAGGCCCGCACGATCCGCATCCCGGTGCACATGATCGAGACCATCAACAAGCTCAACCGCATCTCCCGGCAGATGCTGCAGGAGATGGGCCGGGAGCCCACGCCCGAGGAGCTGGCCGTGCGCATGGAGATGCCCGAGGACAAGGTGCGCAAGGTGCTGAAGATCGCCAAGGAGCCGATCTCGATGGAGACTCCGATCGGCGATGACGAGGACTCACACCTCGGGGATTTCATCGAGGACACCTCGGTGGCCTCGCCGATCGACCAGGCCACCTCCGAGTCCCTGCGCGAGACCACCCATTCGGTGCTCGCGCAACTGACTCCGCGCGAGGCCAAGGTCCTGCGCATGCGCTTCGGCATCGACATGAACACCGACCACACCCTCGAGGAGGTCGGCAAGCAGTTCGACGTGACCCGCGAGCGCATTCGCCAGATCGAAGCCAAGGCGCTGCGCAAGCTGCGCCATCCGTCGCGCTCCGAGCAGCTGCGCAGCTTCCTGATGGATGACTGAGCGGCGCAGTCCGGACCGCCGAGGTCCGGGTCGTCAGGGCCCGTGCGGCAGGTTGTAGAGCACCTTGCCGTCGGCCAGCTTCACGCTCACGTTGAAACCGCCCTTGCGCCCGTCCTTCAGCGGATGGATGACGAGCTCGACCTTGTCACCGGGGTTGAGCGTGTGCTTGTCCCAGCCGTTGCGGGCGAGGTAGTTCGGGCTCATGCCCTCGATGCCGTATTCATCGACGCCGCCGCCGGCGTTGGGCACGTCGAACACGATCCAGGTGTGCGGATTCGTCCACTGGAAGTCCTTGATGGTACCGCTCAGGGTCACCGACTTCTGCATGTCGAACATCGCCGTCGAATGATGCGCGGCGGCGCCGCCGGCCTGGATCAGGGCCACCGCCGCGGCGAGCGCCATGACCCCCTCACGAAGAATCTTCATAGCTGATCTCCGAAAATCGTTGCCTTACTGGATCCGCTCGCCGGGACGACCTTCCTCGTCCGCGCTGTCGCGGTTGTTCTGCTCGCACTCGTATTCGCGCAGGTCATCCTTCACCAGCCGGTAGTAGTGCGCCACCGTCCACGGCTCGGTCAGCACCTTCGGATCGGTGATGGTCTGCTGGATCTCCAGGGTTTCGGGGCCGGTGCGACGGATCCGCTCCACGATGCGCATCTGGTCGCTGTGACCGATCCCGGGGGAAATCATGCTCCAGGGAACGAAACCCACGGTATCCACCACCAGCGTGTCGCCTTCCCAATGACCGATCGAATGCCCGTTGAACAGCGCATCCGGATCTTTCGGGTGCGGCCGCCCGTCGGTGAAGACGTGGCGCAACTGCATGAAGGCCTCGACGGCGATCGCGACTTTGCCGGGGCTGTACAGGAACTCGATCGGATAGGGTTCCGTCATCATCTGCGGCATGCCCGGCGGCAGGCAGTTGGCCTGGTCCGGCTGCAGATTCTTTCCCGACGCCTGCGCCTTGCGGTAGGCGTCCAGTTTTGCCTGGGCCGCGGGCGTCAGCTTCGGAGGCGCCGGCCGCGCGGCCGCGAGCCCGCCACCGTGCCGCCAGTCCAGCTCCCAGATGCCGGACCAGTCGGGCAGCCTGGCGATCGAGGCCCAGGTGGTGCCCTGGGGTGAGTCCTCCGCCCCGGCCGGCTTCGCCACCATGCACAGCGCACCCGCGGCCATCAGGACGGTGAGTCCCGCAACGATTCGTGAATCCTTCATCGACTGTCCTTTGACGAGGTCGCGGCCCCTCGGCCGTCGATTTTGCGGCATCCGGCGCCGACAAGCCACAAGGACTAGTGGTTGCTCAGCGCATACCGGATGGCCAGCTGCAGAGTGCTTTCGGTGGCAAACGGCGCCGCGGCGGCGAAGAGCTCGCGATTGGTCTGGTAGTCGCGGGCCCGCACCCATTCCAGCGTGAAGCGCCAGTGGGCGTCGGGCTCGAACCGGTAGGCGAGCGTGAGCGCATGCCCGGCCTGGTCACCCAGGGGAAAGGGCTGCTGGCCGCTCACCCGGAAGTCATCGTAACGCGCGGAGAAGGTGTGCGGGCCGCTGCGCTTGGACACCAGCAGGTAGCGGGTCACGAAATCCCATTCGAGCAGGCCGATCTCGTCGGGCTCGACGTAGGTCGAGCCGGCCAGCCACTGCACGATGGCGGTCCAGCCGGCGTCGCCCTCGGCGCGCAGGCCCGCCGTGTCGAAGCTCGTCTGCCAGGCGTAGGCGCCGGTGAAGGGGTCATCCGCGGAGGGATCGGCATGGTTGTCGTAGTGCAGGCCCTCGAGCGTGAGGCGATCGAGGTAGTGCAGGTCGAGGCCGACGTAGCTGCCGGCGTGGTGGTCGTACTGGCGGTACTCCAGGATCGCCCCCGTGCTGCTCCCGGGACGGCCCACCGGGCCGAAGAGCGTCCCCTGCCAGTCGGTGATCGTGAACCCGGACATCGCGAGGGCCGTGCCCGCGCCCTCGTTCCAGCCGAACACGCCGAGCGCGAGACCCGCGTCGAAGTCGTGTCCCGAATGTGTGCCGAGCCACTCGAGCTTGAATTCGGCGCCGACGGTGCGCAGCTCCTGCGCCACCCAGCTGTCCATCGCCGAGGAGGTCAGCGTGTAGGGCGACTCCCAGCCCGCCGCGCGGTTCGCAAGCGACAGCGGCGCGTAGAACGCGCCGAGCTTCACACGGGTGCGCCAGTCGCCGAAGGGATAGGGATGCAGCTGGAAATACGCCTCGGTCAGGTCGACCGGGTTGCGGTCGTGCTGGCCCCAGGCCGAGGCATCGATCTTGAACGTGAGCAGGTCGCCGAGATCCTGCGACAGCGCCAGGCGCGCGCGCCCGAGTTGCAGGCCGTCGCTTTCGTTGCCGTAGCGCAGGATTCCGAGCCCGCCATCGGCAAACGAGGTGGGTGCGTCGGCGCCCACCAGTCGTACGTCGAGCGAGGCGTCCCAGTCCGTCGCGCGCGCGGCGGCGACCGCCAGCGCGCACACCGCGGTGGCCACTGCCCGTGCGGCAAGGCGCGCGGCCATCAGTAGGCGTCCCAGGAGTGCGGGCGCATCTGCAATTGCGCCGGACGCAGCGCATGGGTCGCGCGCAGCTGCACGGTGACACGCTCGCCCGCATCGACCTCGACTTCCTGCTTCAGCACCTGTCCGGACTCCTGCAAGCGCGGGTTCCAGACCTCGATGCGGTACCGGCCGCGCGTCGCGTCCGGCTGCACCCAGCTGCCATCCGCGCCGGTGCGTCCGTAGTACGCGGCATCCGTGACCAGGATGTAGGCGAGCATGGCGTCGTGGATGTTGCAGCCGAGCGTGACCAGCCCGACCTGATCGAAATGTTCGGGCGGATAGGGCTTGCCGCGATACAGGCCCAGCTTGAAGGGATGCGGCGAGGAGAACGAATAGACCTCGTGGCCGGTCTTGTCCGTGTTCGGAAAGCTCACCGTCGAGCCGACCGGGATCACGAGCAGGTCCGGCACGAAGGCGAGATCGATCTGGTCCATCACGGCCTGCAGTGGCGCCGGCGCCGCGTGTGCCCCGAGCGCATGAACCGTGACCACCGCGCCGGGCAGGGGCTTGCCGTCGAGCTGCAGCACGCGCACCTGCAGGTCCGCCGCCGAGGCTCCGGCGCAGAGGCCGGCGGACAGCAGCCAACCGGCGAGCCTTGCGGCCAGGCGCCCGCGATCACCCCGGATGTCGCCTCGTCGGTCCGACATTGACCCCATCCAACTGCGTGAAATCCCGCCCCTGTGTCCCAGCGCACGCCTTGGCCGCCCGTCGGGGACTACGATCTGTCAAGGTTATTTCAACGTAAGACATGGACAGCTTCCGCAACCGACTTCTCGCACTGATCATCGGCCTGGTCGTCACCACGCAGAGTGTGACACTGGTCGCAGTTCTCGCGAGCACGGAGCACGAAGTGCAGGTCCGGGCCGACCGGCAGCTGCGCGCGGGCGCGCAGGTCGTCCAGCAGTTCATGCGCCTGCGCGGCGACCAGCTGGCGAGCACCGTGGCCGTGATGGCCCGCGACTTCAGCTTTCGGGAGGTGTTCGCGAGCCGCGACGCCGCGACCATGCTCTCGGCGGCCACCAATCATTCCAATCGGGTCGGCGCCGACCTCGTGCTGCTCATGGACACCGGCGGCAGGCTCCTCACGTCGAACTCCCCGTACGTCTCGGCGCACGCGACCGCGGTGGCGGGACTCGTCAACTCCATGACCGCCGGCCGCGATGACGCGCATCTGGTGGTGCTCGGGGATCACCTCTACCAGCTGGTCGTGACGCCGATCAAGGCCCCGGACACCATCGGCTGGGTGGCGATGGGCTTCGCGGTCGATGATGCGCTCGCGGCGCATGTGCGCGATCTGGTCGGAGCGCAGGTCAGCGTGCTGGCCGGCGAAGGCGGGCAGTTGAATCTCGTCGCCTCGAGCCTGCCGGCCGAACGGCGCGCGGCGCTCGCCGCCCGGCATGATCTCGCGGGCGGCGGCGACACCTCGCAGCCGCGTCCCCTCGGCAATGAGGACTACCTGACCTACGTGTCGCGTCTGGGCGCGGCCAATGAGTCCGCGACCATCATGCTGCAGCAGCCGATGGACGAAGTGATGGCGCCGTTCCGCTCGCAACGCAATGCGCTGATCGGCATCGGCGGCATCGCCCTGGGCGCGGCGCTCGCGATCGCGTTGCTGCTGTCCCGCGGCGCGACCCGGCCGATCCGCGAGCTGGTGCGCGCCGCGCGGCGCATCCAGGCGGGCACCTACGACAAGGTCGTCGACGTGAACGGCGGCGACGAGTTCCGCAGCCTCGCGGCGACCTTCAACGCCATGCAGCAGAACATCGCCGAGCGTGAGGCGCGCATCAGCCATGACGCGCACCATGACGGGCTCACTGGCCTGCCCAACCGGGCCTACGCCGAGCGGCATCTCGATGAGCTGTTGCGCCGCTCACCGGCGCCTCCCGTGGCGCTGATCCTGATGGAGGTGGCGAATCTCGGAGAGATCAACGCGTCGCTGGGGCATCACGTCGGTGACGAGGCCTTGCGCGAAGCGGCGCGCCGCCTGCGCCAGAACTGCGGCGAGAACGACATCACCGCGTGCCTCGGATCGGCGCAGTTCCTGGTGCTGGCGCGCGGCTGCTCCCCGACCCGTGCGACGCTGCTCGCCGAGCAGCTCGTCGGTTCGCTGCGCGCCGGCTTCAGCCTGCCGGCCGTGAGCCTGGACCTGCACGTGAACGCCGGGTTGTGCTGCGCGCCGGATCACGCGAATACGGCGGAGGACCTGCTGCGTCACGTGCACACCGCCCTGGAGGATGCCGGCGAGGCCCGCGGCCGCATCGCGAGCTACCGGCCGGGGCGCGAGGAGGAGCTGCGCCGCAGGCTCGCGCTCGCGGGAGACCTGCCGGGCGGCATCGAGCGCGATGAACTGACGCTCGTGTACCAGCCGAAGGTCGACCTCGTCAGCGGCCGCGTGCGCAGCCTCGAGGCGCTCGCGCGCTGGACCCACCCGCAGCTCGGATTCGTCTCGCCCGGTGAGTTCGTGCCCATCGCCGAGCAGACCGGCGGCGCGCGGCGCCTCACCAGCTGGGCGCTCGGCGCGGCGATCCGGCAGATGGCGGCCTGGCGCCGCGAGGGCATCGAAATCGACGTCGCGGTGAATCTTTCCCCGCCCGACCTGCTCGATACCCAGCTCGGCGATGAGATCCTCGCCACCCTGCGGCACCACGGCGTGGCCCCGACGCGGCTGATACTGGAGATCACCGAGGGCGCCGTGATCCGCGATCCGGCGCTCGCGGTGCGCAACATGCAGTTGCTGCAGATCGCCGGCGTGCGGTTCTCGCTGGACGACTTCGGCACCGGGTACTCCTCCCTCTCGCAGTTGAGCCGCCTGCCGATCGATGAACTGAAGATCGACCGCTCGTTCATCGTCCGCGCCCATGAACGCCGGGATGACGTGACCATCATCCTCTCCACGATCGAACTCGCCCACAACATGGGCCTGAAGGTCGTCGCCGAGGGCGTCGAGACCCAGGAGGCCTGGAACCTGCTGCAGCGCCTGGGCTGCGACCTGGCTCAGGGATTCCTCGTCAGCCGCCCGCTGTCGGCCGCGGACATGGTGGAGTTCCTCCGGCAGCCGCTGCATGCGCAGCCGGCGGAGGAGGACACCAACCGCCAGCTGCGCTCCCTGCAGCTGAAGGTGTGAGCCGCGCTACTCCATGCTCACGTCGCGCGCGTGATCCGACATGCCCTGCAGCCAGGTGCTCCAGCCGGAGTTCATGCCGTAGGGGCTGCGCTGCAGCACCGCCTCGATGCGATGGATCTTGCCGCCCTGGACCTTGAAGAGCTCGGCGATCTCCCAGGTCCACGGCTGCACCGGACCGCTCACGACCTGGCGTCCGTCGGGCGTGGTGAAGTGCCGCGTGTCACCCCCCTCGTGATCGAAGAAGCCGAACGCGAAGACGATGCCGCGCTCCTCGTCGATGGCGACGTAGCGACGGTCACGGATGCGGCTGACGAAATGCAGCAGTCCGGACTTGAACTGTTCCATGCAGCTCCACTGCGCCGAATAGGTGCTCGCGGTCTTCGGATCCGGCCGCGTCTGCCCGGCGGGCGTCGGCGCATTGGTGGTCTGTCCGCCGTTCTCGAGGCGATTGCAGTCCTCGGCAAAGGGGTAGTCGCCGAGGCCGTCGTTCTTCTGCATGCCGGTGAAGTACTTGTCCGCGGTCGCGATCAGCGCCGCGCGCGAGACCCGCTCGGCCGGCGGCACGGTGGCGAGGTAGATCGGATCGACCTGCCTGCCATCCATGTTCTGCGCGGGGCGCTCATCGCGCACCATCAGCTGTTCGATCTCGGTGATCTGTCCGTCCCGGACCCGCAGGCGCAGCGCCATCAGCACCGGCGTACCCTTGGCCGGATCGCGGTTCTCCTCCTCGATGGTACCGAAGAAGGCCACCTGGCCGGCGCGCGGGTCGGCGACGAACAGCCGGTAATGCCCCTTCGCATGCATCGTGCGCCACAGGCCGTCGCCGATCGCCAGCTGCTGCCCATCCTCGGTGTAGCGCACACCCGGGGCGAGCGGCACCCGCGACGGATCGTGGGCCAGCACGGCATCGAGGTAGCGGTCCACGAACCCCTCCAGGCAGGCGCGGTCGCACGGGGCCGCGGCCCGGGCGCCGAGCGCGCAGGCGAGCAGCAAGGGGCCCGCCAGATGGATCAGACCTCTCGTCCTGTTCATGCTATCCCCCTCATCGTTCTTCAGGTGTTGCGGAAATTGATCTCGATCTTGACGCCGTTCGGATCGAATACGAAGAGCTGCCGCATGCCGGATGCGGACGCGAGGTTGCGCGCGGGCTTGACGCCATGGCGGTCGAGCCTCGCGAGGACGGCCGCGAAATCCTCGGCATTGAAGGCGACGTGATCGAAGGCGCCGGTGCCGGGCGCCGGCGCCGTCACGGGAATGTCCTTGGCCGCGCTGTGCGCGGTGTAGGTGCTCCACTCGGCGATGTGGATGACGGGCGTGGCGCCCAGATACATCCAGTGGCCGGGAAATCCCAGCGGCGGCCTGAAGCCCTCGGTCATCCCGAGTGCATTCTGGTAGAAGTCGCGCGTCGCCGCGAGGTCCGCGGTCAGCACCAGGTAGTGCTCGAGGCCCGTCAATGCCATGCGCGCGGTCCCGGTATCCCTAAGGCGTTCGTGCCGGCGTCAGCGCGGCCGGCGCCGATGACAATGCGGGCGGCCCGCCGCCCTGGCGCATGACCGTGCCGTCCGCGAGCGTCACGGAGAGGAAGCTGCCACCATGCTCGGCACCCTTCAACGGGTGGATCAGGATGCTCACCTTGTCGCCCGGATTCAGCGTGTGCTTGCTCCAGCCGCGACGCGCGAGGAAGTTCGGGCTCATGCCCTCGATGCCCCACTGCTCCGAGCCGCCCTTGCCGTCCGGCACGTCGATCCAGATCCAGCTGTGCGGGTTGGTCCACTGGAAATCGCGGACCGTGCCCTGCAGCGTGACCGTCTTCGCCATGTCGAACATGGCGTAGGAGTGATGCGCCAGCGCAGCCGTCGGCAGCGCCGTGAGCAGCAGCGCCGGCCACAGTGCGCGGGTTCGTGTGAGACTCGGTTTCATGGGTGCCTGCGGGTGCTTCGCGCAACTCAGTGGTTGAGGATGATGCCGGCCTTGCCCTTCTCGCCGGACAGGTTGCGGTTGTTCTGTTCGCAGATGTATTCGGCGATGTCCCAGTCCGGATGGCGCTTCAGCACCTTCGTGGCGGTCAGGGGCTTCGTGAGCGCCTTCGGATCATCGATGGTGGTGACCACCTCCATCATGTCGGGCGCCGTGAGCCGGAAGCGCTCCACGATGTGCATCCGGTCGCTGTGCCGGTAACCCTGGCTCGGGCCGAGCGCCGTGTCCGGGGTGAATCCGACCGAGTCCACCACGAGCGTGTCGCCCTCCCAGTGACCGATCGAATGCCCGTTGTAGGTGAGATCCGGGTCGTCCGGATGCTTGCGGCCGTCCATGAAGATGCGCCGCGTCTGGCTGTACGCCTCGATCACGATCGTGATCTTGCCCGGCGTGAACAGCAGCTCGATCGGGTAGGGCTGGTTCATGATGCCCGGCATGCCGGGCGGCACGCAGTTGGCCTGCGGCGTTTCCTGGTCCTCGCCGCGCGCCTGCCCGGCCTTGAAATCGGCAAGCTTCTGCGCGTATTCGGGCGTGAGCGCGGGCTGCTCCGGCATGCCGGGGCCCGGGCGGGTGCGCACGCCGAAGGTCACTTCCCACACGCCGCTCAGGTCCGGCGTGGCGGCGGGTGTGTCGGCGGCCAGGGCCGGCGCACCGGCGGCCACCAGGGCGATGACCGCCATCAAGCCGGTCAGGTGTCCGACGGATCCGTGCAATCTGGCTCCCCTTCGCCGCTTCAGATGAAACCGGTCCAGCGCCCGAGGCCCACGATGGTGACCCAGATGAGCAGCGATACGCCGCCGGCGAGCTTCGCCGCGAACGGCGGCCGCGCCGGAGCGCGGTCCCACTGGTCCACGGACCGGTAGGCGCCGAGGTGGAAGATGGCCATGTTGATGCCGGCCAGCACCAGCAGGCACATCTTCGTCTCGAACTGCCAGATCCCCGAATAGCGCACGGCCGAGGAACTGAACAGCAGCGAACCGGTGATGGCGGCGCAGACGAAGGCCGTCCAGGTCCACGGCAGCACGTCCTCGGTCAGCTCGCGGACCGATCGGTCGCGTGAAGCGAGGTTCAGCAATCGCAGGTCGACCACCATGATGGAGCCCACGACCGTCACCAGCGACAGCACGTGCAGGGTCTCGATGGTCGGAAACAGCCAGGTGGATTCACGGACGGCGGTGCCCCAGGCAGAGGCCTGCAGCAGGGTCAGGAGATGCTTGATCATGGTATTGGAACTCGCCTCTGGTCGATCAACTGTGGCCGAAGTAGGCGATCCAGCGGCCCGCCGCGACGATGCCGATCCACATCGCCAGCGACACCGACCCCAGCAGCACACCGGCGAACCGGTTGCGGTCCCAGAAATCACTGCTGCGATGCAATACCAGCTGGAATATGCCGGTGAGCACCAGCACCGCCGCGAGCAGCGACATCTTCAGCCAGAACATCGTGCTCTGCAGTTCGCGCTCGGGCTCCCCGATGATGAGGATGGTTCCGGAGCACAGCAGCACGATCAGCGCCACCCACACCCACGGCAGGTAGCGGCCCGCCATCTGCGTCAGGCTCTGGCGCCGCCCGGCGATGCCCACCAGGCGCAGATCGAGCATGGCCATCGAGGTCATCACGATGGCGATCGAAACGATGTGCACGATCTGTGTGCTCGGAATCACCCAGAACGCGTCCTGGATGTGCTGGCTCAAAGCGGTGGCTCCGAGCCACTCGCAGAATTGCTTGATCACCCCTACCCCCTCTCGTGAAGCAGCCGCGACATGCTGCGCCAAAACAGCCGTGATCGTCAGCTAAATCACTGTTTCTGATTGCGTTATTTAACGTTAACCATTCGTGCTAGCATCGCCGCCGGCGCCCAATCCCATGCACACCCCAAACGATTCCGAAGCATTGCCGGCGCTGGCCGACCGGATTCGCGCAGCCGGCGTCCTGGGCCGCTCACAGCTCACCCGCAAGCTGTTCGATTTCCTGATCGAATGCTCCGCCACCGGCCGGGCCCCCAAGGAGACCGAGGTCGCCATCGAGGTCTTCGGCAAGGACGGCGGTTTCGACGTGGCCCAGGACGCTATGGTTCGAGTGTACGTCCACAAGCTGCGTCGCAAGCTCGAAGAATACTACTCGGCAGCCGGCCGCGGCGAACCGTTTCAGCTCGCCATCCCGAAGGGCGCCTACCGGATCGTCATCAACGGCCCGCAGCCGCCAGCGACCGCTCCCGAGGCGGCTGCCACCGCGCCGGCTCCGGTCCCCGATCCGTCCGGCGCTGCGAGAGCCGTCGGCCGGGCTTCCCCGGGGGCGGCGCGCCGCTGGGTGCCGCCGGTCCTCGCCGCCTCGCTGATCGCGAACCTGCTGTGCCTCGGCCTGCTCTACTGGTACGGCCATCACGGCCGCGACCCGGTGCAGGCCAGTGCCCTGTGGTCGCGAATGCTCAAGTCGGACCGGCCGCTGCTGCTGGTGCTCGGCGACTACTACATCTTCGCCGAGACGGACCGGAACATGGAGGTCCAGCGCCTCGTGCGTGAGTTCTCGATCAACTCCCCCGCCGACCTCGACCAGTACCTGAAGCTCAATCCGCAGTTCGCGGATCGCTACCAGGACATGCAGCTGAATTACCTGCCGACCTCGGCCGCCTCGGCGCTGAAGGAGCTGATGCCGCTGCTCGCGGCTGCGAGCGCGCGCACGCGTGTCGTGATGGCCTCGGACCTGACACCCGCGATGCTCAAGTCCTCGGACGTGATCTACATCGGGTATCTCAGCGGCATGGGAATGCTGAGCGACCTGGTCTTCAGCGGTTCACGCTTCGACGTCGGCGAATCCTTCGACGTGCTGATCGACCGGACCTCGGGCAAGCGCTACATCAGCCAGGCGGCGCTCCCGGTGCCCGGCGAGCAGACCTATCATGACTTCGGGTACTTCGCGACCTTCGCGGGCCCCTCGGGCAACCAGATCATGATCATCGCGGGCACGCGCGACGTCGCGGTCATGCACACCGCCGAGAGCATCACGCATCAGGACCCGCTGCAGCAGCTCACCGCCCGCAGCGGCAACGTCCGCTCCTTCGATGCGCTGTACGACGTCTTCGCCATGAACGGCACCAACCTGAACGGCACCCTGCTCCTCACCGGGCGGATCGACACCACCCGCATCTGGACCAACGAGACCACCGCGGCGCCGGCGACTCCCGCCCGCACTTCGGCCACCCTGGCGCCGGCCGCGCGCCTGCCTTAGAGGTGGACCGGGAATCTGGAGGCGATGCGACCTTCATCGATTGTCCCGCCTCCGGCGTGACCCTCAGGTGTCACGGCGCGCTCCGACCTGTCGATGATCGCCCCGCGGACCCGGCGTGATGTGGAGCAGACGGGTCGGCTCGAGAAGCCGCACACGATGCCACTCACCTTTCGCCACGATGCAGGCCTCGCCAGGCCCGAGCTCGCAGGGTTCCCCGGGTGCGGACTCCCCGACGACTCGGACCCTTCCGGAGATGATGTAGATCAGCTCATCGCCATCCGGATGCAGCTCGCCCTCGTGCGGTGGATCACGAACCATGTCGGCGATCCCGACCATCAGCCCGTCGCACACCGGCGGCCGTCCGGGTTGGTGCTCGACGAGGGACATGCGCAGGTCGCGAGAGATCGCGATCGAGAACCCCGCGGGATCAACCTTGGTGACTTTACCCATCGCACTCTCCCCGGCAGTCGCGCCTCGGACCTCGGCATCATCGTGGGCGGACAGCTTATAACTCTTGAGTCATCCGAATCGAACCGATCGAGTCCATCCTCTCATTTTCCGTGCCTGCTGACTGACGCCTGAGCGGCTGCCGTTTCGGAGGTATTTGTCGCCGCTGAGGGAGGCGCGTCGCAGGTGAGCGCCGGCCCGCCGCTCACGAAGATCCGCGGGCCCGGCGGCGGTGTGACGGTACCCTGCGCCGCGAGGTATCCCTCGAGCGCATCGGCATCGAGCGGCCCGACCTCCTCCACCGGCAGACCCTCGAAGCCCTTGAAGTCGTCGCCGCCGCCCACGAGGAAGTCGTTCACGGCGACGTGATAGGTGGCATCGGTGCGGATCACCTGGTGCCGGGCGTCGCAGGCGCGCACCACGTGCGAGCCGGCGGGCCGGTCCGGGTCCCACTCGTAGTACAGGCCCGAGGTCTTCAGCACTCGCGGAATGGCCGCCGGATCCGCGGTCCATTGCTCCTCCAGCACCGCGAGCAGCTGCGCCCCCGTCATCGAGAGCTTCAGGACGTGATTGCCGAAGGGATGCAGGGTCAGCACATCGCCCCGGGTGATGGCGCCTGATGCGAAGTCCGCCCGCAGACCGCCGGGGTTCATGAATCCGAAGTCGGCATGCACGGCGGTGCGCTGCGCATCGGCCACGAGGTCCCCGAGCGTGGACTCACCGGCCGCCGACATGCTGCGCGTGAGCGCGAACCGGCTGCGGGCCACGACGCGCGCGACCCGCGGACCGAGCGCGGTCCCGGCCTCCCGGGTGAGCCGCGCGACGGCCGGATCCGGATGCAGCCCGGGGCCCGCGTCGGCCCACGCCGGCAGGACGCGCGCGGACTTGGCGAGCACCCGGCCGCTGTGGCGATCGATCTTCAGCGACACGTCGCCGAAGGCCATGCCGTAGGAATAGTCCTGAACCACGAGCACCGGGTGCCCGGCGTCATCCGGCCACAGGGCATTCGTGAAATTGTGGGTATGGCCCGAGATCACGACATCGATGGCCGGATCGAGCTGCGCGACGATGCGTTGCAGCGGCCCATGCCAGTCGAAGCCCGAGCCTGCGGGCACGGGCACCACGCCCTGGTGAATGGTCACCAGCACGGTGTGCACGCCCTGGGCCTGCAGCTCGCGCGCCGCCGCATTGATCGCCGCGGCCTCATCCGTGAACTCGAGGTCCGCCGTCGCCCAGGCCGGCGCGAGCGTCGGGGTTTCCTTGAGCACCGCGCCGATCACGCCCACCGGCACCCCGCGTATCACCGTCACCGCATACGGCGGCAGCAGCGTGCGGCCGGTGCGCCGATCGAGGACATTGGCGCAGACATAGGGCACGCGGCTGCCGCGCCAGGGGCTCTGCAGGAAGGGGCCGGCGGCGGCATTGCCGCCTTCGAGCAGCCGCAACAGCTCCCTGGGGCCGGCGTCGAATTCGTGGTTGCCCGGCGTCCCGATGACGGGGCACGGATCCGGATGCGCTCGCCAGTCGGCCGCCGTATAGAAGTGCGTGGCGTTGCCGACGTGGCAGGACGCGGTGGCGAGCAGGTTCAGGAACTGCACCGCCGGTTCGTTCTGCAGTAACCGCGTGATCGGCGGGCTCGCGCCGAGCAGGTCGCCGGCATGGATGATCAGCGTGGCGCCCGGATCGCGGGCCCGATAGGCCTTCAGCCAGGCGGCCAGGACCGCCGCGCCACCGGCCGGCCGCAGGCCATCCGGCGGCGCCGGGGTCTGCAGATTGCCGTGGAAGTCATTGAAGGCCAGGACGTGCAGCGTCACCGCCCGGGAGAGGGTCGACCCGGCAAGCGGATCCTGCCAGCGCACCGTCAGGGCCGGAGGCGGCCAGGGCACCACGGGCGCCGGGGCCTCCGCCTCGCTGACGGTCACGCTGAGCAGTGCCGTGGCCGCCGACAGGAGGGTTCCGAGAAGACATTTATTGAAATTCATGAGCATTGTGACCGGGAGGAAGAGACATCCGGATTGCCTTGGGGACTCATTCCGGTAACATTATCGATAATCGATTCTGGCGACTGGATCTCCCATGTGGATCGTCGAGGTGGCGCTGAAGCGCCCCTACACCTTCATCGTCCTCGCACTGCTCCTGCCGCTGTTCGGCGCCATGACCCTGTTCGGCACGCCGCTGCGTGCCGGCATGCCCGTGGACATCTTTCCGGACATCGCCATCCCGGTGATTGCAGTCAATTTCAATTACACGGGGATGTCACCGGATGATATTTCCGGCCGCATCACCGCGCAGCTGGAACGCTACGCGACGACGATCATCAACGACATCGAACACGTCGAGTCGCAGAACTATCCGGGCATCGCCGTCATCAAGCTGTACTTCCAGCCGGGCGTGAACATCGACCTCGCGATGTCGCAGGTCACCTCCTATGGCCAGACCGCCCTGAAGAACATGCCGCCCGGCGTGGTGCCGCCCCTGGTCATGAAATTCAACGCCTCGAGCGTCCCGATCCTGCAGCTGGCCATGTCGAGCGACCGGCTCACCGAGGCGCAGCTGTTCGACTTCGGCAACCAGGTCATCCGCTCGCAGATCGCGACCATCGCCGGCGTGTCGATTCCCTATCCCTTCGGCGGCGCGGCCCGCCAGGTCCAGATCGACCTGCGGCCCGACGCGCTGCGCGCCCAGGGCCTGACGCCGGTCGACGTGAACACCGCCATCGCCAACCAGGCCCTGGTCATCCCGGCGGGCACCCAGAAGATCGGCGACACCGAATACAACGTGCGCCTGAACGGCAGCCCGACGACCATCGAGGGCATCAACGATCTGCCGATCCGCAGCCACAACGGCTCGGTCACCTACATCCGCGACGTCGCCTTCGTGCACGACGGGCACCCGCCGCAGACCAACATCGTGCGCGTCAACGGCCGGCGCGCGGTGCTGATGTCGATCCAGAAGACCGGCTCGGCCTCGACCTTGAGCATCGTCAATACGATCAAGGAGCGGATGCCGCGCGTGCGCGAGCTGATGCCCGACGGCGCCTCGATCGCCATGACCGGCGACCAGTCCGTGTTCGTGCGCGCCGCGATCCGCGGCGTGGTGACCGAGGCGCTGATCGCGGCCGCGCTGACCGCCCTGATGGTGCTGCTGTTCCTCGGCAGCTGGCGCAGCACGCTGATCATCGCGATCTCCATCCCGCTGTCGATCCTCTCCTCGATCATCCTGCTCGGAGCCCTCGGCGAGACCATCAATCTCATGACCCTCGGCGGCCTCGCCCTCGCCGTGGGCATCCTCGTGGACGACGCCACGGTGACCATCGAGAACATCAACCGCCATCTCGAGGAGGGCCTGGACGTGGTGCCGGCCATCCTCGAGGGGTCGCGGCAGATCACGGTGCCGGCGCTGGTCTCGACGCTCTCCATCTGCATCGTGTTCGTGCCGATGTTCCTGCTGACGGGCGTCGCGCGCTACCTGTTCGTGCCGCTGGCCGAAGCCGTCGTGTTCGCGATGCTGACCTCCTACCTGCTCTCCCGGACGCTGGTGCCGACGCTGTGCATGTACTGGCTGCGCACGGCGGCCGAGGAGCACGCCGCGCTCGCGAATCCCAACGCGTGGCAGCGCTTCCAGCGCCGCTTCGAAGCGCGCTTCGCGGCGCTGCGCGACGGGTATCACGGCGTGTTGCGGACCGTGCTCGCGCACCGCCGGCCGTTCATGACGGGGTTTCTCGCCGTGGCGTTCGCCTCGATGCTCATCTTCCCCTTCCTCGGGCGGAATTTCTTCCCGGAAGTGGACGCGGGGCAGATCAAGCTGCACGTGCGCGCGCCCACGGGCTTTCGCGTCGAGGACACCGCCGGCCTCGTCGACCAGGTCGAGGCGGCGCTGCGCCGGGTCATCCCGCCGCAGGAGATCGCGAGCATGGTCGACAACATCGGCCTGCCGGTGTCGAGCATCAACCTCACCTACAGCACCTCCGGGACCGTGGGCAGCTTCGACGCGGACGTGCTGGTGTCGCTGCGACCGGGCCATGCGCACACCGCGGATTACGTGCGCACCCTGCGCCGCGAGCTGCCCCGGGAGTTTCCGGGCACCGGCTTCGCGTTCCTGCCGGCCGACATCGTCAGCCAGATCCTGAACTTCGGCATCCCGGCGCCGATCGACATCCAGATCACCGGCCCGAGCCCGAAGAACCGCGACGTGGCGAACGCGCTCCTGGCTGCGCTGCGGCACGTTCCGGGCCTGGTGGACCTGCGCATCCAGCAGCCCTCCGACCTGCCGGAGCTGCGGGTGCAGACGGACCGCAGCCGCGCGGAGCAGCTCGGCATCAGCCAGCGCGACGTGGCCAACAACCTGCTGCTGACCCTCTCCGGGAGCAGCCAGATCGCGCCCTCCTTCTGGCTCAATCCGGAGAGCGGGCTGCAGTACCCGCTCGTGGCGCAGACCCCGCAATACCGCATGACGAAGCTCGATGACCTGCGCAACGTGCCGGTGACCGCCGGCGCCGGACAGCAGATCCTGGGCGGCGTCGCCAGCATCAGCCGCGGCACGACGCCGGCGGTGGTCTATCACTACGACACCCAGAACCTCATCGACATCTACGGCGACGTGCAGGACCGGGACCTGGGATCGGTGGCCGATGACATCAACGCGCGCCTCGCGGCGCTCGACCCGAGCCTCCCGAGGGCGACCCACATCGTGCTGCGCGGCCAGGTGCAGACGATGCTGAGCTCCTATACCGGCCTCGCCATCGGCGTCGTCGGCGCGGTGCTGCTCGTGTACCTGCTCATCGTCATCAATTTCCAGTCCTGGCTCGACCCGTTCATCATCATCAGCGCCCTGCCCGCCGCCATCGCCGGCATTGCCTGGATGCTGCTTGTCAGCGGCACGACCCTGAGCGTCCCGGCGCTGACCGGGGCGATCATGTGCATGGGGGTCGCCACCGCCAACAGCATCCTGGTGGTGAGCTTCGCCCGCGACCGCATGAACCACGGGGCGAGCGCCCTCGAGGCCGCGCTGGATGCCGGCTTCACGCGCTTCCGGCCGGTGCTCATGACCGCGCTCGCGATGATGATCGGCATGCTGCCGATGTCGCTCGGGATGGGCGAGGGCGGCGAACAGAACGCCCCGCTGGGCCGCGCCGTGATCGGCGGCCTGCTGCTGGCGACCGTCGCCACGCTGCTGTTCGTGCCGGTCGTCTTCGCCGCCCTGCACGGCCGCGCCGCGCCCCGGCCGCCTTCATCGTCCCTTTCCCACGCCTGATCCGCCCCCGGACGCAACCATGCAATCCCCACGAAGAACCCCGACCCACATCCACATGAACGGCTTCGCCCGCCTGGGCGTCGTGATCGGCGTGGCGGCCATCGCCTTCGTGGTGTGGAGCGTCATCTCCGCCCATCGCGCCGCCGCGAAGCTCGCCGCCGCCACCGAGGAGGCGGCCATCGTCACGGTGAGCACGACGCATCCGCAGGCGACGGATCCGGCGGGCAGCGAACTGGTCCTGCCGGGCAGCGTGCAGGCCGACATCGATGCGCCGATCTACGCCCGTACCAGCGGCTACCTGAAGCGCTGGCTGGTGGACATCGGCGCGCGCGTGAAAGCCGGCCAGCTGCTGGCCGAGATCGACACCCCGGAAGTCCAGCAGCAGCTGAGCCAGGCCGAGGCGGATGTCGCCAATGCGGCCGCCAATGACCAGATCGCGCGGGTCACCGCGCAACGCTGGCAGTCGCTGCTCAAGACCGACTCGGTGTCCCGCCAGGACGCCGACGAGAAGGCCAGTCTCGCCGATGCGAGCCGGGCGCAGCTTGCGGCCGCGCGCGCCAATCTGCAGCGACTGCGGGACCTCTCCGGATTCCAGCGCATCGTCGCCCCCTTCGCCGGGGTCATCACCGCGCGCGAAACCGACGTCGGGCGGCTGATCACCGCCGGCGGCGGCAGCGGACCGGAGCTGTTCCGCATCAGCGACGAGCGGCAACTGCGCCTGTACGTGCGCGTGCCGCAGGCCTTCGCCCCGCAGATGAGCCTGAAGCCGACCGCCGCGGTGACCTTCCCGGATCACCCCGGCATGACCTTCAGCGCGCGCCTGGACTCCACGTCGAACGCCATCGACCCGGCAACCAACACCCTGCTGGTGCAGCTGAAGGTCGACAATGCCCGGGGCGAACTGCTGCCCGGCGCCTATGCCGACGTGCACTTCCGCGTGCCGCCCGGCGCGCAGGGGCCCTCGCTGCAGCTGCCCGCCAACACGCTGCTGTTCCGCAGCGACGGCATCCACGTGGCCACGGTGGACGACACCGGCCACGTCGTCCTGAAGCCCATCATCATCGGCCGCGACTACGGATCGGCCATCGAAGTCGTGAACGGGTTGACGCCGCAGGACACGGTGATATTGAGTCCGCCGGATTCGCTGCTGGATCACGCGCAGGTGCGCGTCGTCAGGCCGCCGGACGCCGGCACGGCTGCCAGGCCCCCGGGTACCTGATCGTGGCTCGCCCTCTGACTGGCCTCCTCACCGGCCTGCTCACCTTGGCTCTCGGCGCCTGCTCGCTGGCGCCGACCTATGTGCGCCCGACGCTCGGGCAGGATGCCGCGCAATACAAGGAGGCGGGCGAGTGGGCGCCGGCCGCGCCGGCCGACGAGCAGCCGCGCGCCGACTGGTGGCAGGCGTTCGGGGACGCGCAGCTGGATGCACTCGAGAGCCGGCTGCGCACCGGCAACCCGGACCTGCGCGCCGGCGTGGCACGCTTCGATGAGGCCCGCGCGATCGCCGGCGAGGCGCGCTCCCGGTTCTATCCGCAGCTGAACCTGGATGCCTCGGGGGTTCGCGGCCGCGCCTCCTCGAACGGCCCGAATGCCCTGGCCGCGGGCAAGACCGGCGATGACTTCGTCACCTCCCTCGACATGGCCTGGGAGATCGACCTGTTCGGCCGGCTGCGCAACACGGCCGCCGCCGCGCGCGCGCGGGCGCAAGGCAGCGCCGCGGACCTCGCCGCGCTCGAGCTGTCACTGCAGGCGGAACTCGCCACCGACTATTTCACCCTGCGCGGCGATGACTCGACGGTGAAGCTGCTCGAAGACTCGGTGGCGCAGTTCGACACCGCGTGGCAGCAGACCCGCCGTCGCTACGACACGGGCGTCGCGGCGGCCACGGATGTCGATCAGGCGGACGCGCTGCGGCAGAGCGCCCGCGCGCAGCTCGCGGCCACGCGCCTGCAGCGCTCGCGCCTCGAGCACGCCATCGCGGTGCTGCTCGGGAGCACGCCCGCCGCGTTCAGCCTCGAGCCCGCGCCGCTCGCCGCCGAGCCTCCGGCGATCCGGGTGGCATTGCCCTCGGTGCTGCTCGAGCGCCGTCCGGATGTCGCGAGCGCCGAACGCGCCCTGGCCGCGGCCAACGCCGGCATCGGCATCGCGCGCGCCGCCTGGTTCCCGGTGTTCTCGCTGCAGGCCGCGGCGGCCGGCTTCGAGAGCACCGCGACGGCCGGATGGATCGGGGCACCGAGCCGGTTCTGGTCCGTCGGCCCCGGCGGGCAGTTGCCCTTGCTGGACGCGGGCGGCCGCTCGGCCCTGAACCGTCAGGCGCGGGCCGCCTATGAGGAGGCGCTCGCCGGCTACCGCAAGGTGGCGCTCACCGCCTACCAGGAGGTCGAAGACAGCCTGGTCGCGGTCCACCGGCTCGGCGAGGAGCAGGCGGCCGATGCGGCGGCGGCCACTTCGGCGCAGAGCGCCGCCTTCCATGCCGAC
Organism: Steroidobacteraceae bacterium; assembly: GCA_035506335.1. GTDB lineage: Bacteria > Pseudomonadota > Gammaproteobacteria > Steroidobacterales > Steroidobacteraceae > DAIDKA01. The sequence goes on along the minus strand of DATJPN010000025.1, from coordinate 9,343 downwards.
GAGCGCTACGCCGCCGGCGTCGCCGACTACGTCGAGGTCACCACCACGCACACCGCGGCCCTGTCCGCCCGCAGCGCCGCCCTGGCCGCGCAGGCGGCGCGGCTGAATGCCGCGGTCGCACTGGTGCGGGCGCTGGGCGGCGGCTGGAGCGCCGGACCCACGGGTTCCTCCTCATCATGACGGCCACGGGATTCAAGCGCCTGTGCATGCGCGACCGCATCCGCGACGTGCTCGTGGCGCGCATCCTCGACGGCACCTATCCGGCGGGCCTGCAGCTGAAGGAGCTGTCGCTGGCGCGGGAATTCAACGTCAGCCAGGCGCCGATCCGCGAGGCGCTGCGCGAGCTCGAGGGCACGGGCCTGGTCACCTCCGAACGCTATCGCGGCACCCGCGTCCGCGGCGCGGACTCGGTGGAGATGCGCGAATCCTACGAGCTGCGCCTGATGATGGAGATCCGCTCCATCGAACGCGGGCTGCCCCTCTCGCCCGCCATGGCCGAGAAGCTCGAGGCCTGCATCACGAAGATGTCACAGGCCGTCGCCCGCGGCGACTCCGAGCAGTACATCGACGAGGCGCTGAATTTCCATCGCGACCTGGTGGCGCTGGGCGGCAACGGCACCTTCCTCAAACTGTGGGATTCGCTGCACTGGGACGTCCGCGGCCGGATCGCCCTGCGCCGCCTCGCCGCCCTCGGCGCGGGGCTCACCCCCGTGGTGGCGATGCACGCGCGGCTGATGCTCGCGCTGCGTGAAGGTGACGTCCGGCGGGCGGTGGACGACCTGACGACCATTCTGCAGACGGTCACCGACGCTTTCAGTACATCGGCGACCGCCTGACCGGTCAGCCGGAGCGGCTACTGTCCCAAACGCGTCCAGAAATCCACGAAAACGTGGGTGGACAATACATACCCCAGGACCACATTGACGACGACACCGGCCGTGAACGCATAAAAGGGCCTCGCGCCCACTGCCGCGAAGTCACGGATGCGCGTCGTCAGGCCGATGCTCAGGAACGTGAACGTGAACGCCCAGATACGCAGCGACTGCAGCGGCGTCACCAGCGACGGCAGCACCAGCTTCTTGTAATCGGCGTAGCTGTAGCCGCGCGACACCAGCGTGATGAGCACCGAAGCCAGCAGGAATCCGAGCACGAATTTCGGGAAGCGCCGCCATATCTGCGCCGCGTCCGCCCGCTGCGCGCCCTCGGACTGCCACAGCGTCGTGGCGACGATCGAGAGCACGAAGGCCCAGACCCCGATCCAGACATCCCGCCCGATGACCTTCATCAGCGTGAAAGCGTTGACCGCGGCGTCGGCATTGCCGCTGATGCCCGCGACTTTGCCGGCAAAGCCGCCGTAGATCTGCGCCGCGGCAAGCCCCGTGGCATCCGCCAGCTCCGAGGTGCCGATCCAGGCGCCGGCGACTCCGGTGGAGAGGCCCAGGCTGCGCGCGACCAGCGGCAGCACGAGGATCAGCGCGATGGCCCAGAACACGACCAGGGAAATGGAGATCGGGGCGTGCTCCTTCCTGGCGCCGACGGCGCCGCTGATCGCGATGGAAGCCGACACTCCGCAGACGGCCCCGCCGGTCCCGAGCACCGCGGCCAGGCGGCGGTCGAGGCCCAGGCCGGTGGCGGCCAGGTAGATCACGCCGAAGGTGACCACCGACACGATTCCCGCCTGCAACAGCGCCACGGGGCCGGCCCAGGCGATCAGCGTCAAGGGCAAACCCGTGCCCAGCAGCACGATTCCGGTCTTGATGTAGAGTTCCACGCGCAGGCCCGCCTGGGTCCACGCGGGCAGACCGAGCGTATTGGAGACCAGCAGACCGAGCACGAGCCCGACGAGAGGCGGCTCCAGGCTGTAGCGGGCGGCCTGGTCCCACAGTCCGAGGAAGTACAGCGCGACGGAAACGAGATAGACCAGGGCGAAGGTGCCGAGAAACTCCCGCGTGCGGTACCCCAGGGCGGACGTGGCCACGGAAAAGACCGCAGCCCACAAGGCGAACAGCGCTGCGAACTGCACCGCATGATCGTGCAATTGAGCGCCGACCTCGGACAGATGCGACCACTTCTGCGGCGCGATCGCGATCCATCGTATGCTCGCGCCATTGCTGAACAGCGCCACGGCCGCGGCGATCAGGCCGACGCCGATGATCACGGCCAGCCAGTCTTCCCGGTTGTTCGGGCCAGTCAGTGGTCCGACCGTCGCACCGGGTTCCCCGGTGGTACCTGCGATATCTGTCATGGCGTCCCCGTGTCTCTCGCATTGCACCATCAGCAGCGGCAGCAGTGCCGGCGCAAAGATAGGTCCCGGCGGGTCCGCCGTCCAATAGCCATTGGTAAGCGTCCGATCGCGGATCGGAATGGTTCTCGGGCGATCAGCCGACGTTGCCCTTGAACCCGGTGACCGTCGCGATACCCGCGAAGGTCATGAGCAAGGATCCGGCCAGGTGCAGCGCCGCCGTGGAACAGGCCCACAGCACGCGATCCTCTCGCACCAGCGCGACCACTTCGGCCGAGAAGCTCGAGAACGTGGTGAGTCCGCCGCAGAATCCCGTGATGACGAGCAGGCGCCATTCTGGCGCCAGCGAGCCGTTCAGCGCGAAGAACGCCACCGCGACGCCGACGATGTAGCCGCCGAGCAGGTTCGCGGCCAGCGTGCCGAGCGGCATCACGGTCGGGTGACCGTTCAGCCACATGCCGAGGAACCAGCGCAGCAGGCAGCCGACGCTCCCGCCCACGCAAACCGCTATCGCCGATCGCCACATACCTTCATAGCATAACCACTTTCAGGTCGGCGGCGGAAAGCCTGCCACGGCCCCGCATGCGAGCGCCGCATCGAGCAGCTCGATGTCGGTGGTCACACCGAGCTTCTGCCGGATCGCGGAGTGATTGTTGGCGACGGTCTTGACGCTCAGGTTCAGCAGCCGCGCGATCTCCTCGTGATTCTTGCCGCCGGCGATCATGCGGAAGACGTCGAACTCCCGCAGCGACAGGCCGAGGGTGGGCGAGGCGCGGCGGTCCGCGGCGCTGCGCTCGAGCCGCTGGCGGATGTCCGGGCTCAGGGCCGGCTCTCCGGCGAGCGCGCTGCGCACCGCCTCGACCATCAGTTGCGGATCGCTGCCCTTGGTGACGTAGCCGCTCGCGCCGGCGCGCAGCGCCTGCGTGGCGAACGCCGCGCTGTCGTGCATGCTGAAGACGAGCACCGGCAGTTGCGGCCAGCGCAGCTTCAGGCGGCGCAGGCACGGCAGCCCGCCCGATCCGGGCATGCTCAGGTCCAGCAGCACGATGTCCGGGTCGAGGCGTTGCAGCAGGGCATAGGCCTCCTCGCCGGAGGCCGCCTCGCCGATCACCGAGTATCCGGGTTCCTGCTCGAGGAAGCGCCGGTAGCCCGCGCGCACCACGGCGTGGTCATCGACGAGCAGGATGCGCACCTCAGCCGTCATGGGTCGTTCCGACCGGCATCGAGGCCGTGAGCTGCATGCCGCCTTCGGGTTGCCAGCGCAGCTGCAGCGTGCCGCCCAGCGCCTCGACCCGCTCGCGCATGCCATCGAGCCCGGTGCCGCCGGGACCCTCGTCCGTCGTACCGGGCGCGACGTCCGATTCGAGGACGCTCAGCAGGACACGGCCCGCCCGCACCTCGATCCGGATGTCGATGACCCGGGCCCGCGAATGGCGCACGGCATTGGTCAGGCACTCCTGGACCAGGCGGTACACCGCGATGTTCAGGTCCGGCGACAGTGAATCGACGGGACCTTCGAACGCAAGCAGGCAGCGGAACCGGTCGGCCACCCGCGCCTGCCAGCCGCCGACGAGGTCCTCGAGCGCGCCGCGCAGGCCGACCGTCTCCAGTTCATGCGGCCGAAGGCGGCTCAACATGTCGCGCGTCAGCGCCATGATGCCGTCGACGACCTCGCCCACGCCGTGTGCGCAGGCCACGACACCGGGCAGCACGCCGCGGGCCTCGCGCTCGATGAACGCCGCATCGACCTTGATGGCCGTCAGGCTCTGGCCGAGCTCATCGTGCAGCTCGCGCGCGAGCCGCCGGCGTTCCTCCTCCTCCACGGCCATCAGTCGCAGGCTCAGCATCCGGTGTTCGGTCGCGGCCGACTGCAGCGCCTGGGCGCAGTGATTGAAGCTGCCGCAGATATCATCGAGGTCCTTGACCCGGAAGCGCGGCAGGCGCGTGCCGAGGGCGCCCGCCTGCAGCTGCAGCAGCGCCGACTGGATCTGTCCGACGGGCCGCAGCCCCCTGCGCACCATCACGTAGACCGAGGCGGCCATCGCCAGGATGACCAGCACGAGCAGCAACAGGTCCGACTCGGTGCGATCCTCGATTTCGCTCAGCTCCGAGCGCGGATCGGCGCTGAGCCGCAGCACACCGAGGCGCGTGCCCGACCAGGTCAGGGGGTAGCTCGAATGCGCCTGGGCGCTGTCGCCGGCGAGCCTCGCGGCGAGCCAGCCGCCCTGGCGCGGATCGAGCGCCGTCGCGGCGACGGCCCGGCCGGTCGGATCCTCGAGCGTGATGCGGACATGCCGCAGGGGCGCCGACCGACCCACCGCGGCCGCCGCGGCGGCGAGGGCCGCGGCGGCATCGGGCGCCGCCCGGACCCGGTCTTCGACGCCGAGCAGCAGGGTCGTCAGTTGCAGCGTGGCCTCGGTCTCGCGGTTCACGTCGGTACGCACCGAGCTCAAGGGAATCAGCACGCTGAGCAGCAGCGCCGCGAGCGTCACCGCCGCGATGCCGAGCAGCAGGCGGGTGTGCAGGTACATGTCGGCGTCGATCCTCTCGTTGGCGCAGCCCTGGCGCGCGCCGGCAAGTATGGACCAGCGGCTGGCCGAAGGCGCGCCCCGCGGCAGTGCGCTACACTCTTTGACAAATCATCGACGAAGGGGCGAGCGTGACCAGAAGAGACCGCCGGCGTGGATTCACCCTGGCCGCCCTGGTCGCCCTGGTCGCCGTGACCGGCGGGTACGGCTGCGCGGCCTTCGCCGCCGGCACCGATTGCGACCGGCCCTGCCTGAAGGCGCTGCTGGATGGGTACCTCGCGGCGCTGGTCAGGCACGATCCGGCCGCCGCATCGCTCGCGCCGGGCTACCGCCACACCGAGAATGCGATCAGCATTCCGCCGGGCAAGGGCGTGTGGCGCAGCGTCACCGCCTTGGGTCCGGTGCAGCGCCGCTACCTCGACCCGGTGAGCGGACAGGCGGCCTACTACGGGCTCGTCGCCGAGGGCGAGGCGCTCGCCGTGGTGACCGCGCGCCTGCGCATCGAGCATCACGCCATCACCGAGGCGGAATGGTACATCGCCCGGGAGGCCGATCCGGGCCTGCCCGGCGCCACGCCTCCGAGCTCCTGGAATCCGCAGCAGCTCATCGCGACGCCGCCGCCGGAGCGCGTCATTCCCCGCTCCCGGCGCCTGCCGCGCGCGACCCTGATCGCCATCGTCGACAGCTACTTCGACGGGATCACCTCCCACGACGGCTCGGTCGTGCGCGCCCACCCGGGCTGCAACCGCTATGAAAACGGCACCCGCGTCACCGGGCGGCGCGGCGGGGTGAACGACGACTGCGTGTCGGGACTTCAGAACTTCAACCTCGCCAACGTCGCCGCCCGCCGTGTCGGCTTCGTCGACGAGGAGGCCGGCGTGGTGCTCGGCATGGGCGTGTTCATCCGCCGCGCGGGCTCGGCGATACCGCGCAATGCCTTCAGCGAATGGTTCTTCATCGAAGAGGCGAAGATCCGGGACATCTGGACCGCGATGTACTACCCGGGTCCGGAGCGGCCGGTGCCGAACTGGCCGCCGTACGACGGCAATTTCCCGATTGCGCAAACCGACCTCGCGGCCATCGCGGCATTCAACGAGCGCTATCTGCGGGCCATCAACACGGGCGACGCCGCCGCGCTGAGCAGCCTGACGGATGATGATCACGTCATGCTCGTCCCCGGCGCACCGCCCCTGGTGGGGAAGCCCGCCAACGATTCGGCCAATGCCGCCACCTTCCGGCAGTTCGACATCGTCGAGAGCTGGAATCCCGTGGAGACCGTGATCGACGGCAACCTCGCCTACCAGCGCGGCACCTTCAGGGTGATCGCCACGCCGAAGGCGGGCGGCGCCGCGCGCACGACCACGGGCAGTTTCCTGCGCATCTACCGGCGCCAGGGCGATGGCTCCTGGCGCATGACCCGCGACATGTTCAACTCGGAGCAGCCGGCCACTGCCCGCTGATGCGCGCCTCCCGGAGCGACCCCCATGCCCTATTCCCGAGAACCCCGCATACATCCGGTGCCGATGACGGCGCTGCGGCCCACGCAGATCACCGTGGGGATGCGCGAAGTGAAGGCCAAGCGCAAGGCCTGGCGCGAGCATCCCGATCGCAAGAAGGCCGACTTCCTCGGCAAGCACGTGATTCCGGTCGTGTGGGGCCCGAAGGAGGCCTTCTACGTCGTCGATCATCATCACCTCTCGCTCGCCCTGCACCAGGAGGGCGTGAAGGAGATCGCGACGACCGTGATGGCGGACCTGCGACGGCTGCCGCGCGAGGCGTTCTGGATCTACCTCGACAATCGCGGCTGGCTGCATCCGTTCGATGATCGCGGCCGCCGCCGCGGCTACGAGGACATTCCGCGCCGGATCTGGGACCTGGCCGATGATCCCTTCCGCAGCCTCGCCGGGGAGCTGCGGCGCAGCGGTGGCTTCGCCAAGGACACCACTCCGTTCAGCGAGTTCCTGTGGGCGGATTTCCTGCGCCGGCGCCTCAAGGCCCGGTTGCTGGCGGAGGACTTCCCGCAGGCGCTGGTGCGGGCGCTGAAACTGGCCAAGAGCCCCGAAGCGGACTTCCTGCCCGGCTGGTGCGGACCGATCGTCGGGTGAGCCGCCGGTGAGCCTGCGCAGATTCTCCGACGTGGCCGACGTCCTCGCGGCCCTGTCGATCGCCGGACTGCTGTTGCCCGAGGCCGTGGCCTATTCGGGCGTCGCGAACCTGCCCCCGCAGGCCGGAGTCATCGGCCTGTTCGCCGGACTGATCTGTTACGGCCTGCTCGGCCGCAGCCGTTACGCGATCGTTTCGGCGACCTCCTCCTCGGCCGCGGTGATGGCCGCCGCGACCGCGGTCCTGGGCACGGCCGACGAGGCGACCCGGGTACTGCTGGCCGGGATCCTCGTGCCCTGCACCGGGGCGGCCTTCGTGCTCGCGGGCAGCGCGCGCCTCGGCGCGATTTCGAACCTCATCGCACGGCCCGTGCTGCGCGGCTTCACGTTCGGCCTGGCGCTGGTCATCACCGTCCGCCAGATCGCGCCGCTCACCGGCCTCGATGCCCACGCCAGCAGTTTCTTCGGCCTCCTCCAGGAGCTGCTGCGGACGCTGCTCACCGCCAACCCCGTTGCGTCGTCGGTCGGAGTCGCCGCGCTGGCCGGCCTGTTCGTGCTCGAGCGGGTGCGGCGCGTGCCCGGCGCGCTGGTCGTCATCCTGGCGGGCATCGCGGCGTCCGGCTGGTTCGCCGCTCACGGCGTCGCGCTGACCGGACCCATCCACCTGTCCCTGGATCCGCCGCGATTCTACTTGCCCGCACACCTCAACTGGCCGCAGCTCATCGAGTTCTCCCTCGCGCTGATGTTCATCCTGTATGCGGAGTCCTACAGCTCGATCCGCACCTTCGCCCTGAAGCACGACGACACCGTGCAGCCGAACCGGGACCTCGTGGCACTGGGCGTGGCCAACATGCTCTCCGGCCTGTTCCACGGCACGCCGGTCGGCGCCGGGTATTCCGGCAGTTCGGCCAACGAGGCCGCCGGCGCGAAGTCGCGGGCCGCGGGGCTGCTGACGGCCGTGATCATCCTGGCGCTGGTGCTGCTGTGCCTGCCCTACATCGAGCGCATACCCGAACCGGTGCTGGCCGCCATCGTGATCCACGCCATCAGCAAGTCGCTGCGCCTCGCCCCGCTGCGCATCTACTTCCGCTGGCACCGCGACCGCCTGATCACGGTGATCGCGATCCTCGCCGTGCTGGTCTTCGGCATGCTCAACGGCCTGCTGTTCGCGATCGCCTTCAGCCTCGCGATGCTGCTGCAGGCCCTCGCGCGACCGCGGCTCGTGGAGCTCGGACGCCTCGGCGCCCACGACTTCGTCAATATCGAGCGCTTCCCCGATACCGAGCGCACGGCGCAGACCCTGGTGCTGCGTCCCGAGGAGCCGCTGCTGTTCGCGAATGCCGACCCGGTCATGCAGCTCGCCCGCGCCCGCGTCCAGCGCGACCCAGGCGTGAAACTCGTGGTGCTGAGTCTCGAGGAATCCCCGGATCTCGACGCCTCCTCGCTGGAGAGCCTCGCCGAGTTCAGCGCCTGGCTGGCGCAGCGGCAGGTCGAGTTGCGCCTGGCGAGACTGAAGGACCGGGCGCGCGATGCCCTGCTGCGCGCGCGCATCGTGCAGCTGGGAGCGGCATCTCTGGAGTACTCAAGCGTCGATGACGCGGTGAGCGGCAACCCGGCCGGCGGCGGGCGGCCACGGGATCCCGCCTAGAGAGCATTCGGATGGCGCCCACCGCCGCGCCGTTGACGAGGCACCGCCCTACATGGGTCCAGTTAGTTGAAGTCGTTTGCGGCTATAGGGCGGGACTAAGTTGCCGATTTAGCCAAAAAGCAATCAAAACAATTGCCATGGAAGAGGCGATGGAAGCAATTATCGCGGTGACGATTCCTACTTTGTCCGATGCCTTATTGAAACCAAGGGCCAAATCAGGTGCGTCTTTGAATCTCATGAATTTGAATCGAAACGAGATTTCCATTGCGCACCAGACGACGATGGCTACAGCAACCATAGCGCCGGTTGGCATCCCAATTTTGCCCAAAGACAAAGGAAATAGATCGATTCCAATGAGCCAAAGAGTGGCAAGCCCGTTTCCCAGTGGCACTCCGATTAGTATCTCGAGCGAAAACTTCGCATCTCCCCAAGCGGCATCGGGTTCATTGCGCCAGGCGCGCCCTAGATTCCTTGAATAGAGCCGCAAGAACAGCCTCTCTAACAGTGCCAAATGGCCTCCTCAATGCCTTTTGGTAGTATCCATCGACTCCTGAAAATCATCGCTAGCCCCGCCGCAGATTGAGCAACTGCGGAATAAGCATAACCCTGCATCATCTTCCGAGAACCGCCAAGCAAATCGAACACGAATGCCAGCGCGCCGCCCAGAAAGCCTCCGCCTGCTGCGGCGGCGACGTCTACCCCTGAATCTATTGTCTTGTAGACCGCCGTTTCGGGATCATGACTGTTAATCGCCTGAACGGCCGTAACGCCATCGAGTACAACGCCGACTACGACAGCGCTAGGAAAAGCCGCTTGACCGCCG
>DATJPN010000024.1:0-8703 GCA_035506335.1 Steroidobacteraceae bacterium | reverse complement strand
CGATGCCTGCGGAGTCCTGGCCGTGGTCGTCCCCAAGGATCGCGCCGCGCACCTGACCCCGGTGGTGCGCAAGGTCGCAGCCGGGGCGGCGGAGTCCGTGCCGCTGGTCACCGTGACCAACCTCGTGCGCACCCTGAAGCTGCTCAAGGAAGCGCAGCTGTGGGTCACCGGGGCGGATGCCGAGGCCCCCAAGGCGGCCTCCGAAGTGGATTTCTCCGGTGGCACGGTGCTGGTACTGGGGGCCGAGGGCAGCGGCCTGCGCCAGCTCACCCGGCTGACCTGCGACCACCTGGTGCGTCTGCCGCGGCTGGGGTCGGTGGAGAGCCTTAATGTGTCCGTGGCGGCGGGAATGCTGCTCTATGAAGTCGTGCGGCAGCGCAGCAATAAGGCGTGAGCCGGATTGCGGCCCGGACGGGGTTTGAGTATATTGCGCGGCCCCCAAAAGTATGGGGCAAGGCCGGTCCTGCAGCCCTTCGGGCCCAGCGTCCGGTTCTCCTTGCCACACCGGTCCGCCTTGACCGGGTGGCTTAAGTCCATAAGGAGGACTCATGAGGCATTACGAGATCGTGTTCCTCGTCCATCCGGATCAGAGTGAACAGGTTCCGGCGATGGTCGAACGCTATAAGTCGATGATCGCCAATGGCAACGGCAACGTGCACCGCTTTGAGGATTGGGGCCGCCGGCAACTGGCATTCCCGATCGCCAAGGTCCACAAGGCGCACTACGTGCTGCTCAATATCGAATGTGACCAGAAGACGCTGAACGAGCTCACCGGCGCGTTCCGCTTCAGCGACGCCGTGCTGCGTCACCTGGTGGTGCAGATGGACAAGGCCGTCACGGAGCCCTCGCCGATGGCGCGGGGCGAGGACGAAGAAGGCGGCGCTCGCCGCGAGCGCGGTCGCGAGGATACCGGTTCGGACGACGATGAGGCGCCGGCCGCAGGGGAGAGTGCATCATGATCGGTGGTGGTAACAGCGGCGGTGGTTACGGTGGCGGCGGCTACGGCGGCGATCGCGGTGGCGATCGTGGCGGTGACCGCGGCGGCGATCGCGGCGGTGGCGGTGGCTACGGTGGTGGCGGTGGTGGCGGCGGCAGCCGCTTCTCGCGTCGCAAGAAGTTCTGTCGTTTCACGGCCGACAACGTCAAGTCCATCGACTACAAGGATCTGGCCACGCTCAAGGGCTACATCACCGAGACGGGCAAGATCGTTCCCAGCCGCATCACGGGCACGAAGTCGTTCTATCAGCGCCAGCTCGCCACGGCGATCAAGCGCGCGCGCTTCCTGTCCCTGCTGCCTTACACGGATCAGCACTGAGGGCCGCCATGGATGTCATTCTTCTTGAGAAGGTTGCCAACCTCGGCACCATCGGCGACCGGGTAAAGGTCAAGTCCGGCTACGGCCGCAATTACCTGCTGCCCAAGGGCAAGGCGACCCTGGCCACGCCCGCGAACGTCGCCCGATTCGAGGCCCGCCGCGCCGAGCTCGAAAAGCACGCCGCCGAGCAGCTCGCCAGCGCCCAGGCGCGCGTCGAGAAGCTCAAGGACTTCAAGCTCACGATCGCCGCGAAGGCCGGGACCGAGGGCAAGCTCTTCGGCTCCATCGGCACCAGCGACATCGCCGAAGCGGCCACGAAGGCCGGTCATCCCCTCGCCCGCAGCGAAGTGCGGCTGCCGACGGGGCCCCTGCGCATGATCGGCGAGTATGCCGTCGAGCTGCACCTGCATGCCGATGTCGACTACGCCTTGCCGGTGATCATCGTCCCCGAGGAGTAGCCGCACGGGAGGTCGCGCAGTTCAAGATGGCTGGCATGGCCAAATCGCGCCGCGACTCCGACCGTGAGGTCGCGGACGTCCGCGCACCCCCGCACTCCCTGGAGGCGGAACAGGCGGTGCTCGGCGGGCTGCTGCTCGATGCCTCCGCCTGGTTCAACGTCTCCGACGTGGTCCGGGCGGAGGACTTCTACCGTCCCGATCATCACACCATCTTCGAGGCCATCCGGGCGCTGGCGACCAACCAGAAGCCGACGGATGCGATCACCGTCGCCGAGCATCTCGAGCGGCACGGCCAGCTCGCCGATGTCGGCGGCCTGGCCTACCTCGGCACTCTCGCCCGCGATACTCCCACCGCCGCCAATGTGCGGGCCTATGCGGAGATCGTGCACGAGCGTTCGCTGCTGCGGCAGCTGATCCGCACCGGCACCGAAATCGCGGCATCGGCCTACAACACCGAAGGGGAAACCGCGCGCGAGCTGGTCGACAAGGCCGAGCAGGGTGTGTTCGCCATCGCCGAAGCCGGTGCGCGCGCCGGGGGCGGCGTGCGTTCGGTTGCGGAAATGCTGCCCGCGGTCATCGACCAGATCGACGAATGGCACAGCAATCCGGGCGTGATGCGGGGCCTCGCGACCGGATTCACGGACTTCGACAAGATGACCGGCGGCCTGCGGCCCGGGGACCTCGTCATCGTCGCCGGGCGACCTTCCATGGGCAAGTCGACGCTGGCCGTGAACATGGCCGAGTACGCGGCGGTCAATCCCAATATCCGCGCCCCGGTCGCGATCTTCAGCATGGAAATGCCCTCCGAGCAGATCATCACCCGCATGCTGGCCTCCATCGGCGGCGTCCCACTGGGGAGCCTGCGCTCGGGCCGCATCGCCGACGAGGACTGGGCGCGCATCACCAGCGCGACCAGCCAGCTTTCAGAGGCGAAGATATTCATCGACGAGACTCCGGCGCTGACGCCCACGGACCTGCGCGCCCGCGCGCGCCGCTTGAAGCGCGAACACGGCCTGGGGCTGGTGGTGGTCGACTACCTGCAGCTGATGCAGGTGCCGGGCAACAAGGAGAACCGGGCCACGGAAATCGCCGAGATCTCCCGTGGACTCAAGGTGCTCGCCAAGGAACTGGCCGTGCCGGTGGTCGCGCTCTCGCAGCTCAACCGCAGCGTCGAGTCGCGCGAACACAAGAAGCCGGTGATGTCGGATCTGCGCGAGTGCGTGACCGGCGATACGCTGGTGTGCCTGACCAACGGCCGGCGGGTGCCGATCCGTGACCTCGTGGGGCAGCAGCCCGAAGTCTGGGCGCTGAATGAAGAGCACCGACTGGTCAGCGCCCGATCCGACAAGGTCTGGAGGGTCGGCACGCGACCGTTGTTCCGGGTCGAACTCGCAAGCGGCCGGAGGATTCGCGCAACGGCCGAGCATCGACTGCTGGCAGCGGAAGGCTGGTCGACAATATCCAACATCAAGGCCGGGGACAGGCTCGCGCTGGCGCGACATCTTCCTGAACCGACGAAATGCGAGCGCTGGCCGGAGCATTGGCTGGTGCTGCTCGGACATCTCGTCGGCGACGGGAGCTATCTCAAACATCAGCCGCTGCGATACACCTCCGCCTCGGAGTGGAATCTGACGGTCGTCGCACAGGCGGCGATGGCCTTCGGCTCCCGGGTTTCAAGGCACGCAGGCAAGGGCCTGTGGCAGCAGCTGGTCATGGCCGGCAACGGCAATCGTTGGCATCCAGCCGGTGTCGGCCGCTGGCTCAAGGATCTGGGTATCTTCGGGCAGCGGTCGCATGAGAAGCGATTGCCGGCCGCGGTGTTCAGCCTGGCGAACGATCAGATTGCGCTACTGCTGGCGCACCTGTGGGCCACCGGTGGTTCCATTTCACTGCGCAAGCCCCAACACAGCGGCTCGCCGCGCGTCCATTTTTCGAGTTCCAGCAGGGGACTGGTGATGGATGTTGCCGCCCTCCTGCAACGACTTGGAATCGTCGGACGGATACGTACGGTCCATTCCGAGGGCCATCGTCCCTGTCATACGGTCGATGTCAGCGGCGGCGAAGCGCAGGAGCGCTTCGCCAGAATTGTCGGTGGCGTAGGACCGCGCCGACACGCAGCCGCGGCGCTCGCGCTGTGGATCGCGGACAGGCGCCTGAACACGAACGTTGACACGCTACCGGTTGAAATCTCCGACCAGGTCAGCGCCTCGATGACTCTGCAGGGGATCTCGCACCGGAAGACGGCAACCCTGCGTGGTCGATCGTACGGCGTATCCAAGTCGCGATTTGCGCCTGCACGTGAACTGCTGAAGCCGTACGCGGCGATTCTGGGCGATAGAAAGATCACCAGTGCCTGCGACAGCGATGTGTTCTGGGACCGGGTGACGTCGATTGAACCGTCGGGAGAGGAAGAGGTCTTCGACCTGACGGTCCCCGGCCCGGCGAATTGGCTGGCCGACGGCATCGTTACGCACAACTCCGGTGCAATTGAACAGGATGCTGACATGATCCTGCTCATCTATCGCGATGAAGTGTACGACAAGAACTCCACCAAGAAGGGCATCGCCGAGATCGAACTGGTCAAGCATCGCAACGGCGAGATCGGCACCTTCCTGCTGACCTTCCAGGGCCAGTTCACCCGCTTCGCGAACTACGCGCCGGACTCCTATGCCGAGGGCATCCTGCGGTGACACCGCTGATCCGCGCGGTGATCGACACCGCCGCGCTGCGCGCCAACCTGCAGGCGGTCCGCGCCCGGGCCCCCGGATCGAAGGTCATGGCCGTGGTGAAGGCCAATGCCTACGGGCATGGCCTCGTCATGACGGCCGTCGGCCTGCCGCAGGCGGATGCCTTGGCGGTCGCGAGGCTCGAGGAAGGCGTCATGCTGCGCGAGGCCGGCATCACCCGTCCCATCATCCTGCTGGAAGGCGTGTTCAGCGCCGAACAGCTCATCGAGGCGGCGGTGCACCGGTTCGAGGTCGTGATCCACGATCCGCTGCAGGTGGCCCTGCAGGAGGCGTTCCGGGGTTCCTTCCGCTTCACCGCCTGGCTGAAGATCGATACGGGTATCAACCGCCTGGGGTTCAGGCCCGAGGATTTTCCGGGTGCGCTGGCGCGCCTGCGCGCACTGGCGACGCCGCTGCGCGAGGTGCGGGTACTGACTCACCTGGCGCGGGCGGACGAGCGCGACGTGCCGACGACGCCCGAACAGGTCCGGCGCTTCCGTGCGGCAACCGGTGCGCTGGGGCTCGCGACCAGCATCGGCAATTCCGCAGGCATCTTCGGCTGGCAGGATGCCGCCGGCGACTGGGTCCGGCCGGGCCTGGCGCTATATGGGGTTTCCCCCTTCACGGGTGTCGCGGGCTCGGCGCTGGGCCTGCGGCCGGTCATGACGCTCGAGTCCGCCATCATCGGGTTGCGGCGCGTGCCGCGGGGTGAGTCGGTGGGCTATTCGGGCGCCTGGACGGCGCGGCGTGACTCGCGCATCGCCATCGTCGCCGGCGGCTATGGCGATGGCATGCTGCGCAGTCTTCGGGATGGTTCGCCGGTGCTGATCGACGGCCGGCGCGCGCCGCTGGTCGGGCGGGTCTCGATGGACATGATCGCCGTGGACGTGACCGACCTGCCGGAGCCCCACGTGGGGACACGCTGCCTGCTCTGGGGCCCGGGGCTCCCGGTCGAGGAGGTCGCGGCCCACGCCGGGACCATTTCCTATGAAATGCTCTGCGGCGTGCGGCAACGCGTGCCGCACGAGGCGATCTGACCTCAGGCCTCGAAGAAGCCCATCTTCACGCCCGCCAGCTGGATCACGTCGTTGTCGTTGAGCCGCGTGGCCTGCGCGCCGATCGGATTGCCGTTGACCAGCGGGTAGTCGTTGGCCTTCTCGCTGTCCACGTGGACGATGAAGTACCCGTCCTGGCGGTGGGTGATCGCCGCGACCTGAACGCCGGGGCGTCCGAGAGTCGTCAACGCCTTGTTGAGCTCGAGCTCACGACCGGCGAAGGCGCCGGAGAGCACCTGCAGCTTGGCCTTCTTGACCTGCGCACCGTTGGCCATGGCCTTGCGGGAGCCCGTCGCCGAGACATCCGGCGCCGCGTTGGTCACGGCTTCGCGCACCTGGCGGATCTTCTCCACCGGGCGCTGCGAGGGCTGGATGACCATCGTCTTCTCGAACTCGTCCTGCGCCTCGTCGTCCTCGGCGAACCGCAGCTGGTGATGGCCGACGGTGATGACGTCGCCATGCTGCAGCGCGTGCTTCTTGATGAGCTTGCCGTTGACGTAGGTACCGTTGGTACTGTTCAGATCCTCGAGGAAGGAGTCATTGAGGATGTTGATGATCAGCGAGTGATGGCCGCTGACCGCTCCATTGTCGATGCGGATGTCATTGTCAGGGAGGCGGCCGATCGTGTACCGCTCCTTGTTCATGTTGTATTCCGCCATCACCTGGCTATCCAGGCTAAGTATCAACCTTGCCATGCGTGCCTCTTAACGAAGGTTCAGCCCAGCCAGCCCAGGATCCGGTCGAGAACGCCCTTGTTGGCGGGGAAGTTCTCGGCCACGTGTGCCATGACCACTGAAACGTTATCACGTCCGCCATTGTCGTTCGTCAACTGAATCAGTTGCTTAGCAACTGTTTCAAGATTAGCACCAAAGGTGCTGATCGTTAAATGAATATCGTCATCCTCCACCATATCCGACAGGCCGTCCGAACACAGGACATAAAAGTCGCCTTTCTGTGTGGGGACTTCCTGGATCTCGACCTCGACCGTCGGTTCGACCCCGAGGGCGCGGGTGACATAGTTCTTGTTCGCCGCCCGCTGCGCCTCCTCGGGGGAGTAGAAGCCCCGGTCGACCAGCTCCTGCAGCAAGGAGTGGTCCATGGTGACCTGTTCAAACTTGTCGTTGCGCAGCCGGTACATGCGGGAGTCCCCGACATGGGCGACGGCGATCTTGTTGTCGAACATCAGGGCGCTGACCACGGTGGTGCCCATGCCTTCGCACTGCGGCTGCGCCCGTGCGGTCTGGTAGATGATCTTGTTGGCGCGATGGATGGCGTCGCGCAGGATGATGCTCGGCCGGGACATGCCCGTCGCCGGATCGGGTACCCGCAGGTCCTCGCGCTCGACGGACTCGCGCACGAGGTTGACGATGGTCTTGACGGCGATGCCGCTCGCGACCTCGCCGGCGTTGTAGCCGCCCATGCCATCGGCCAGCACCAGCAACCCGATTTCCGGATCGATCGCGATGGTGTCCTCGTTGTGCTCCCGGACCTTGCCGGTGTCGGTCTGGCCGACGAAGCGCAACCTGCCGCGCAGACTCATCTATCCGCCCCGCCGCGAGATCCGGAAAAAAGTGTGACGTCGGTCACGCTTTGCGCACCGTGCGAACCCGTACGGCGCGGCCACCCGCGCGACGGTGCAGAGCTTCAGACTTCGACAAGACCTCTTCCTCTCAAAAGGGCAGCGGCCACCCTTGAGCCCGACCGCTGCTCGCCTCGAAGTTGCATAAGCTAGCATTGTCCGCTGCATAGTCCGAGTGTCTGATCACAAACCGGTGTTCTTGCGCACCGCAGGCGGCCATGAAGTCATCGACCGTGTTCATTTGTACCGCCTGTGAGGCTCAAACTGCGAAGTGGGTCGGGCAATGCCCGAGCTGCGGGGAATGGAACACCCTGGTGCGCCGCGATTCGGGGCGCCCGGCGGGCCAGGGGCCGGCCCGGTCTTCGGCAGCCGCCACCGGCGCCGTGCCGCAGGCGATGGGCGCCGCGGCCCAGGGGACCACCGAGCGTCTGCCCTCGGGCCTGTCCGAGCTCGATCGGGCCCTGGGCGGCGGTCTGGTCCCGGGCTCGGTGACGCTGCTGGGCGGGGATCCGGGCATCGGCAAATCCACGCTGCTGCTTCAGGCCGCGGCGGCCGTGAGCAATGGCCGGCCGGTGCTGTACGCCAGCGGCGAGGAATCGGTGGCGCAGATCGGCTTGCGCGCCGAGCGGCTGCAGCTGCAGGCGCCGGGGGTGAGCGTGGTGGCCGAGAGCGACCTCGGGGCCGTCCTGGACCATGCCACGGCGCAGCGGGCCGGTCTGCTCGTCGTCGACTCGATCCAGACCCTCGCATCCGGCGATGTGGGCGCGAGCGCCGGTGCGGTTTCGCAGCTGCGCGAATGCACCGCGGCACTGGTGCGCTTCGCGAAGGCCACGGGCACCGCGGTCATCATCGTCGGTCACGTCACCAAGGAAGGCGCCATCGCGGGCCCGCGCGTGCTCGAGCACCTGGTGGATACCGTCCTGTATTTCGAAAGCGAGGCGGGCAGCCGCTTCCGCATCGTGCGCGCGGTCAAGAACCGCTTCGGTGCGGCTCATGAGCTCGGGTTCTTCGCGATGACCGGCCATGGCCTGGCCGAAGTGCGCAATCCCGCCGCCATCTTTCTCGCGCGCGCGCCGGAGCCGGCGGCGGGCAGCATCGTCACCGTGACCCGTGAAGGCGGGCGACCCCTCCTGATCGAGCTGCAGGCGCTCGTCGACCGCATGCGCTTCGGCGCGCCCCGGCGCATCGCCCAGGGCCTGGATGCGAACCGGGTCGCGATGCTGCTCGCGGTCATGAACCGGCACGCCGCGCTGTCGCTGCAGGAACACGATGTGTTCGTGAACGTGGTCGGCGGCATGCACATCGGCGAAACGGCTTCGGACCTGCCCGTGGTGCTGGCGCTGGCCTCGAGCCTCAACGACCGGGCACTGCCCCGGCAGCTCGCGGTGTTCGGCGAAGTCGGTCTGACCGGGGAGGTGCGGCCGGTGGCGTATGGCGAGGAGCGGCTGCACGAGGCCCGCAAGCAGGGCTTCGCGCGCGCGATCGTGGCGCGCGAGAATGCGCCGCGCAAGCCCATCGAGGGGCTCGAAGTGACCGGTGTCTCGCGGGTGGATGCCGCGGTGAAGCTCGC
>DATJPN010000023.1:0-48619 GCA_035506335.1 Steroidobacteraceae bacterium | reverse complement strand
GGCCGCCTGCGGGAAATGGATTCGAGTCTGGCGATCGTGCTCATGACGGCCTACGGCGGCGTCACGCTGGCGGTCGAGGCGCTCAAGCGTGGCGCCGTGGATTTCGTGCTCAAGCCCTGGCGCAACGACAAGCTCATTGCCACGGTACTCGCCGCGGCCGCAGCCACGCGGCGGCGCCGCGCCGCCGAGACCCTGAATCTGGAGACGCTCGAGCGCGGCGCGATCGAGCGGGCGTTGCTGCAGCACGGCGGCAACATCTCCCTTGCCGCCGCCGCGCTCGGATTGAGCCGTGCGGCGCTGTATCGGCGGATCTCGAAGCATGGACTCTAGCGCCCTGCCGCGGCATTTCGAGTGGGCCGTGGTCGCGCGGGCCGTGATCCTGGCCGTGCTCGTGGTGCTCGTGCTGCGATTGCTCGCGAACACGCAGCTCTACGCGACCGTGCTGGTCGTGATGTTGTGCGCGGCCCTCGTCGTGGCCGATCTGGTGCGGGTGGTGCGGCATGCCGACCGTTCGACCCAGCGCTTCCTCGAGAGCATATCGGCTGGTGCACTCGAACTGCCGGTGTCGGGTCAATCCACTCCCGGTCATCCGACTGCGGCGTTCGATCGTGCGCGCGAGTCTCTGCTCGCCAGCCGGCGCGTGCAGCGCCAGGGCAGCGACTATCTGCAGACCCTGCTCGATACCGTGCCGGCGGCACTACTCGTCGTGAACGACGAGGGCGCGCTGCGCCTGGTGAATCGCGCCGCGCATCAGCTGCTCGGCGATCCCGTGCCAAGGCTCGAGCAATTGCAGACGCTCGGCGGCGGCGCGGCGGGGATACTGGCGCAGCTGCCACCAGGCGCACAGCACATCGTGCAGCTCGCAAACGGCTCGCCGATGCTCGCATCCGCGACGCAGTTCAAGGCCCCGGGCGTCGCGGCGCAGCGGCTGATCTGCCTGCAGCGCCTGGCGGGCGAGCTCGATGCCGTGGAACACAAGGCCTGGGATGACATGGCGCGAGTGCTCGCGCACGAGATGATGAATTCACTCACTCCGATCGCCTCGCTGTCGGAAAGCCTCGATACCCTGCTGCGGGACGGCGGCCACACCGAGGAGGTGGCCGCGGCACTGGAGGCCATCCGCCGGCGCAGTCTCGGGCTGATGCGCTTCGTGGAACGCTACCGTGAGGTCGCCGAGCTGCCCGAGCCGCGCCTTGGGCCTGTGTCTTTGAAGAACGTGCTGGCGGGCGTCGAGCGCCTGCTCGCACCGGTATTCGATCACGGTGAGGTGAGTTATGCGAGCAGTGTGTCACCGCCCGACCTCACGGTGCAGGCGGATTCAGACCTGATCGAACAGGCGCTCATCAATCTATTGCGCAATGCCCGCGACGCGGTCGAGGGCCTGCACGGAGCGCGGATCGACGTGAGCTGCGGCATCGACGCCGGACTGTGCTACATCGAGGTCACCGACAACGGGCCGGGCCTGACCGATGCGGCGCGCGAGCACATCTTCGTGCCCTTCTTCACGACCAAGTCAGGCGGCTCTGGGGTGGGGCTGAGCCTCGCGCGGCGCATCGCCCTGTCGCACGGCGGGCAGGTCGCAGTGCGTTCCTCCGCATTGGGGGGTACCGTGTTCAGGTTTACGCTTGTCCACTGTGACTCCAACTCCGATGCAAGCTCTTCCACGTAAGAGCATTCAAGTAAATAGAAATTCCGGCAGGTCCCTCAATCCGGCGGCTGGAACGCCACCGGTCCGAGCAGCGTCATCTCGATGGGCTTCGAGTTGGGGTCGAAGCTCGGTATGACCTTGATGTGCATCTCGTTGCGCGCGAGAGTCGCGTGCGCGACGTTGTTGAACGGGCCGTGCTGCACGGCCGCGCCGGTGTCCTCGTGCACGATGTTGAACCTGAGGTCGGCGCCGTCGATCTCGAAGCCGTCGAGCGGCGCCATCGCGTTCGGATTGTCGCAGGGGCCGCAGACCATGCCGAGCAGTTGGCCATCGACCCTGCGGATGATGAAGTACTGCTTGCCCGGCCCCGTTCCCCACAGCCACAGCCCGGGCACCTTGCCGGGGCTCCAGCGCTCCGGGGCACCGGGCAGCACATAGGCGGGGCGCTTGCCCGGCGCGAGGCCCGGCAGCTCGGCTTCGTCGTTGGTGAGAATCCGCACCGGCGGCAGGGGCGGTGGCCGGTGCAGCGTCAGCGTGGTCGGGTGCGCGGGCCTGCCGTGCGGCTGCAGAGTCAGTACGAGTTCTTTCCCGTTCAACCTGCCCTGTGCGTCATCGACGGTCACCTTGCCCGCCCGGTCTTCGTGACGGAGGGTGAACTGCACGCCCTGCGCATCGAGACGGCCGTGGATGAATCCGAGATTCGCGGGGTCCGCGCAATCGAAGCACTGCGTTCCGGTCACCGCATCGCCCCGCACGATGAGCATGTAGACCTGCGTGCGCCCGGTGACCTCTGCGACCCAGCCGCCACGGATCGCATCCGCATCGGCCGCGCGCACCGCATGGGGCAGGGCGATGGCGGCGGCGAGCAGGACCGGGAGCGTCTTCATGGCGCCTCACTTCGACTTGTCGAAATCGAACACGTCGTCGTGCGGTTCGGGCTTCTTCATGCCCTGCTCCTGGTACTGCTCCCAGATCTGCGCCCAGGGGCGCGCGAACACGTCGGGTATGGTGTATTCGAAGGTCTGGCCCGGAAGCTTCGGCGTCGGGACGCCCTTGACGGGATAGGCGGCCGGTACGCAGTCGAGGATCTCGAACGGGTTACCCTCGTTGAGGTTCGCCGTCCGGGTCCACTGCTCGACGATCCGCACCGGATCGACGAGGGCATCCTCGTCGTACAGGATCGCCTCGTGCCGGATGCCGATGACCCGGCCCCCGGCGTCCTTGCGGGGGGTGTAGATCTCGATGGTCTGCAGCTTGTTGCTGTACTCGGCGCCACCGTGCGAAATCCAGCCTTCGAGATTCGAGGTCCAGCTGATCAGCGCCTCCCCGTCCCAGAAACCGACGGTCTCGCCAAACCAGCGCGGGATCGGTGGACCCAGGCGCGGCACCGAGCCGGTCTGGTTGAACTCGCGTCCGATGTGGATCTGGGTGACGAGGGTCTCAGCCGCGTCGCGCATTTCCAGGACCAGATCGCGCGTGACCAGCAGGCTGATCGTGAATCCGCCGTACTGCGCGAAGCGGCGCATGAACCCCTCGGGCCAGCAGTACCCGCCGGGCCATTGCGGCTGGTTGGCGGCATCGTGATACATCTGCTGCACGAAGCGCTGCTGGTACTGCGGTGTCAGCAGCGACAGGTAGGTCGGAACCTGCAGCACCGCGCCGTAATACCACGTCGCGGTCTTGCTCTGGTCGCGCCGGTAGCGCCCGCTCCAGTCCGGCAGCGTGGCCTGCGTGTACAGCGTCGGGCCGCCGTGCGCGCGCGCCGCCTTTTGCAACGCCTCGTAATGCGCCCGGGCGCTGCGGAAGGGATAGGGACTGACGATTTCGGCGCGCGGATAGTCGCGGTCGCAGTAACCCCACGCGGCCGTGCGCGGCGGGTCGCTGCCGATCAGCGGGACTTCGTAGGCGCCCCAGATCTGCTCGATGCCGACCGGTGAATTGCAGCGGTAGTAACGCGGATCGAGCCACAGCGCGCGATCCTGGTAGAAGTCGTGTGTCGAGAAGATGTCGACCGGCAGCGGTGTGATGCCCGCCGGCACGGCGCCGTCGCGCGCCGCGAAGACCGGCGTATTCCCGGGCGGCACCCCGGCACCGGTGAACAGGCCCTTGCCTTCGGACCCGACGATCACCCGCGCCGGCAGCGGGTCGCGGGCGCCGCGTCCGCTGTCCGTCTGCGGCCAGGCCCGGCACACGAAGCTGCTTGCGGTCAGAGCAACGGCGAAGATGAACGCGGCGCGCGCGATGCGGTGCATGGTTTCCCCCCCCTGGCCACCGGGCACTATCATAACCATGAAAACGGTGCTCATCATGGCCGGCTCGGCGGCGTGGATGTGCTCGTGAACTGTGCCGGGATCGGCGGGGCGCCGTCGCGGGCGAGCGCGCCGAACGGGTGTTCGCGGGGCGCTGGCGGTGTTCCTGGCCTCGGATGCCGGCAAGTCGATTTCGGGTCAGGTACTGCCGATCGACGGGGACATGCATCGGGCCTGAGGCCCGGGGATCCTCAGTTGCGCGGATCGAGGTACTTCGCCTCGAACATCACGAAGAAGCCGAGGCCCGGAGCCGGTTCGAAGAAGCGCGAGTTCGCATCGTTGACGATCACCGAACCGATGTAGGCCTTGTTGAACAGGTTCTCCACGCGCAGGAATTCGCGGGTCTCCCAGCCGGTGCTGCGCTGCTCGAAACCGGCGCGCAGGTTCTCGGTCCAGTAGCCGCCGGCGTGGCCGCTGCCGTGGTCATCGGCGTAGATTCCCGAGCGTGCGAGCGTCTCGGCGGTGGCCGTGAAACCCGAGGCGGGATGGCGCCAGGTGAAGCCCGCATAGAGGATGTTCTTCGGAATCGCCGGCAGGTAGCTGCCGGCCGGGATCACCACGGTGCCGATGTTCGGCGGGGTGCACGGCGTACCGGAGCATCCCCGGTACGGATCCTGCACGACGGCCCGCAGATAGGAGTAGGCGATGCGGGCCTCGAAGTGGGGCGCCAGATCCGCCGTCAGGCCCCACTCGAGGCCCTTGCGCTGGGTCGGGCCGATGTTCTGGTACACGGAGCGGCCGCCCGAACTCTGCAGCACGCCCAGTTCATCGTCGGTGTGGATCAGGAACACGGCCGCATCGGTCCGGAACCACGCGCCGCGGGCTTTCACGCCCACCTCATAGTCATTGCTGCGCGCCGGCCGCAGGCCGAAGTTCAGGCCCGGCAGGCTGCCGTTGATCGAACGGTACGCGAGCTCGTTCAGGGTCGGAGTCTCGAAGCCGCGCCCGAACGAGGCGTAGGTATTCAGGTTCCCGGTGAGGCCGTAAGACAGGCCCACGACCGGATTGGTCGCCGCGTAGCGGGTGCCGGAGAGCGGCAGCGCACCGCTCACCGACAGATGGCTGTGGGAACTGATGTCGACGATGCTGTTGCGGACGCCGGCCGTCGCGTGCAGCTGCTGCGTCGGATCCCACTGCAGCTGCAGGTATTCGTCGAGGTCATGCACCAGGTTCGTTTCGGCGCGGCGCAGCGCGCCTTCGACGCCGAGGTCCGTGCCGATGTAGTTCAGGTACCCGTACCGGTGCTCGTCCAGGCCGTCATAGCTCACGCCCGCGGTGGTCGTGAGCGTGGTGCCGAACAGCTCGCTCCGGTCGCTGAAGTGCACGTCGGTGCCGCTGTAGTTGCGCGCGAGGTTGATCACGCCGCCGGGGCTCGTGGACGCGGCTTGCGTCGCGAGCGGTATGGCCTGGAACTGCGTGGTCTCGCGGTGGCCGCCGTAGACCATCGCGACGAGGCTGTCGTCGGCGCCGAAGCGCCGCTCGTAGGTGAGGCCGACCTGCTCCTGGGCCAGTTCCTTGCGGGTGTCGAACATCACCGCGCCGGTGCCCGCCTGGGCGGGATTCGCCGCGACCTGCGCGGCGGTGAGCCCGAGCGGATCCTGCACGTACGGCGTCTGGATGCCGTTGGCGACGAAGGTGAGCTGCGAGACGTCATCGAGCTGCACGCGCACCTTGCCGTTGAGCAGATTGCGCTCCGCGTCGCTGTGCTGCCGGTAGCCGTCGGTCTGGAAGTGCGAGACGTCGAGCACGTAGTTGACCTTGCCGGTGTCGCCGGCCAGCAGGCCCGCATAGCGCTGGGTCACGAGCGAGCCGTACTCCAGCGTCGATCCGATTTCGAAACCGGGAGGACCATCCTCGGTGAACACCGCGATGACGCCGCCCGAGGAATTGCCATAGAGAGCCGAGAACGGTCCGCGCAGCACCTCGATGTGATCGGCGGACCCCAGGTCGAACTGCGAGAACTGCCCCTGGCCGTCGGGCATCGTTCCGGGAATGCCGTCCGAGTACAGCCGCACGCCGCGCACGCCGAAGCTCGAGCGCGCCCCGAAGCCGCGCGAGGAGATCTGCAGGTCCTGCGCATAGTTCTGGCGGCTCTGCACCGACACCCCCGGCACGGTGTCGAGCGACTCCGACAGGTTCACCTGCGATTGCCCCACATGGATCGCGTCGCCGTCGATGCGATCCACCGACATCGGCAGCATGAGGCTGCCCTGCGCGATGCGAGTCGCGGTCACGACCACCGGGTTCAGCTCGGCCGTCGCGGCCTGATCCGGCGCATCCGCCGCGGCGGCCATCCGGATCATGGCCACGGCGCACGGCGCAACCAGGCTGCGGTACGGTTGCTTGCGTGAGATTCCCATGGAGAGCGCCAGAATGAGCACTTGCCCCCGGGGGCGCAATACAGATAAACGCTAAAAACCGGCTTCGCTACAATGACGACGTGCAGCAGCAGGCAGTCATGACCCCCGGGAAACAGACCTCGCGCCAGGGCGGACTGTTCGTGATCTCGGCGCCCTCGGGCGCCGGCAAGACGTCGCTGGTGAAGGCCCTGCTCGCGCGCAATCCGGCGCTCGCGGTCTCCGTGTCCCACACCACGCGCGCGCCGCGGCCCCACGAGGTGCAGGGCCGCGAATACTTCTTCGTGACCCGGCAGGAATTCCAGGAAAAGCTCGCCCGGGGGGAGTTCCTCGAGCACGCCCGGGTGTTCGACAATTTCTACGGCACCGGCCGGGCCACGGTCGAGGCGGTGCTCGCGCAGGGGCGGGACGTGATCCTCGAGATCGACTGGCAGGGTGCGCGGCAGGTGCGCCGGTCCGCGCCCGGATGCACGACGATCTTCATCCTGCCGCCCTCGCGGGCCGCCCTCGAACAGCGGCTGCGCGACCGCCGGACGGATTCCGACGAGGTCATTGCCCGTCGCCTGAGGGACGCGGTCGGCGACATGTCGCATTACCGTGAATTCGGCTACGTGGTGGTCAACGACGATTTCGACACCGCCTGCGGGCAGCTGCAGAGCATCCTCGCGGGAGGCGGCCGGGGCCTCGAAAGCGATCGCGAGGCGCTCGCGCCGCTGCTTCGGGACCTGATCGGAGCACCGTAGACGGCGGTCTGGTCAAAGCGGCGGCCTTTGCCGTAGACTTGCGGACCTCTTCCGCCCATCGCGGCGGTACTCACCGAAGTCAACACGATATGGCCCGAATCACCGTCGAAGACTGTCTCCAGAACGTCGATAACCTCTTCCAGCTGGTCCTGCTGGCTTCCCAGCGGGCCCGCCGGCTCGCCAATGGCGCCGAGCCGACCGTCGCCTGGGAGAACGACAAGCCCACGGTCGTCGCCCTGCGCGAGATCGCCGAAGGCTCGATCACGGCCGAGATGCTGCGCGAGCCGGAGCCGCCGCCGGTCGAGGCCCCGATGCCGGACGCCGAGTCGATGGTGTTCCGGGCCCCCCAATTCGGTCTCGGAGACTGACGCCCGGGCGCAACCTATGGACTATGCGTCTTCGCTCCTGGGACTGATCCCCGGTGCAAGGCGCGCCACGCCGGGGCTGAAGGACCTGCTGGCCACGGTGAGCACCTACCTGCCGCCCGAGCAGGTCGAGCGCATCCGGGACGCCGCTGAATTCGGCGCCTCGGCCCACAAGGGCCAGACCCGCCTCACCGGCGAGCCCTACATCGCCCACCCGGTCGCCGCGGCGGCGATACTCGCCGACCTGCACCTGGACTCCGACACCATCATCGCGGCCATCCTCCATGACGTCATCGAGGACACGCCCACCCCGAAGGACCAGCTCGCCCAACGCTTCGGGGCCGACGTCGCGGAAATCGTCGACGGCGTCACGAAGCTCGACCAGATCAAGTTCAAGAGCCGCGAGGAGGCGCAGGCCGAGAGCTTCCGCAAGATGCTGCTCGCGATGGTGCGGGACCTGCGCGTGGTGCTCGTGAAGCTCGCCGACCGCACCCACAACATGCGCACCATCGAGGCCATGGCCGTGCCGCGCCGGCGCGCGATCGCCCGCGAGACGCTCGAGATCTACGCGCCCATCGCCGAGCGCCTCGGGCTGTACGACCTGAAGCTGGAGCTCGAGGACCTCGGGTTCGCGGCGCTGTACCCGCAGCGCTACCGGGTCCTGGAGCGCGCCTTGAAGCGCGCCCGCGGCAACCAGAAGGAATTCCTGAAGAAGATCGAGCAGCAGCTGACCGCGGCGCTGATGAAGAACCAGATCGTCGCGCGGGTCGAGACGCGCGAGAAGCACCTCTACAGCATCTACCGCAAGATGCGCCGCAAACGCTCGACGTTGAACGAGATCGTCGACGTCTACGGCCTGCGCATCGTCGTGGACAAGGCCGACACCTGTTACCGGGCGCTCGGCAGCGTACACAGCGTCTTCAAGCCGATGCCGGGACGCTTCAAGGACTACATCGCGATCCCGCGGGTCAACGGCTACCAGTCGCTGCACACGACCCTGTTCGGGCCGAACGGCGTGCCCATCGAGGTGCAGATCCGCACCGAGGACATGCACAGCGTGGCCCAGAGCGGCATCGCGGCCCACTGGCGCTACAAGACCGGCGAGAGCGCCGGCTCCTCGCAGCAGGAGCGCGCGCGCGAATGGCTCTCGAGGCTGGTCGAGCTGCAGGACGGCGGCAGCAGCTCCGAGGAGTTCCTCGAGAGCGTCAAGGTCGACCTGTTCCCGGATAAGGTCTACGTGTTCACGCCGAAGGGCGAGATCCTGCGCCTGCCGAGCGGCGCCACCGTGGTCGACTTCGCCTACACGGTGCACACCGACATCGGCAACCGCTGCGTCGCGGCCAAGGTGGACCGGCGCCTCACGCCGCTGCGCACCGTGCTGCGCAACGGGCAGACCGTGGAGATCATCACCGCGAAGGGCGCGATGCCGAATCCCTCGTGGGTGAACTTCGTGGTCACCGCCAAGGCGCGCAACGCCATCCGGCACTACCTGAAGGGCCTGCGGCGCTCCGAGGCCATCGCCCTCGGCAAGCGGCTGCTGAACCAGTCGCTCGGGGAGTTCCACCTCGCGCTGGAGGATGTCACCCCCGCGCTCATGCAGAGCGCCGTCGGCGAGTTCGGCATGAAGGACATCGATGAGCTCTTCGAACGCATCGGCATGGGCGAGCGGCTCGCGCCGCTGGTCGCGCGGCGCCTGCTGCCCGCCGCCCCGCCCGAGGCCGGCGAAGTCGCCGCCCCCGGGGCCATGGCCATCGCCGGCACCGAGGGGCTGCTCGTGAGCTACGCGCGCTGCTGCTTCCCGATTCCGAACGACCCGGTCATCGCCTTCCTCTCGAGCGGCCGCGGCGTGGTCGTGCACCGGGAGACCTGCGTCAACGTCGAGGACTACCGCAAGCATCCGGAAAAATGGCTGCCGGTGACCTGGCAGGCGACCCCGGACCGGTATTTCAGCTCGCGGATCCAGGTCGACGTGCCCAACCGCATGGGCATACTGGCAGCCGTGGCCGCGGCCATCTCGGCCACCGAGACCAACATAGAAAGAGTGTCGGTGGAGGAGCGCGAATCGGAGACCTCCGAGCTCGACTTCGAGCTGCGGGTCCGGGACCGCGCGCAGCTGGCCACCGTCATCCGTTCCATCCGCCGCATGCCCGATGTGCTGCGGGTCACCCGCACGCTGGCGGCGCATTCACGCAAGAGGCCCGAAGACAAACCATGACCCGCTCCATCATCCACACCGACGACGCCCCGAAGGCCATCGGCACCTATTCCCAGGCGGTCCGCGTGGGCAATACCGTCTACGTCTCCGGCCAGATTCCGCTTGATCCGCGCACCGGCGAACTGGTGACCGGCGACATCGAGGCGCAGATCCGCCGCTGCTTCGAGAATCTGCTGGCCATCGTGAAGGCGGCCGGCGGCGGCTTCTCCCAGGTCGCGAAGGTCACCGTGTTCCTGTGCGATCTGGCGCATTTTCCGAAGGTCAACGAGATCATGGCGACCTACTTCCGCGAGCCCTATCCGGCCCGGGCCGCCGTCGGCGTCGCGCAGCTGCCGAAGGGGGCGCGCGTGGAAATCGAGTGCATCCTCTGCCTTGACTGAGGCGACCGAACGGCGTCCGGTCACGGCGCTGCGCGGCGTGGGCGCGGCGCTCGCGCAGCGCCTCGCGAGGCTCGGCATCCGGCAGGTTCAGGACCTGCTGTTTCTCCTGCCGACGCGCTACGAGGACCGTACCCGGATCGCGCCGCTCGGCGCGCTGGCCCCGGGTGGGCACGCCGTCGTCGAAGGCGAGGTCCAGCTCACCGAGGTGACCTGGCGCAGGCGGCGGCAGCTGCTGTGCCGGATCAGCGACGGCTCCGGGTTCCTCACCCTGCGCTTCTTCCACTTCACCTCGGCGCAGCAGCAGGCCCTGACGCGCGGGCTGCGGCTGCGCTGCTACGGCGAGGTGCGGCGCGGCGCCTCGGGCCTGGAAATGGTCCACCCCGAATACCGGCGCGTGACCCCCGGACCGCAGGCGCTCGATGAGTCCCTCACACCGATGTATCCGGCCACCGAAGGCGTGACCCAACCGCGGCTGCGCATGCTGATCGGCCAGGCCCTCGGTGAGCCCGGCACCCCGATCGCGGTGCGCGACTGGCTGCCGGCCGAGGTCGAGCGCTCGCTGCGGCTGCCCCCGCTGCGCGCGGCGCTGGAGCTGCTGCACCGGCCGTCGCGGGACGAGGACCACGGCGCGCTCCTCGCCGGGCGGCACCCCGCGCAGCGGCGCCTGGCCTTCGAGGAGTTGCTGGCCCATCAGCTGAGTCTGCGGTTGCGCAAGCTGCGCGGCGCCGCGGACCCCGGCGTGCCGCTGGCGGACGAACGGCAGGTGCGCGCGCGCCTGCTCGCGGCGCTCCCCTTCCGGCTGACCGGCGCCCAGCGGCGCGCGAGCGCGCAGATCGACGCGGACCTGGCCGGCGGTCATCCGATGCAGCGGCTGCTGCAGGGCGATGTCGGCTGCGGCAAGACCGTGGTCGCCGCGCTCGCCGCGGCGCGCGCCGTCGGCAGTGGCCATCAGGTGGCGTTGATGGCGCCGACCGAACTGCTCGCGGAGCAGCACTGGCGCACTCTCAGCGGCTGGTTCAGGGCGCTCGACCTGCCCGTGGCGCTGCTGACCGGCTCGCAGCCGGCCCGGACCCGACGCAGCGCCGAAGCGGCGATTGCCTCAGGGGAGATCCAGATCGTCGTCGGAACTCACGCATTGTTTCAAAAGGGAGTCAATTTTGCGAAATTGGCCCTGGTCATCGTCGATGAGCAGCACCGCTTCGGCGTACAGCAGCGCCTGACCCTGCAGGACAAGGGCCGCGTGGCAGGCAGCATGCCCCACCAGCTGATCATGACCGCGACGCCGATCCCGAGAACGCTCGCCATGACGGCCTACGCCGACCTCGATATCTCGGTGATCGACGAGCTGCCGCCGGGCCGCACCCCGGTGGTCACGGTGGTCATGGCCGAGCAGCGCCGCCACGAGGTCGTCCAGCGCATCCTCGCGGCCTGCCGTTCGGGTCGCCAGGCGTACTGGGTGTGTCCGCTGATCGATGAGTCCGAGGAGCTGCAGTACCAGGCCGCCGAGGAGACCGTGGTCGCGCTGCGCGAAGCGCTGCCGGAATTGAAGGTGGAGCTGGTGCATGGGCGGCAGCCGGCCGCCCGCAAGGAGGCCACGATGGCGGCGTTCAAGGCCAACCGCATCCAGCTGCTCGTGGCCACGACCGTGATCGAGGTCGGGGTCGATGTCCCGAACGCGACCCTCATGGTCATCGAGAACGCCGAACGCATGGGGCTCGCCCAGCTGCACCAGCTGCGCGGCCGGGTCGGCCGCGGCGCGCAGGCCTCGACCTGCGTGCTGCTGTACCGGGCGCCGCTGTCACAAGTGGCGCGCGCGCGGCTGCGCACCATCCGCGAGACCACGGACGGCTTCGAGATCGCGCGTCGTGACCTGCAGTTGCGCGGGCCCGGCGAGCTGCTCGGCACCCGCCAGACGGGCCTCGCGCAGCTGCGGGTCGCGGACCTCGCGCGCGATGCGGACCTGCTGCCCGCGGTACAGAAGACCGCCGAGCTGATGCTGCGCGATTATCCGGATAACATCGCGCCACTGACCACCCGCTGGATCGGCGAGGGTGAGCGCTACGGTACGGTTGGCTGAAGGGATCCTGAAAAAGCATGCCGATGGCAGATGACCCGATCGTGGATCTGGGGTTGCGGCCGCCGCGGCCCCGGACGCCGCCGCTCGCCTGGCGGCTGGGCCGCAGGCTCGACGAATACGCGCGCCTCGCGCGGCTCGACCGGCCCATCGGCATCTGGCTGCTGCTGTGGCCCGTGCTGTGGGCACTGTGGATCGCCGGCAACGGGCATCCCGCGCCGCGCGTGCTCGTGGTGTTCGTGCTCGGCGTGGTCGTCATGCGCGCCGCCGGGTGCATCGTCAACGACCTGGTCGACCGCGACATCGATCCGCGCATCCGGCGCACGCGAGCCCGCCCGCTCGCCGCCCGCCGCGTCTCCCCGCAGGAGGCCCTGGCCCTGTTCGTGCTGCTCGCCGCCGTCGCGCTGTGGCTGGTCCTGAGGCTCGACGCCCTCACCCTGCGCCTGTCGCTCGTGGGCGCGGCGCTCACCGTCAGTTATCCCTTCGTCAAGCGCTTCTTTCCGCTGCCGCAGCTGTACCTGGGAATCTCCTTCGGCGGCTGGGGCGTGCCCATGGCCTTCGCGGCGCAGACCGGCGCCGTGCCGCGGGTCGCCTGGGTCATCTTCATCGCGGCGGTGATCTGGGCGGTGATCTACGACACCCAGTACGCCATGGTGGACCGGGAGGATGACCTGAAGATCGGCGTGCGTTCCACGGCCATCGCCTTCGCCGACATGGACCGGGCGATGATCGGCATCCTGCAGCTGCTGATGCTGGCCGCGCTGGCGCTCGTCGGACGCACGCTGCACTTCGGCCCCTGGTTCTACGGCGGCCTCGGCGCCGCCGCCGCGACCTTCGTGCTCCAGCAATGGCTGATCCGCGACCGCGACCCGCAACGCTGCCTTGCGGGCTTCCTCAACAACAACTACACCGGCGTCGCCGTCTTCGCCGGCATCGCGCTGCAGTACCTCTACGCCGGCAGCTGATCCCCGGGCACCCAGAAGCCGTGGATCTGGCCGGCGATCCGGTACGGCAGCTTCACCGTCGCGACCGGACCGTCCTCCAGGTGCGCGGTATCCACCAGCACCAGGTCCGCCCGGCCGCCTTCGCGCGGATGGGAGGCGACGCCGATCAGGTAACCATCGCCCTCCGGCGCACCCTTGCGGCGCGGCACGAAGCACATCTCGGCGAGGCTCGCCTCCTTCCCCAGGGAGAAGAACTTCGCGGTGCGGGTCATGTGATCGAACATCGCCCAGCGGCTGCCGACCGCCGGATCGCTGCTGAGCAGGAAGCCGTAGCGGTAGGGCACGGTGTGATAGCGGTCGTCCTGCCGGGACAGGGCGCCGGTGACGCCCGCATACATGTTCTCGATGTCGTAGGTCGTGGCCTTCCTGTTCGCGAGATTCACGCTGTAGCGCATGACCCGGCCGGCCGCCTTCACCGGATCCCACTTCTCGTGCAGCTGCGGGAAGAACGGGAACTGGTTCGAATCGGCGCCGTCGACGTCGAAGAACACCTTCTCGCCCTCGTTCCAGGCGCCCATGGTGTGCGTGGCCATGTAGCCCGGTCCCTTGAACCAGCGCAGGTCCTTGCCATCGCCGCCGCGGCGCATGATGCCGAGCCAGGTCGGCAGCGTCGAATCCCAGGCGAAGTGCGGACCGTTGTTCTTGATGATGTCCATGTTCGTGGCCATCGGGCTTACGTAGAAGATCACGTACTTCTGCGTGACGCCGAAGTCGTGGATCATCCCGGCGTAGGGCACCTTCAGCCACGCCGACCAGTTCACCGCGCCCTTCGGATCGGCGGAGAACACGAAGACATCGTCGGTGGCGAGGCCCTTGGCCTCGTAGCCGAAGGCGACCAGTTCGCCGGTCTGCGGATCGATCTTCGGGTGCGCGGTGAAGGTCTGTCCCTTGAGCCCGCCGTTGAAGGTGTAGTAATCGTCGACGGTCTCGAGGGTCAGCGGGTTCAGCGCCACCGGCGGGCTGTCCTCCTTCATCGCGAGCAGCCGGCCGTGGTGGTAGAAGATCTGGGTGTTCGCGGTGCCGCGGCTCAGGCCCTTCACGCTCGGATCATCGGTGAGCGGATTGCGGTACATGCCGAACAGCGAGCGGCGGGCCGCGTGCTGGGCCTTGTAGCGCTGGGTGCGCACGTAGCGGCTGCGGAAGTCGACGTGGCCGTCCTTGATGCGGAAGGCGCCGATCATGCCCTCGCCGTCGAACGGGATGTCGTGCCCGTAGATCTCCGGCTTCGGGTACTGCGGATCCGGGCCGACGCGGAAGAAGATCCCGTCCAGGTCCTTCGGCAGCGTGCCCTCCACTTCACAGTCGTACAGGTCGTTCTCGGACCGGTACACGCTGCCCCCCGCGCTGCCGCCGCCGCCGAAGCCACCGCGATCCTTCGGGAACAGCACCTCGGCCTGCGCGCTCTGCGGCAGCACCAGGCCGCCCACGGCCGCGGCGGCGCCCGCGCCCGCGCCGGCAACCGCGCCCATGAAGCCGCGGCGGCTCAACGATCCCAATGGCGCAGACGCAGGGGTGCTGGGTGGCTTGCGGCTCATGTCGGTGCTCCTCGAGGGTGTGAAGGAAAAGCCCGCGGATCATACGCCCAAAGCGGTGATCGGATAACGTCCAACTGTCACCCCGCGGGATGCTCCCCGGTTGACAGCGGCGGGCCCGCCCGGGAACATCCCCGGCGCCATCCCTGGCGCCAGATCCGAAGGACCCGACCATGAGCAACGGCTCCCCGCGCCATGACTGGACCGTGGCCGAAATCGAAGCCCTCTTTGCGCTGCCCTTCCTCGACCTGCTGCAGGAGGCGCAGCGCGTGCACCGGCTGCATTTCACGCCGAACACGGTCCAGATGAGCACGCTGCTGTCGATCAAGACCGGCGCCTGCCCCGAGGACTGTGCCTATTGCCCGCAGAGCGTCCGCTACGACACCGGACTCTCGCGCGAAGCGCTGATGGAAGTGGCGGCGGTGAGACAGAGCGCGCAGCGCGCGAAGGCGGCCGGAGCGACGCGCTTCTGCATGGGCGCGGCCTACCGCTCGCCGAAGGCCCGCGACCTCGACGTCATCTGCGCCATGGTCCGGGAGGTGCGCGACCTGGGCCTCGAGAGCTGCGCGACCCTCGGCATGCTCGAGCCGGCCCAGGCGCAGCAGCTGAAGGACGCGGGCCTGGACTACTACAACCACAACCTCGACACCTCCGAGGAGTTCTACGGCCGGATCATCACGACCCGCACCTTCCAGGACCGCCTCGACACCCTGTCCGCGGTCCGGGACGCGGGCCTGAAGGTGTGCTGCGGCGGCATCGTCGGCATGGGCGAGTCAACGCGCGACCGGGCGTCGATGCTCGCAACCCTTGCGGGGCTGCCCGAGCACCCCGAGAGCGTGCCGATCAACGAGCTCGTGCAGGTGCCGGGCACGCCGCTGCACGGTGCCGCCCCGGTGGATCCCTTCGACTTCGTCCGCACCATCGCGGTGGCCCGCCTGGTGCTGCCGCGCTCGCACGTGCGCCTGTCGGCCGGCCGCACCCAGATGAGCGACGAGATGCAGGCCCTGTGCTTCATGGCCGGCGCCAATTCCATTTTCTACGGCGAGAAGCTGCTCACCACCGGCAATCCGGACGTCGAGAAGGACTCGCGGCTGCTCGAGCGCCTCGGCCTGAGGCCGGAAGCGCCTGCGCGGGCTGCCGCGAACGCATGAAGCCGGCAGCCCTGCAGGCGGGCCTCGCGCGGCTTGCCGCGCAGCGCCTGCAGCGCCGGCGACGCACCGCGACCCCGCTCCCCGCCGAGGGGCCGGTCGTGGTCGTCGAGGGCCGGCGGCTGGTCAACTTCTGCGGCAACGACTACCTCGGGCTCGCCGGTCATCCGGCGCTCGCACAGGCGCTCTCACAGTGCGCCGCGCTCCGCGGCACCGGCAGCGGCGCCTCGCACCTGGTCACCGGCCATGGGCCCGAACACGAGCGCCTGGAGGAGGAGCTCGCGCAGTTCACCGGGCGCCGCCGCGCGCTGCTGTTCTCGACCGGGTACATGGCGAACCTCGCGGCCATCACCTGTCTCGCCTCGCGCGGCTCCCGGGTGGTCCTCGACCGGCTCTGCCATGCCTCGCTGATCGACGCCGCGCGCCTGTCGGGCGCGCGCCTGAAGCGCTTCGCGCACGCGGACGCGGCCGCGGCGAGCGCCGCCCTGCATCACGCCGCGCCCGGGGCCGACCTGCTGGTCACCGACGGCGTCTTCAGCATGGACGGGGACCTCGCGCCCCTGCTTGAGCTCGCGCAGGCGGCGCGCTCGGCCGATGCCTGTCTCATCGTGGACGATGCCCACGGGCTCGGCGTCATCGGGCGCACCGGCCGCGGCTGCCTCGAACACTTCGGCCTCGACGGCACCGCGGTGCCGATCCTCGTCGGCACGCTCGGCAAGGCCTTCGGCTGCTTCGGCGCCTTCGTGGCGGCGGACGAGGTCTACATCGAGTGGCTGCTGCAGACGGCGCGCAGCTACATCTACACGACCGCGCTGCCGCCGCCGGTCGCCGCCGCCGCGCGGGCGGCACTGGCCATCGCCGCGGCCGAAGGCTGGCGCCGCGAACGGGTGCTCGCCCTCGCCGCGCGCCTGCGGCGCGGCGCGGCCGACGCCGGCATCACGCTCCTGCCCTCGGTCTCGCCGATCCAGCCGCTGCTGCTGGGCGACAGCGGCCGGGCGCTCGCGCTGAGCGAGGCGCTGTTCGCGGCCGGGTTCTGGGTGGCGGCCATCCGCCCGCCCACGGTCCCGAAGGGCTCGGCGCGGCTGCGCATCACGCTCTCGGCGGCGCACACCGAAGCGCAGGTCGACGCCCTGATCGAAACGCTCGCCGGGGTGCTGTCGCATGCAGCCGCCTGAGGCCTTCGTCCTGGACCGCCGGGCGGTGCGCGCCGCCTTCGATCGCGCCAGCGCCACCTACGATGCCGCATCCTCGCTGCAGACCCGCGTGCGCGAGGAGCTGCTCTCGCGCCTGGACCTGATCCGCGTCAGCCCGCGGGCGGTGGTGGACCTGGGCTGCGGCACCGGCCGCGGCGCGCGCAGCCTGAAGGACCGCTACCGCGGAGCGCTCGTGATCGGCCTCGACCCCGCACCGGGCATGCTGCGCGAGGCGCGGCGCCGCAGCGGCTGGCTGCGGCCCCTGCAGATGCTCTGCGCCGACGTCTTCCAGCTGCCATTGCGCGACGGTGCGGTCGACCTCATCTTCAGCAACCTGATGCTGCAGTGGTGCGACGACCTGGACGCGGCCCTGCGCGAGATCCGGCGCGTGCTCGCGCCCGGGGGCTTCTTCGCCTTCAGCACCTTCGGCCCGGACACCCTGCGCGAGCTGCGCGCGGCCTGGGCCGCGGCCGACGGCGGCACCCATGTCAGCGGCTTTCGCGACATGCACGACATCGGCGATGCGATCCTGCGCGCGGGCCTCGCGGAGCCGGTGATGGATGTCGAGCATCTGACCCTGCTCTATCCGGACGTGGCCGCGATCTCCCGCGATCTGAAGGCCCTCGGCGCCCGCAACGCCGCCGCGGCGCGCGCACGCGGCCTCACGGGCAAGGGGCGCTGGCGCGCGATGACCGCCGCCTACGAGGCGCAGCGCCGGGACGCTCTCCTGCCCGCCACCTACGAAGTGGTCTACGGTGCCGCCTGGGGGACGCGCGGCCAGCCGGCCGCGCCGGTGACATCCGGTGAGGTGCTCATCCCGGCAAGCGCCATCCGCCGCGGACGCGCGCCGTGAACCCTCAGGGTCTCTTCATCACCGGCACGGACACCGAGGTCGGCAAGACCGTCGTGGCCCGGCTCATCGTGCGCTCGCTCGTGGCCGCCGGTGTTCGCGTGGCGGTCATGAAACCGGTGGCCGCCGGCGCCACCATGACGGGCGAGGGCCTGCGCAACGAAGACGCGCTGGCCCTCATCGCGGCGAGCAACCTGAGCCACCCCTACGGGAGCGTCAATCCCTACTGCCTCGCGGAGCCGGTGTCCCCGCACCTCGCGGCCCGCGCGGCGGGCGTGGACATCGAGCTGCCCCGGATCCGGCAGCATTTCGCGAAGCTCGGGGAGGGCGCGGACTGGGTGATCGTCGAAGGGGCCGGGGGCTGGCTCGCGCCGCTCAACGACACCGAATTCATGGCGGACCTGGCCGCGGCGCTGGGCCTGCCGGTGCTGCTCGTCGTCGGCCTGCGCCTCGGCTGCCTGAATCACGCCCTGCTGACGGTCGCGGCGATCCGGCAGCGGGAGCTGACCCTGGCCGGCTGGATCGGCAACCACCTGGACCCGGCCTTTGCCCGTATGCCGGAGAACCTGCTCACCCTCGAGCAGCACATCGGCATGCCGCCGCTGGCCGTCATCGGGCATGACCCGGGCGGCCATGCGGGGACGCTGCTGCCGGACCTTGGCGCCGCGCTGCTGCAGTCTGCGACGCGTAAGCAGTTGACTTGAATAAAAAATCTCGCCCGGTACCATGCAGCGGTGGAATCCGCACACGCCCGCATCGTGATCGCCCCGAACTGCTCGCTCAGCGTGCGCGGCGCGGTGCTGTTCTTCGTGACGGCGTGCCTGCCGTGCTTCGGCATCGCCGGATTCCTGACCTACCTCGGGTTCTGGCCGGTGCTGCCCTTCGCGGGGCTCGAAATGCTGATCCTCGGCGTGGCGCTGCGCCTGAGCCTCGCGCGCCGTCATCACCGCCAGACCATCCTCGTTTCGGAGTCCGACGTGGCCATACAGTCCTGCATAGGTAATGTCCGCAGTGAGGTTGTGTTTCCGCGGCACTGGGCTCAGGTTAAACTGCGCCGCTCAACGTCGCGCCTGCATCCGAGCCGCCTGGTCATCGAATCGCATGGGCGACGATGCGCGGTCGGTGATTTCCTGACCGAGGAAGAACGCCACGGCCTGTACGGCAGGCTGCGCGGGCTCATCGGCCGCGTCGACCAGTCGCCGGCGCTGGGCTTCGCAGGTGGGACCGATGGTTTTTGATGGCCGCAGGCCATGAGATACATATAAATGATGCGCAAAATTCTTGCCCCCCTCCTCACCCTTGCCGCACTGGCCGCAGGCGCCGCTCCGGCGCACGCCGACTCCGGCTGGAGTCTGCTGAACATGCCGCAGGGCGTGACGGCGATGTCACGGCAGATCTATGGCCTGCACATGCTGATGTTCTGGATGTGCACCGCCATCGCCCTCGTGGTCTTCAGCGTGATGGCCTACTCGATCTTCACCTTCCGCAAGTCCCGCGGCGCCGTGCCGGACACCTCGATGGTCCACAGCACGACCGTCGAGATCATCTGGACCCTCGTGCCGATCGCCATCCTCGTCGCGACCGCCGTCCCGGCCGCGACCACCCTGATCAAGACCGAGGACCTGCGCAACTCGCAGCTCACGGTCCGGGTGACCGCCTACCAGTGGGGCTGGAACTACGAATACCTGAACTCCGGGGTGAGCTTCTTCTCGCGCCTGGACCGCGCCAGCGACGCCGCGCGGCAGCTCGGCTCGGGCGTCGACGTGACCACCATTCCCCATTACCTGCTCAACGTGGACAACCCGCTCGTGGTGCCCGTCGGCACGAAGGTGCGCCTGCTGATCACGGCCAACGACGTGATCCATTCCTGGTGGGTGCCGCAGTTCGGCGTCAAGAAGGACGCCATCCCCGGCTTCGTCAACGAGGCCTGGTTCAACGTCGACGCCGACAAGCCCGGCCTGTACCGCGGCAACTGCGCCGAGCTGTGCGGCCGCGATCACGGCTTCATGCCCATCGTGGTGGACGCCCGCCCGAAGGAGGACTTCCAGAGCTGGCTGAAGGCCGAACAGCTGCAGCAGCATCCGCCTGAAGCCTCCGCGCCGGCGTCCGCACCCGCCGCGGCCGCCCCCTGACGGTCCGCGCTACCCATTAAATATCGAGACACGAACATGGCTCACAACGACCACGCCGCAACCGCCCACGACCACGATGCGCACGATCACAAGCCGCATGGCTGGCGCCGCTGGGTGTACGCCACGAACCACAAGGACATCGGCACGATGTACCTGGTGTTCGCCGGCATCAGTTTCTTCATCGGCGGCGCCATGGCGATGCTCATCCGCCTGGAGCTCTTCAAGCCCGGCATGCAGTTCCTGGATCCGCAGTTCTTCAACAGCATGACCACGATGCACGCGCTGGAGATGATCTTCGGCGCCGTGATGCCGGCCTGGACCGGGCTCGCGAACTGGATGATCCCGATGCAGGTGGGCGCGCCGGACATGGCGCTGCCGCGGCTGAACAACTTCAGCTTCTGGATCCTGCCCTTCGCCTTCACGCTGCTGCTCGCGACGCTGTTCGTGCCCGGCGGCGGCCCGGCCGGCGGCTGGACGATGTATCCGCCGCTGATGCTGCAGGGTGGCGCGGCCTTCCCGATGACGATCTTCGCCATCCACATGATGGGTATTTCGTCGATCCTGGGCGCGATCAACGTCGTCGTGACCATCATGAACCTGCGCGCGCCCGGCATGACGCTGCTGCGGATGCCGCTGTTCGTGTGGACCTGGCTGATCACCGCCTACCTGCTGATCGCCGTGATGCCGGTGCTCGCCGGCGCCGTGACGATGCTGCTGACCGATCACTTCTTCGGCACCACCTTCTTCACCGCCGCCGGCGGCGGCGATCCGGTGATGTTCCAGCACATCTTCTGGTTCTTCGGCCATCCCGAGGTGTACATCCTGATCCTGCCGGCCTTCGGCGTGGTCTCGGAGATCATCCCGACCTTCTCGCGCAAGCCGCTGTTCGGCTACGAGGCCATGGTGTACGCCACCGCCTCGATCGCCTTCCTGTCCTTCATCGTCTGGGCTCACCACATGTTCACGGTGGGCATGCCGCTCGCCGGGCAGCTGTTCTTCATGCTCTCGACCATGTTGATCGCCATCCCGACCGGCGTGAAGGTCTTCAACTGGACGGCGACCATGTACAGGGGCTCGCTTACCTTCGAGCCGCCGATGCTGTTCGCGCTCTCGTTCCTGTTCCTGTTCACCATCGGCGGCTTCTCCGGGCTGATGCTGGCCATCGTGCCCGCCGACTACCAGTACCAGGACACGTACTTCGTGGTGGCGCACTTCCACTACGTGCTGGTCCCCGGCGCGGTGTTCGCGATCATGGCCGCCATCTACTACTGGCTGCCGAAGTGGACCGGCAACATGTACGACCAGACACTCGCGAAGTGGCACTTCTGGCTGTCCACGATCTTCGTGAACGTGCTGTTCTTCCCGCAGCACTTCCTCGGCCTGGCCGGCATGCCGCGCCGCATCCCGGACTACGCCGTGCAGTTCACCGACTGGAACATGGTCTCCTCGCTCGGCGGCTTCGCCTTCGGCCTGACGCAGCTGCTGTTCCCCTACATCGTCTGGAAGTGCGTGCGCGGTGGCGCGCGCATCGGCAACCGGGCGTGGGAGGGCGCGCATGGCCTGGAGTGGGAGCTGCCCTCGCCGCCGCCGTTCCACTCCTGGACTGATCCGCCGTCGGATGCCCTCATCCAGCGCGGCGCGGCGCATTGATGTCGGCGCTCACGCCCGCGGCGTCTGACGCCGGAGCGCGCCGCCGCGGCGTGCGGCGCGCGGCGTTGCTGCTGGGCAGCATCGCGGCCGCCTTCTACGTGGGCTTCATCGTCATGATGATCTGGCGCGGTTCGCGATGAAGCTGGAACGCGACGGCCCGGGCAAGAGCAACCGCTCGCTCGCGACGAAGCTGTTCGTGTTCGCGCTCGGCAGCTTCGGCTTCGGGTTCGCGCTCGTGCCGCTGTACAACGTGCTGTGCGCCGTGACGGGGCAGGGCGACCAGTCCTCGCTCGCGCGCGCCGCCGTCGTCACCGAGAACCCGGACCGCTCGCGCACGGTGACGGTGGACTTCCTCACCGACGTGCCGGCGAACGGCAACTGGGAGTTCCACCCGCTGGTGAAGACCATGCAGGTGCATCCGGGTCAGCTCTACCTGACCCGGTTCTACGCGCACAATCTCATGGGTCACGAGACCGTCGCCCAGGCGGTGCCGGACATTTCGCCCTCGAAGGCCGCCACCTGGTTCCGCAAGACCGAGTGTTTCTGCTTTTCGCCGCAGCACTTCGGCGTCGGCCAGGAGCGGGTGATGCCGGTGCGCTTCTTCGTCGATCCGGCCCTGCCGCGCTACATCGACCGGCTGACGCTGACCTACACGTTCTACGATCCCTCGACAATGATCAAACGCGAGAAATGACCATGGCACAGGCTCACGCCCCGGACACCAGTCACTACTACGTCCCGCACGCCAGTCACTGGCCCATCATCGGGTCGGTGGCGCTGTTCTCGATCATGTTGGGCACGGTGACCTTCTTCAACGGCTGGGCGGGTCCCTGGACGCTGGTGCCGGGCCTCGCGCTCATCGCCTGCACCTTCTTCGGCTGGTTCTACTCCGTCGTCGGGGAGAACCAGCAGGGCATCTACAACACCCGCGTGGACCGGTCGTTCCGCATGGGAATGATGTGGTTCATCTTCTCCGAGGTGATGTTCTTCGCCGCCTTCTTCGGCGCGTTGTTCTATGCGCGCGTGTTCGCGACGGCCTGGCTGGGGGGCCGCTCGGTGCACATCTTCTCGAACCTGATGCTCTGGCCGCACTATGACGGCACCTGGCCGACGAACGGTCCGGGGCATGTCGGCGGCCACGCGGACGGTACCTTCGAGACGGTGCCGGCGTTCGGCCTGCCGGCCATCAACACCCTGATCCTGCTCACGAGCGGCGTGACCGTGACGATCGCGCACCACGCCCTGCGTGCCGGCAAGCGCGGCGTGCTGGCGCTGTTCCTGGCGCTGACCTTCATCCTGGGGTTCAGCTTCGTCGCGCTGCAGGCCCATGAGTACGGCGAGGCCTATCGCGAGCTCGGGCTGAAACTGAGCACCGGCATCTACGGCTCGACCTTCTTCATGCTCACCGGCTTCCACGGCCTGCACGTCACGATCGGCGCGATCATGCTGACGGTGGTGTGGCTGCGGGTGCTGCGCGGCCACTTCAGTCCCGAGAAGCACTTCGCCTTCGAGGCGGTGGCCTGGTACTGGCACTTCGTCGACGTGGTGTGGCTCGGACTCTTCGTCTTCGTCTACTGGCTCTGAGGATCCGGTCACGGCGCGTGCGGGCTGATGAGGCGCAGCGACCAGGCGATCATCAGCAGGATGAACAGGCCGACCGAGAGTCCCACGCGCAGGGCGAGTGAGCGGAACATCCTGCGCGAATCCCCGCGGGCGCTGGAAAGGTGGAACAGCGCCGAACCGAGGCTCGCGACGATGGCCACCAGCATCAGGACGATCAGGACCTTGAAAGCCGTCTGCATGCTGACCTCCGCGCGGCGCTTCAGCCGGGCTGCCGGCGGATTATAGAGCCAACGAGTCCATGTCCATCGTGAGTTTCCCCGGCCCGCGCCGCTTCGCGCCATCCTGGCCGTTCACCCTGCTGACGCTGGCGCTGTGCCTGCTGTTCGTGCGCCTCGGCCTGTGGCAGTGGGACCGTGGCACCCATCGGCAGGCGCAGTGGAACGCCTTCGCGCGCGGGGCCGATGCGCCGCTGCCGCTTGGCACGCGCAGCGTGGGTTCCCTGCCGCGCTTCCAGCGCATCGCCGTCGCGGGGACCTGGGATGCGGACCACCAGTTCCTGCTCGACAACCGCTCGCATGCGGGGCTCCCCGGCTATGAAGTGCTGACGCCCCTGCGCCTGGCGGACGGGCGGGTGCTGCTGGTCGATCGTGGCTGGGTGGCCTTCACCGGCTCGCGCGCGAAACTCCCGCCGATCGCGATCACCTCGCGGCCGGTGTCCGTGACCGGCCGGCTCGACGGGCTTCCGGTGGGGGGCCTCTCCCTGGGCCACGCGGCCCCCGGGAGCGATGCCTCCTGGCCGAAGGTCACGAGCTTCCCCACGTCCGGGGAGCTCGCCGCCGCGCTTCACCATGCGCTCGAACCCGGGATGCTGCTGCTCGATCCGGCCGGCCCCGATGGCTATGTGCGGGACTGGCAGCCGCCCGGTCTGCCGCCCCTTCGCCACTGGTCCTATGCCATCCAGTGGTGGGGATTCGCGGTGACGCTGCTGGTCATCTGGGGGATCATGAGCGCCCGGCGACAGGAGCCGAAAACCCCATGAGCAGCGTCGCCGACCCACAGCTCCACCGCCGCAATTTCCGCACGGTGTTCGCCCTGGCGGGCCTGTTCCTGCTGCCGCTGGCGCTGTCGTTCTGGCTGTACTACGGATTGCACTGGCGCCCGCCGGGAACGGCCAATCATGGCGAACTCATCGAACCGGCCCGGCCGCTGCCGCCGGTGAGCCTGCCGGATGCGGCCGGGGTCGCGCGCAGCCACCTCTTCGAGGGGCACTGGACGCTCGTGTACGTCGGCGACGGCGCCTGTGATGCGGACTGCCGCAGCACGCTCTACTTCATGCGCCAGACGCGCTTGTCGCTCAACAACGAGATGTCGCGCGTGCAGCGGGTATTTCTCGCCACGGGGGGCTGCTGCGACCGGGCGTACCTCGAGCGGGAGCATCCGGGACTGCGCGTGCTGGATGCCTCCGCCGCGGCCGCGCGGCCGCTGCTGGCGCAATTTGCGCCCCTCGGGCGCACCCGCACGCTGTACGTCGTCGATCCGCTGGGAAACCTCATGATGCGCTACGATGCGGACCTGCCGCCCTCCGGATTGCTCGCGGACCTCAAGCGGCTGCTGCAGCTGTCTCACATTGGCTGAACTCATGCTTCGGGAAGCCGACACGACCCTCACCTGGATGCGCCGGATCGCCTTCGTCGCGGTGCTGCTGGCCTTCGGCGTGGTCGTGCTCGGCGCCTACGTCCGCCTGACGATCGCGGGCCTGGGTTGCCCGGACTGGCCGGGCTGCTACGGTCATCTGGTCCCGACGCAGGGCGCGGTC
This sequence comes from Steroidobacteraceae bacterium, assembly GCA_035506335.1. Taxonomy (GTDB): domain Bacteria; phylum Pseudomonadota; class Gammaproteobacteria; order Steroidobacterales; family Steroidobacteraceae; genus DAIDKA01. The sequence continues at coordinate 23,640 of DATJPN010000023.1, read as the reverse complement.
GATGTGGGCAAGGCCTGGCGCGAGATGATCCACCGCTACCTTGCCGGCTCGCTCGTGGTGCTCACCCTGATCCTCGTCGTCCTGGCCTTCCTGCGCCGGCGCCGGCGCGCACCCGGCGGGAGCGCCGCGCCGTTCGCGCTCGCGTTGCTGGTGGCCGGCACGATCCTCATCCAGGCGCTGCTCGGCATGCTCACCGTGACCTGGCAGGTCGCCCCGCAGATCGTGACGCTGCATCTGCTGTTCGGCATGACCACGCTCGGGCTGCTGTGGTGGCTGTGGCTGACGCTCGATGCGCGCGTGCCGCGCGCGGCGCTGCCGGAGCTCGGACGCAGTCCGCCGGTGGGCTGGGCGCCGTCGAGCACCCTCGGCCGCGTTCCGGCCCTCGTCGCGCTGGTGGCGCTCGCCGTGCAGATCGCCTTGGGGGGCTGGACCAGCACCAACTACGCGGCCATCGGCTGCCCGGATTTTCCGACCTGCCAGGCCTCCTGGTGGCCGCACATGGACTTCGGCGACGCCTTCGTGCTCTGGCATGCGCCGACCGTGAACTACGAAGGCGGCGTGCTCGGCCTGAGCGCGCGCATCGCGATCGCCTTCACGCACCGGCTCGGTGCGATCCTCGCCACGGCCGCCCTGCTCGTCGCCGCCATCCGGGTGCTGCGCGAGCGCTCTGTGGCCCGCGCGCACGCCGCGGCCCTCGCGGTGCTCGCGGCCCTGGGGCTGCAGCTCCTCATCGGCATCTCGACGGTGATGCAGGGTTTCCCGCTGTGGCTCGCGACCGCCCACAACGGCGGCGCCGCACTGCTGCTGCTCGCGACGCTGGCGCTGAATCACCGTCTGATGGTGCGGTGAGCCACGTGGCGGCCCCCGGATATGCCCTGCCGCAGGCGCACTGGCGGCTGTACCTGGCGCTCACCAAGCCGCGGGTCGTCGCCCTCATCGTGTTCACGGCCATCGTGGGCACGCTGATGGCGACTCCGGGACTGCCGCCGCTGCCGGCGCTGCTGTGGGGCAACCTCGGCATCGCGCTCGCCTCGGGCTGCGCCGCGACCATCAATCACGTGCTCGACCGCCGCATCGATGCGCAGATGTCCCGCACCCGCGGCCGGCCGCTGCCCACGGGCCACCTCACGGAGCGCCAGGCGCTGGCCTTCGCGGCGGTGCTCGGTTTCGTGTCGATGGCGGTGCTCGGGCTGCTCGTCAATCCGCTCACCGCCGTGCTGACCTTCGCGTCGCTGATCGGCTATGCCATCGTCTACACGGCGTGGCTGAAGCGGGCGACCTCGCAGAACATCGTGATCGGCGGTGCCGCCGGCGCGGCTCCTCCGGTGCTCGGCTGGACCGCCGTCACGGGCCACGTCGATGCGGACGCGCTGCTGCTGTTCCTGATCATCTTCGCCTGGACCCCGCCGCACTTCTGGGCGCTCGCGATCGCGCGCCGCGAAGAGTACGCGCGCGCCGGGATTCCGATGCTGCCGGTCACGCACGGCGTGGCGCACACCCGCCTGCAGGTGCTGCTGTACACCGTGCTGCTCGTGGTCGTGACCCTGCTGCCGTTCATGACCGGCATGAGCGGCCTCATCTACCTCGCCGCCGTGCTGATCCTCGACGGACTGTTCCTCTACCACGCGCTGCGGCTGAAGGTCTCCGCGCGCCAGGACCTGCCGATGCGCGTGTTCCGGTTTTCGGTCAATTACCTGATGTGGCTGTTCGCGGCGCTGCTCGTGGATCACTACCTGCCCACGACGCAGCACCTGCTGAACGGGTAGGGGGACCCATGCTGATCGAGCGCGTCTGGGCGGCCAACGACCTGCGAAACTTCCACTACCTGGTGGCCTGCCCGCACACCGGCGAGGCGCTGGCCATCGATCCGCTGAATTGGCAGGCCTGCCTCGCCGCCGCGCGCGCGCACGGCTGGACGATCACCCAGATCCTGAACACCCACGAGCATCCCGACCACACCGGCGGCAATGCCGGACTCATCGGTGCGACCCACGCGAAGCTCTTGGCGCATGCCAGGGCGGCCGCCCTGATCCCCGGGGTGGACCGTGGCCTGGGCCAGGGCGACGTCATCCGCGTGGGCCGCACCGTGGAGCTCGAGTGCCTGGACACCCCGGGGCATACCTTCGCGCACATCTGCCTGTTCGCGCCCGGGGATGCGCCCGCTCTGTTCTGCGGCGACACCCTGTTCAATGCCGGCGCCGGGAACTGCCACGGTACCGGGCGGCCGGACCTGCTCTACGACACCTTCGCCACGCAGCTGGCGCGGCTGCCGGATGCGACCCGCGTATTTCCCGGCCACGAGTACCTCGCGCGCAACCTGCAGTTCACGCTGGACCGCGAGCCCGACAACGATGAGGCCGCGCAGCTGTTCGCGAGCGTGCGCGGCGGCGCGCCCGAGGCCGCGCCGGTCACGACCCTCGCGGAGGAAAAGCGCGTCAACACCTTCTTCAGGCTGCATAATCCGCGCATCATCGCCGGGCTGCGCGAGCGCTTCGCGGACCTGCCGGAGAACCCCGACGCCCTGACGGTGTTCGTGAAACTGCGCGAACTGCGTAACGCCTGGTAGATCGGGCCTTGCAGACCGGACACACGGGAGACGACCATGCGTACTCGAGCCCTTCTGATCCTCGGTTCCATCCTGCTGCTGGCCGCACCGCTCGCCTGGTCGATACCGGGCACGCCCGATGATGCCGGCGGCGACGGGTCGGCCCCGGCACCTTCGGCCCAGGACATCGCGGTCTATCGCGACGCGCTGGCGCTGATGAAGCGCGGCGACGACAGCGCCGGGCCGGGCGCCGCGCACGAGGCCTACGCCGGCGCGCGTGCCAAGCTGCAGTCCCTCCTCGGGCGCTCGCCGCAGTTCGCGGAAGCCTGGAACGCTCTGGGCTACACGCAGCGACAGCTCGGCGCGAATGCCGATGCGCTCGCCTCCTACGCCCGCGCGCTGGAGCTGAAGCCCGGCTACCCGGAGGCGCTGGAGTATCGCGGCGAAGCCTTCCTGCGCCTGAACCGCCTCCGGGAAGCGAAGCAGGCGTACCTGGACCTGTTCGCGACCAACCGCACCATCGCGGCGACGCTGCTGCAGTCCATGAAGGCCTGGATCGGCGCGCGGGAGGCGGCGCATCAGGTGGATGCGGGCGTGACGGACCTGAAGCAATGGGTGCAGGAGCGCAGCGTGATCGCGACCCAGACCGCCGCGCTGACCCGCGCGGGCACGGCCGCGGGATGGCGCTAGGTCCGGCAGCGGTACCGCCGACGGGCCCGACGCAGGCCGCCCCGGCGGCATACGAGTGGCATCTGCCGCGCGGCTTTCCGACCCCCTACGTGCCGGCCGACAACCCGATGTCGCAGGCCAAGGTCGAACTGGGCCGGCGCCTGTTCTTCGAGACGGCGCTGTCGGTGACCGGGCGCTACAGCTGCGGCAGCTGCCATGATCCCGCGCGCAGCTACACCGACGGCCGCGCGCTCGCGGTGGGGGCCACCGGCGCCACGCTCACGCGCAATGCGATGGCCCTCGTCAACGTCGCCTACAACCTCGCCTATGGCTGGCAGAGCCGCAAGGTCACGTCGCTGGAAATGCAGATGCGCCAGCCGCTGCTCAACCGCCACCCCGTGGAGATCGGCCTCGCGGGCCGCGAGCGGACGGTGGTGGCGGCCCTGGGCGCCGATGCGACCTATCGCAGGCAGTTCCGCGCGGCATTCGGCGCGGACGCGAGCCTGACGCGCATCATCCAGGCCATCGCCGCCTTCGAGCGTACGCTGCTCGACGGCCGATCCGCCTTCGACGCCTATGTGTTCTGCGGCCGGCACGAGGCGCTGACGCCGGCGGCGAAGCGCGGCATGGCGCTGTTCTTTTCAGCGCGCCTCGGCTGCGCCGGGTGTCATTCGGGATTCAATTTCTCGGGTGCCTGGCGGGACCGCGAGGGCGCGACCGGCAAGGCGGGCTTCGCCGACGACGGCCTGGGAGCGGGGCCGGTGCGCGTACCGACGCTGCGGAACCTCGAGCGCACGGCCCCCTACATGCACGACGGGCGCTTCGCGACCCTGGACGAGGTGCTGGACCACTATCAGCGGATCGGCCATGCCGCCGACAGCGCGCATGGCGGCCGGCGCGACCCGCGGCTGCGGACCTTCACCTTCGGTCCGGGCGAGCGTGAGGATCTGAAGGCCTTCCTGCACAGCCTGACGGACGAGGACTGAGGCTCACGTATGCAACGCTACTCCGCCTTCTACCGTGGCACCTTCACCGTGGCGGCCCTGGCCGTGCTCGGCTACCTGCTGCTGCGGATGCTCGAGCCGCTCGCGGGCGCCGCGATGTCCGCCACCGTGCTCGCCTTCCTGCTGTTTCCGGTGCAGGTGCGCCTGGCGCGGGCCCTGAAGCACCGCCGTGATCTCGCGGCCGGACTGATCACGGTGCTGACGCCCTTCGTGATCATCGCGCCGCTGACCATCCTGGCGCTGGTGTTCGCCCGGCAGGTGGGCACACTGATCGACAGTCTGAAGCAGGGGAGCCTTTCGGTTCCGGGCCTGAGCGGGGACGTCGTGACCTACCCGATCATCGGTCCGCTCGCGCGGCTGGCCGAGCAGGTCCTGCCGAACGGCGCCCAGCAGGTCCAGGACTGGGCCACCCAGACCGCGCACGCGGTGCTGCAGGCGGGCGCCTCCCTGAGCGGGGCCTTCGTGGTCGGTGTCGCGGGCACCCTCGTCGAGTTCGTCCTGACGCTGTTCCTGCTGTTCTTCCTGCTGCTCGACGGCCACAGCATCGTCCGGCACCTCGCGCGGCTGATTCCGGTGAGCAGCGAGCGGCGCGACGCGCTGATCAACAAGCTGATCGCGGTCATGCGCGCGGTGGTCTACGGCACCACGATGACGGCGCTGCTGCAGGGCACCCTCATCGGCATCGGGTTCGCGATCATCGGCCTGCCCTCGCCCGTGGTGTTCGGCGCGCTCGCCGCCGCCGCGGCCTTCATCCCGGCGGTCGGCAGCGCCGTGATCATGGTGCCGGCCATCCTCTATCTCGTGCTCGTCGGGCGCTGGGAAGCGGCGATGTTCCTGCTGGTGTGGTACGCGATGCTGGCCCTCGGCGAGCAGCTGCTCAAACCCCTGCTGACCTCCCGCCACGCGAAAGTCTCGGCGATGGCCGTGTTCGTCGGCGCCATCGGCGGGGTCGCCGCCTTCGGCTTCATCGGCTTCGTGGTAGGCCCCGTGCTGATCAGCCTGGTGGTGGAGATCGTGCGCGTCGCCAGCGACGCCCAGGCCGACCAGTCCTGACCCTCCCGCCGGTATACTGCGCATCCCATGGATCTGTCTCCCATCCTTGCGTCGCTGAACGACGCGCAGCGCGCGGCCGTCACCGCGCCGGTCGGCCCGGTGCTGGTGCTGGCCGGCGCCGGCAGCGGCAAGACCCGCGTGCTCATCCACCGCCTCGCGTGGCTGTGCCAGGTCGAGGGCGTCTCGCCGCACGGCATTCTCGCGGTGACCTTCACGAACAAGGCCGCCGGGGAGATGCGCGCGCGCATCGAGAGCCTGCTCGGCCACCCGGCCCAGGCGCTGTGGATCGGCACCTTCCACGGCATCGCGCACCGGCTGCTGCGGCTGCACTGGCGGGAGGCGGGCCTGGTGCAGGGTTTCCAGATCCTCGATTCCGAGGACCAGCTGCGCCTGATCAAGAAGCTCATCAGGACGCAGGGGCTCGACGAGAGCCGCTGGGTGCCCCGCGAGGTGCAGTGGTTCATCAACTCGAACAAGGACGAAGGCCATCGGCCGGCGCAGTTGAAGGACGGCAACGATCCGACGCGCCGGCAGCTGATCCGCCTGTACGCGGACTACGAGGAGACGTGCGCGCGCACCGGCGTGGTGGATTTCGCGGAGCTGCTGCTGCGGGCCTACGAGCTGTGGCGCGGCCACCCGGAGCTGCTCGAGCACTACCGCCACCGCTTCCGGCACGTGCTGATCGACGAATTCCAGGACACGAATGCGATCCAGTACGCCTGGATGAAGCTGCTCGCCGGCAGCACCGTGCAGCCCTTCGCGGTGGGCGATGACGACCAGTCCATCTATCGCTGGCGCGGCGCGCGCGTCGAGAACCTGCAGCAGTTCCGGCGCGACTTCCCGCACGCGAAGCTGTACCGGCTCGAGCAGAACTACCGCTCCACCTCGACCATCCTGAACGGCGCGAACGCCCTGATCGGTCACAACAGCGGGCGCATGGGCAAGACGCTGTGGACCGACGGTGCGCGCGGGGATCCGATACGCGTGTACGCGGCCTTCAACGAACGCGACGAGGCCGAGTTCGTGCTGCAGCGGATCCGCGACTGGACCCAGCACGGCGGCCGGCGCAGCGAGGTGGCGATCCTCTACCGCTCGAACGCGCAGTCACGGGTGTTCGAAGAGGTGTTCCTGTCGGCCCGCATTCCCTACAAGGTCTACGGCGGCCTGCGGTTCTTCGAGCGCGCGGAAATCAAGGACGCGCTCGCGTACCTGCGCCTGATCGCGAACCGGCGCGACGATGCCTCCTTCGAACGCGTCGTGAATCTGCCGACCCGCGGCATCGGCGCGAAGAGCCTCGACACCATCCGCGAGGCGGCCCGCGGCTCGGGGTCCTGCCTGTGGGATGCCGCCGCCGCCAGCATCGCCGAGGCGCTGGGGCCGAAGGCCGCGGTGGCCGTCCACGGCTTCATGCAGCTGATCGAGCGCCTCGACCGCGAGATCCAGGGCCTGCCGCTGCACGAACAGGTCGACCGGGTCATCGCCGGCAGCGGGCTGCTCGAGCATCATCGCACCCAGAAGGCCGAGCGCGGCGAGGCGCGGGTCGAGAACCTCGAGGAACTCGTGAGCGCCGCGCGCGGCTTCACGGGGGAGGGAAGCGAGGACCTGCCGCCGCTCGCGGCCTTCCTCGCCCACGCCGTGCTCGAGTCCGGCGAGGGCCAGGCGGACGCCTGGGAGGACTGCGTCCAGATGATGACGCTGCACACGGCGAAGGGCCTCGAATTCCCGGTGGTGTTCATGTCGGGAATGGAGGATGGCCTGTTCCCGCACCAGCGCTCGCTGAACGACCTCGAGGGCCTCGAAGAGGAGCGGCGGCTGGCGTACGTCGGCATGACGCGCGCCATGAAGCAGCTGTACGTCACCTACGCCGAGCAGCGGCGCCTGCACGGCATGGACACCTACGGCTCGCCTTCGCGTTTCATCAAGGAGATTCCCGCCGAACTGACCGAGGAGGTCCGGGCGCGGGTGCCGGTGGCCCGGCCGCTGGTCGGCAGCCGCTTCCATGACGGCGAGCCCGCCGCCAGACGTGCACCGGGCATGGGCCTCGGCGCGCGGGTGCGCCACGGCAAGTTCGGCGAGGGCGTCATCCTCAATCTCGAAGGCAACGGCGCCCACGCGCGCGTCCAGGTGAATTTCGAGCACCAGGGTACCAAGTGGCTTATGCTGCAGTACGCGAACCTCGAACCCGTGTGACATAAGCCACTGCCATGAAAATCGTCATCCTGGGCGCGGGGCAGGTCGGCAGGACGGTCGCCTACCAGCTCTCCCGCGAGGAGGCCAACGAGGTCACCGTGGTGGATGTCAACGAGGACGTCCTGCGTGACCTGCAGGACCGGATCGACATCCGCACCGTCGCCGGCAACGGCGCCTACCCCTCGGTGCTCGAGGCCGCGGGCGCCGCGGAGGCCGACATCCTCATCGCACTCACGAACAGCGACGAGGTGAACGTCATCGCCTGCGAGGTCGCGGACATCCTGTTCCGCACGCCGACCAAGATCGCCCGCATCCGCTCGCCGGAGTACTCGGCCCGGCCGGAACTCTTCAGCGACGGTGCGCTCGCCGTCGACTTCTTCATCAGCCCCGAGCGGCTGGTCACCGAGTACATCGAAAGGCTGGTGAACTTCCCGGGCACCCTGCAGGTGCTGGATTTCGCCGAGGGCCGGGTGCGGCTGGTCGGCGTGCGGGCGCACAAGGGCGGCAAGCTCGTCGGCCAGCGCCTGCGCGAGCTGCGCGAGCACATTCCGAGCACCGAGGCACGGATCGTCGCGATCTATCGCAAGGGCGGCGCCGTGCGCCCGGATGGTGAGACCGTCATCGAGAACGGCGATGAGGTCTTCTTCCTCGCCGGACGCGACTACACCCGGCGCGTCATGACCGAGATGCGCAAGGACGAGAGTCCGATGCGCCGCATCGTCATCGCCGGCGGCGGCAACATCGGCCTGCGCCTGGCCCGCGCGCTCGAGAAGGGCGGGCAGGTGAAGCTCATCGAGCGCGATGCGCAGCGCGCGCGCCGCGTGGCGGAGCTGCTCGAGAACACCATCGTCCTTCACGGCGACGCGGCCGACGAGGAGCTGCTGATCGAGGAGAACATCGACAGCACCGACGTGTTCGTCGCGCTGACGAATTCGGAGGAAGCGAACATCCTCTCGGCCATGCTCGCGAAGCGCCTCGGCGCCCGCAAGGTCATGGCGCTGATCAACAAGCCCTCCTACGCCGACCTGATGGAGAGCGGCAGCATCGACATCGCGATCTCGCCGCAGACCATCACGATCGGCTCGCTGCTGGAGCACGTGCGACGCGGCGACGTGGTGAAGGTGCATTCCCTGCGCCGCGGCTCGGCCGAGGCGCTCGAGGCCATCGTGCACGGCACCGAGGCCACCTCCCGGGTGATCGGACGGCGCGTGGAGGAGCTGAAGCTCCCCGAAGGCGCCTCCATCGGCGCGATCGTGCGCGGCGACGAGGTGATCATGTGTCACCACGACACGGTCGTGCAGGCCGACGACCACGTGATCCTGTTCCTGTCGGACCGGCGCCACGTGGACGCCATCGAGCGCCTGTTCACCGGACCGGCGCGCTGACGGTGCTCGGCGTCGTCCACGTCCTGGGGCTGATCCTGACCGCCTTCGGGGCGACGTTCGCGTTGCCGCTCGCCACGGCGCTGCTGACGGGCGACGGTACCGCCGTGTATTTCCTGTTGAGCGGCCTCGTCACGGCCGGCGTCGGCGCCGGCGTCGCGGCGGCGACCCGGCGTCACGCCCGTGAACTGAAACCCCGCGACGGCTTCCTGCTCGTGACCCTCGGCTGGGTCATCATGTCCGCCGCGGCCACGATTCCGTTGCTGCTGCTGATTCCGCGGCTGACCTTCACCGACGCCTACTTCGAGACCATGTCGGGCCTGACCACGACCGGCGCGACGATGCTGACGGGGCTCGATCACCTGGCCCCGGCCATCAACGTCTGGCGCTGCAGCCTGCACTGGTTCGGGGGCCTCGGCATCATCGTGCTCGCGGTGGCCGTGCTGCCGCTGCTCGGCGTCGGCGGCATGGCGCTGTACAAGGCCGAAACGCCGGGCCCGATGAAGGACGACAAGATCACCCCGCGGATCACCGGCACGGCGAAGTCCCTGTGGCTGGTATATTGCGCGATCACCGCGGTGGGCATCATCGCGCTGCGTCTCGCGGGCATGTCATGGCTCGATGCGGTCTGCCACTGCTTCTCGGCGGTGGGCCTCGGCGCCTTCTCGACCCATGACGCCAACGTGGCCTACTTCAATTCCCCGGCCATCGAGCTCACCCTGTGCGCGCTCATCATCGGGGCTTCCCTGAGTTTCTCGCGGCACTTCCTCGCCCTGCGGCAGCTGTCGCTGGCGCCCTACACCCGTGACCCGGAGGCGCGCGCGGTGCTGCTGGTGCTCGCGGTCAGCGTCCTCGGCATCGCGATGGTGCTGGAGGTCCATCACACCTACCCGACCTTCGGCGTGAGCCTGCGCCATGCCCTGTTCAACGTGGTGTCGATCGCGACGACCTCGGGACTGGTGTCGCAGGATTATTCGCGCTGGCCGGTGTTCGCGCCCTACTGGATGATTTTCCTCTCCTGCATCGTCTCCAGCACCGGGTCGGCCGGCGGCGGGATCAAGATGTTCCGTACGTTGCTGCTCGCGCGCCAGGCCGGACGGGAGCTGAAGCTGCTGGTGCATCCCAGTGCCGTGGCGCCGGTGCGCATCGGCGGCCGCCCCGTACCGGACCGGGTCTGCAATTCCGTGCTCGCGTTCATATTCCTGTATTTCATGACGGCTACACTGTTGATATTCGCCATGCTGCTCTCGGGACTGGACTTCCAGACGGCAATGGGTGCGATACTGGCCTCGTTGAACAACACCGGCTCGGGCTACGGCGGCGTCGGTCCCGGACACACCTACCAGGTGCTGACCGGCCTGCAGGCCTGGATCTGCACCGTCGCGATGCTGCTCGGACGGCTGGAGATATTCAGCGTGCTGGTGTTGTTCACGCAGACGTTCTGGCGCAAGTAGCGAAGTTCCTGAAGCCCGCATGAATGCCCCGGTTCGCGAAATCCTCGTCGGCCCCGACCAGTTCGAAGTCGTCACCGAAGATGTGGTCCTGCGCGCGCAGCTCGACTGCGCCATTGCGGTGTGCGTGTTCGATGCCGTGGACGAGGCCGGCGCCCTCGTGCACCTGCGCTGCGTGGCGCGCCAGGGCGGCAATCCGGATGCCACGGACACGACCCTGGCCACGGAGCTGCTGCTGCTCGACCGCTGCGTGCAGGCGCTGCACGCCGCCGCGCCCCGGGCGCGCGCCCTGAAGGCGCAGGTCGTGGTGCACATTCCCGCGCAGAGCACGGCCCGCGCCGCCTGCGACACGACGCTCACCCTGGTGGGACATTTCCTGCAGGATGTCGGCGCCGAGGTCGCGCCCGTGGATCGGGGCACCCGGCAGCCGCGCGAGGTGATCTTCAGGCCCTGCATGGGCACGCTGCAGGTGCGGTAGCTTCAGCGGCCCGCGCGGTACCGGTTGATCTCGTCCCGCAGCGCGCGGGTCGCGGTGCGGGCCGCTTCGATCCAGTTGCGGCCGCTCGAGGCGTAGAGAATGGCGCGCGAGGAGCTCACGATGAGTCCCGTGCCGGCCGCCGTCTGGCCGTTCGTCACGACCGAGCGCACGTCCCCGCCCTGCGCGCCGACCCCGGGAACGAGGAAGGGCATGTCCCCGGTCAGGGCGCGCACCTGCGCGAGCTCCTTCGGGTACGTGGCGCCGACCACCAGCGCGCAGTTGCCCCGGGAATTCCAGCGGCTCGTCGCGAGCTGCGCGATCACCTCGAAGAGCCTGCGGCCCCCGCAGTCCAGGTCCTGCAGGTCCCGGGCACCGGGATTGGAGGTCCGGCACAGCACGATCACGCCGCGGTCCGCGTATGCCAGGAAGGGCTCGAGGGAGTCCGTGCCGAGGTAGGGATTCACTGTCACCGCGTCGGCCCCGTAGCGCTCGAAGGCCTCGATGGCGTAACGCGTGGCGGTATTGCCGACATCGCCGCGCTTGCTGTCCAGGATCACCGGTATGCCGGGGTGGTTCTGGTGGATGTATTCGATGGTGCGCTCGAGCTGGTCCTCGGCTTCACAGGCCGCGTAATGGGCGAACTGCGGCTTGTAGGCGCAGACGAGATCCGCGGTGGCATCGATGATGGCGCGGTTGAACTGGAAGATGGGCGAGGGCTGGCCGGCGAGCTGCGCCGGGAATTTCTCGAGCTCGGGGTCCAGGCCCACGCACACGAGCGAGTCGTTGCGCGCCCAGGCCCCGGTCAGCTGCTCGAGGAAGCTCATGCGACGCGGCTGGCCGTGTACTTCTTCAGGTACACGAGCAGGATCGAGATCGCGGCCGGCGTGACCCCCGGAATGCGCCCGGCCTGCCCGAGGGTGTGCGGACGCACTTCGCTCAGACGCTGCCGGACCTCGGTGGAAAGCCCGGGTACCCGGGTGTAGTCGAGCTCCGCCGGCACCCGGGTCGACTCGCTGCGCTGCTGGCGCGCGACCTCCTCGCTCTGGCGCTCGATGTAGCCCTCGTACTTGGCGGCGACCTCCATCTGCAGGGCCACCTGCGCCGGCAGCCGCTCATCCACGTGATCCCAGTCCGGCGGACCGATGAGATCGACGACATCGGCGTACGCGATGCCCGGACGCCGCAGCAGCTCGAGGGCGCTCTGGCCGGGCTTCACCCGGGTCGCGGAGAGCCGCTGCAGCTCCTCGCGTGTCAGCGCCGAGCGTTCATTGAAGAGGCGCCAGCGCTCCTCGTCGATGAGCCCCAGCGCATGGCCCTGCGGCGTCAACCGCAGGTCCGCATTGTCCTCGCGCAGCAGCAGCCGGTGCTCGGCGCGGCTCGTGAACATACGGTAGGGCTCGGGCGCGCCGCGGGTGACGAGGTCATCCACGAGCACGCCGAGGTAGGCCTCGCTGCGCTTCGGAATCCACGGCTCCTCACCGCGCAGCGCCTGCACGGCGTTGATCCCGGCCAGCAGCCCCTGCGCAGCGGCCTCCTCGTAGCCCGTCGTGCCGTTGATCTGGCCGGCGAAGAACAGTCCGCTGATCGCGCGGGTCTGAAGCGACGCGGCGAGCTCCCGGGGGTCGAAGAAGTCGTATTCGATGGCGTAACCGGGCCGGGTCAGATGCGCCTGCTCGAAACCGCGGATGCTGCGCACGAGTTCGACCTGCACGTCGAAGGGGAGGCTCGTCGAGATGCCGTTCGGGTAGACCTCGTGCGTGTCGAGTCCCTCGGGTTCGACGAAGATCTGGTGCGAACTGCGGTTCGCGAAGCGCGCGACCTTGTCTTCGACCGACGGACAGTACCGGGGACCGACGCCTTCGATCACCCCGGTGAACAGCGGCGAGCGGTCGGTGGCCCGGCGGATGATGTCGTGGGTGGCCTCATTAGTCGCAGTAATGAAACAATTGACCTGTCTCGGATGATCACTGGACCGCCCGAGGAACGAGAACACCGGAACCGGGACATCGCCCGGCTGCGCCTGCAGCCGCGAATAATCGATGGTGCGGCCGTCGATGCGCGGCGGCGTGCCGGTCTTGAGCCGCCCGACTCTCAGGTCGAGCGCGCGCAGCCGCTCGGCGAGGCGGTTCGAGGGCGGGTCCCCGGCGCGTCCGCCCGGGTGCTGGTCGAGGCCCACGTGGATGCGTCCGCCGAGGAAGGTGCCGACGGTGAGCACCACGGCCGGCGCCGTGAACGCGATGCCGGAGACCGTGACCACGCCGCGCACGCGGCCGTGCTCGACCACGAGGTCCGCGGCCTCCTGCTGGAACAGCGACAGGTGCGGCGTGTTCTCGAGCGCGTGGCGGATGAAGTGCCTGTAGCGCTGCCGATCGGCCTGGGCGCGGGTGGCCCGCACCGCGGGTCCCTTGCTGCCGTTCAGCGTGCGGAACTGGATACCGGCATGATCGGCGGCCCGCGCCATGATGCCGCCGAGCGCGTCGATCTCCCGGACGAGATGTCCCTTGCCGATGCCGCCGATGGCCGGATTGCAGCTCATCTGTCCGAGCGTGTCGATGCTCTGGGTGATGAGCAGCGTGCGCGCGCCGCGGCGCGCGGCGGCGAGGGCCGCTTCGGTGCCGGCGTGACCGCCGCCGATGACGATCACGTCGAAGGAGTGCGCGAATCGCATGGAATCCAAGCCGCTTCAAAGGGTTAAAACAAGCGGGTATTGTATGCGGCCGGTGACTTCCGGTGCCAAATTTTGCCTGCGTGGGTGGCTCGCCGCCCTCATCCTGCTGCCGGGGCCCGCCGGTGCGGCCGCGCCGGCCCTGAAGCTGGACCCCTGCCGGCTCACGCATCCCACCCAGCTGGTGTCCGTCGAGGCGCAGTGCGGGGAGCTCCCGGTGGCCGAAGACCCCGACCGCCCGGCCGGACCGCGGATCAAGCTGTTCGTGGCGCGCGTCCCCGCCGTGAGCGAACACGGGCGTGCCGATCCGCTGTTCCTGCTCGCCGGGGGTCCGGGCCTCGCCGCGACCACCTTCTACACCGGTGTCGCGCCGGTCTTCGAGCGCATCCACCGCGACCGGGACATCGTGCTCGTGGACCAGCGCGGCACGGGCGGCTCGAATGCGCTCTCCTGCCCGGGGGATTTCGCGACGGAGCTGCCGGACTCACCGGCCGTGCTCGCGCAGCAGGCGCGGGAGTGTCTCGCGAAGCTCGCCGGGCACGCCAACGTCGCCGAGTACACCACTTCGATCGCCGTGCGCGACCTGGATGCCGTGCGCGCCGCGCTCGGTTACGACACCATCAATCTCTACGGCGGCTCCTATGGCACCCGCATCGCGCAGCATTACCTGCGCCGCTTTCCCGGACACACCCGCAGCGTCATCCTCGATGGCGTGGTGCCCCCGCAGATGACCCTCGGCGCGTCCCTCGCGCTCGATGCGCAGAGCGCCCTGCAGCGCATCTTCGCCCGCTGCGTCGCGGATTTCGCCTGTCACGCCCGCTTCGGCGATCCGGGCAGGACCTTCGATGCGCTGCTGACCACCCTCAGGGCGAAGCCCGTCGCGGTGCAGGTCGCCGATCCCTTCACGGCGCAGAGCCGCGCCGTGAACTTCGACGCCGCGGCCCTCGGAACCACGGTGCGCCTGGCGAGCTACTCGACCGAGCAGTCCGCGCTGCTGCCGCTGCTGCTCGATGAGGCGCAGTCCCACCAGAACTTCAATCCGCTTGGCGCCCTGATGCTCCAGGTCACGCACTCCCTCGACGACCTCATCGCGGTGGGCATGCACAACAGCGTGGTGTGCGCGGAGGACGTGGCCGACTACGCCCTCTCGGCGCAGGAGCGCGCGCGCCTGGCGCAGACCTACCTCGGTCTCGCGCAGCTCGAAGACCTGCAGGCCATCTGCGCGCTGTGGCCGCGCGGCCCGGTGGATGCCGATTTTCACGAGCCGGTGCATTCGGCCGTGCCGGTGCTGCTGCTCTCGGGCAGCGATGATCCGGTGACGCCTCCCTCCTATGCGGCGCAGGCGGCGGTCGGCCTCTCGAACAGCCTGCAGGTGGTCGTGCAGGGCATGAGCCATGGCCAGATCACGGCGCCCTGCGCCGCGCGCCTCCTCAGCCGCTTCGTCGAATCCGGCAGTCCCCGGGGGCTCGAGGCCGAGGTGGCCTGCATCCGCCAGAGCGTGCCGGCGGCGTTCCTGACCTCCTTAACCGGACCCCCGCCGTGATCGAAGCGCGGCATCTGCACAAGCGCTTCGGCGCGGTGACCGCCGTGCACGATGTGTCGCTGACCGCCGCGGACGGCCGCATCACGGGGCTCCTCGGCCCGAACGGCGCCGGCAAGTCCACGACCCTGCGCATGCTCTACACCGTGCTGCGGCCCGATGGCGGTGATGCCTTCATCGACGGGATCAGCGCCGGGGAACGATCGCTCGAAGTCCGGCGCCGCATGGGCGTGCTGCCGCACGGTGCCGGCGTCTATCCGCACCTGACGGCCCGCGAGAACATCGTCTATTTCGGCGAGCTGCATGGCCTGAAGCCTCCCGATTGCGAAGCGCGCGCCGCGCACATGATCGAGCTGCTCGAAATGACGGATTTCGCGGACCGTCGCGCGAAGGGCTTCTCGCAGGGCCAGCGGCTGAAGACCGCCCTCGCGCGCGCCCTCGTGCACGGGCCGCAGAACCTGCTGCTCGATGAGCCGACGAACGGCCTCGATGTCATGGCCGTGCGCACCCTGCGGGCGCTGCTCCTGAAACTGAAGGCCACGGGTTGCTGCATCCTGTTCTCGAGCCACGTGATGCAGGAGGTCGGCGCGGTCTGCGACGACGTCGTGGTGATCGCGGGCGGCAGGGTCGTCGCCGCCGGCACGCCCGAGGCGCTGCGCGCCCGGGCCGGAACCGCCGACCTGGAAGAGGCCTTCGTGCGCTTCCTCGAGCCCGCGGCGGGTGGCGCCTGATGGGACCGGTGTTCACGGTGCTGCGCAAGGAGTTGCGCGAGAACCTGCGTGACCGGCGGACCTTCGTGTCGGCCCTCGTCATCGGCACGGTGCTGATGCCGGCCCTCGTGGCCCTGCTGGTGAACCTGACGGTGCGCCGCGGCCAGGACCTCGACGACAAGCCGGTGAGCCTCGCCGTGATCCACGGCGAGCGCGCCCCGCACCTGCTCGCCGAACTGCGTCAGTACCGGATCGAGCTTTCGACCATCACGCTCGACGACGCCGCGGCCCGCGCGGCGGTGCGCCGTCAGCAGCACCGCCTGATCCTCGCGGTGCCCGACAACTACGCATCCCGGCTCGCGGCGGGGCTGCCCGCGCCGCTGCTTCTGTACAGCGATTCCTCGGATGCCGCCGGCGCGGCGGACCTCGGGCGGGTGCGCGGCGTGCTCGCCCGCCTGGGATCCCAGATCGCGCGCCAGCGGCTCATGGCGCGCGGCATCGATCCGATGGTGCTGTCGGCCATCGCCGTGCAGGACGTCGATGTCGCGACGCCGACGAGCCGTTCGGTGCTGATCCTGGGCACTCTCACCTATATGATCCTGCTGACGATGCTCATGGGGGGTCTGCACGTGACGCTCGATGCGACCGCGGGCGAACGCGAACGCGGGTCGCTCGAACCCCTGCTGACCGTGCCCGTGCCCCGCGAGCAGCTGATCTACGGCAAGATCCTCGCGGCCTGTGGGTTCATGCTGATGTCGCTCACCCTGAACGTCTGCGCGATGGCTCTCGCACTGCGGCATGCGGGGCTCGAGAACCTCGGCATGAACGTGAACCTCGACGTACCGCGGGTGCTCGCCCTCATCGGCAGCTGCGCCCCGCTCGCGCCGCTCGGCGCCGCGCTGATGACCATCGTCGCGGCCTTCACCCGCAGCTATCGGGAGGCGCAGACCTATGTCGGCCTCGTGCTGCTGATCCCGACGCTGCCGCTGATCTTCGCGAGCACGCTGGGCCTGCGCCCGACGCTGTGGCTGATGATGGTGCCCTCGTTGAGCCAGCATTTCATGGTGACCGGACTGCTGCGCGCCGAGCCCGTGAGCGCGCTGTACGCGGGGCTGTCGGTCACCGTATCCCTGGCTCTGGGCGCTGCGGCGGCCTGGGGTGCCGGAAGGCTGTACCACCGGGAGGCGCTGCTCGGCTAGGCGCCCCGGAGCAGACCCTGTCGCTCAGAGTCTGCTGGTTTTCGTGAGCGCTTCGATGCGGGCGCGCAGGTTCCGGTAATGCTCGTTCTGCGCGAGCGGGACAGCCCAGATGGGATCGACGATGACCTCCCAGGGCCACAGGCCCGGGACGGACGTGGACAGTGTCTCGAGTCTGCTGACGGCCTCATCCTGTGCGCCCGACCAGGCGCGTATCTGCGTGGCCCACACGACTGCGTCCATCTGGTCAGAGACGTCGGCATCGGCCCTCGTCAGCGTGACGGCCTGATCGGCGATCGCGATCGCCTCGCCGCGATTTCCGGAGAACAGCTGCAAATCGGCCCGCAGCAGCGTGCGGACCCACTTGTTCCATCGGGTCTCGGGCGAATTCTTCAGGAACAGGGCGATGCCCCGGGCATCGCGACGTGCCTCGGCGGCATCGCCGAGCAGCAGATCGAACCACCCGCGCAGGTCGGCCAACGGGAATCGCCCGATGCGATGCGGCGGCCAATCCAATGAGCTCTCACGTACATCGGCAACCTTCGTCCGGTCGATCACGTCGCGTGCTTCTCGATAGCGTTCCAGATACTGCAGCCCGTCGAGAACCGCGGGAGCGAGATTGGCGTCGATCTCGTCGCTGTTGTCCAGCGGCGCCCGGGTCTGCGCCTCGAACACGGCCTTGAAGGCCGCCTGGTCGCCCATGAACGCCTCGCGAACGGTGTCCTGCATCTGCTCACGCGCGATGGCGTTGGGTTCCTGGGAGGCGACGCGCATCGCCGCTTGTGGCTGGTGCATCTCCATGAGCGCGAACCACAATTCCGCCTCCGGCACCCGGTTCTTCGGATCAAGCCTGAGCAGGCGCTCGTTCAGTGCAGCGGCTTCGGCATAGCGCCCCATGGCGAAGAGCAGCCGACCCTTCCACTCGGCCATGCGCGAATCGACGAGGCCCGCGGCCTCGGCGGTTTCGAACAGTTGCAGCGCGCGGGCATAGTCCTTTTCGGCGTAGGCGAGCAATGCTTCGGCCGAGGTCACCAACGGATCCTGAGGCGCCAGCTTCCGGGCTGCCGCCAGGTCCCCGTGCGCCGCGGTGAGCCCGGCGCCGGCGGGATCATGATTGAAGACGAACAATGAGACCCGGACGCTGATGCGCTCGACATAGGCACGGGTGAAATCCGGATCGAGCCTGAGCGCCTCGTCGAGTTGCCCCTGCACGTTCTGCCAGTCGCCGACGGGTGTGTTTTCGCCCGCGTCTTCCTCGCCTGCGCGGGCCTTGAGGTAGAGGTCGAACGCGGCAGGGTTCGTGGCCACCACCGGAGTTGCCGGGCCGGCCTGCAGCTTGCTGGAAATCTGTGCCGCCACCGAGGCCGCGACTTCGCTTTCCAGGGCCATGATGTTGACGAGTTTGCGGTCGAAGTCCTGCGCCCACACGTGCCGGTCACTGCGTGCGTCGATCAGCTGCAGCGCGAGACGGGCTTCGTTGCCATCCCGACGCATCGAGCCCTCCAGCACATAACTGCAGTGCAGTTCCCGGGCGAGCGTCTGCGCGGTCACGGCCTTGCCTTTGTAGGTGTCCATCGTGGTGCGCGAGATCACGTCCAGGCCGGGGACGCCATTCGCGAGGGCAGTCAGGATTTCCTCGTGCATGCCGTCGGTGAAGAAGGCGTTGTTCGGATCAGGTGAGAGATTCTCGAAGGGCAGCACGGCGAGGCGAGGACGCTCGGCCGCGGCACTCGGGGTTGGAGCCGAGTCACCGTTTGCCGCCGGCGCCACCGGCACGCTGTGCCGTGAAAGAAGGAATGCCCCGAGTACGAGAGCGCTCACGGCGGCGCTGCCGGCGAGCCACGTTGCGAGAGCCTTCGGTCGCGGTCCTGGCCTTGCGTGTTCCCGAGCGTCCATGGCGGCGGCGGATCCGGGCCCCATGGCTTTCGAATGGGTCGAAGCCACGGCCCGCGGCTTGAGCACCGGTTCCGGGACGTCGGCCTCCAGCAGGCCGGCCACATGGGCGGCGAATTCGCCGGTCACCCGGCCGGCATCCAGGCGGGTCCAGTGCACCGCCCGGAAAGCGTCCGGAACATGCGCATCCGCATCGGAGGTATCGTCGATGACGACCGGCAGGAGAAAATGCTTGCCGTCCGCCATGTCATGGGTACGCTCGACGGCAAGGCGCCATTCACGGCGAAAATACCCTTCCAGCCGGGCCTGGGAATTGGACGATATGATGGGAATGAAGAGACCGCATTCCCCGATCTGGCTACGGATCTTCCGGTCCCAGGCGTCGCCGCTGTGCAGATCGCTCCGGTCGAACCATACCTCGATGCCGGCCGCCCGCAGGCCCTCGCAAATGCGCGCGGCCGCCGGACCGTCCTCCGACGCGTAGCTCAAGAATACTGCCCGAGAAGACTCAGCCACTGCACCGCACCCATTCTTGCAGGGCAGCGCGGAGCCCCCCACGGGGCGGTCCGCCATACCCGTCAGGAGCGCCAGCTTATCCGAATCGGGCACCCGGTCGGGGGAATCCGATGGTGTATGCTGGCCGGCGAAAAGGGGGGGATACTCCAGTGCGACGCTCGCGTGCGGCCGACCGTTCAAGTGTGATCTGGCGCTGGGTCGGCATTGTCGTGCTGGGATTGGCTCCGGCCATCGCCCTGGCGCAGTGGCTCGGCTATCCGACGCCGGGCATCCCCCGCAAGCCCGGCGGCGCGCCGGACATGCAGGCCCCGGCACCGCGCACCCGCGACGGCCACCCGGATTTCTCGGGGATCTGGTTTGCGAACGTCCCCTCGAAGGACTACTGCAAGGAAAAGGACTGCGTGCAGGAAGAGCGCATGGCGCGCGAGCAGATCAACCTCGGCATCAAGATGCCAGGTGGCCTGCCCTACACGGAGTGGTCGAAGCAGCAGATGGTGAGCCGTCGCGCCCATGGCGGGCGGGATGATCCCCACACCTACTGCAAGCCGCCGAACTACCCGCGCGCGTGGACGCTGCCGCAGCACACGAAGATCATCCAGACCCCCGATGAAATGGTCCTGCTGCACGAGTTCAACGCGGCCTATCGCGAGGTGTACCTGGACGGCCGGCCGCTGCCGGTGGATCCGAACCCGACCTGGAACGGCTACTCGACGGGGCACTGGGAAGGGGACACGCTGGTCATCGAGACGAACGGGATCCGCGATGACATGTGGCTCGACATCCAGGGAAGTCCGATCACGGAGTCCGCCCGCGTCACGGAGCGGCTGAAGCGCGTGAACCTCGGCCTGATGAAGGTCGAGATCGCGGTGAACGATCCGAAGGCCTACACGAGGCCCTGGTCGGTCACGATCGAGATGGCGCTCCAGGTGGACACGCAGATGCTCGAGGAGATCTGCATGGACAACGAGCAGGACGTGAAACTCTACCGTCCGGAGTGAAGAGCATGATGGCGAAAACACTTTCCTTCCGGCTCCTCGTCGCCGGCGTTGCGCTCGCCGCGGCGTCCGCGGCGGGAGCCCATCACTCCCAGTCCGAGTTCGACTTCAAGTCGACCGTCGAAGTCGAGGGCTTCGTCACGAACCTCGACTGGCGCAGCCCCCACTCGCGGCTGTACGTCGAGGCGCTCGATGCCCAGGGCAAGACGGTGAACTGGGACTTCGAGCTGCCCTCCCCGATGACCCTGATGAGACGGGGCTGGAAGCGCGACTCGTTGAAGCCCGGCGAGAAGGTCAAGATCAAGGCCGCTACGGCGCGTCACTTCCCGAACATCGGCTATGCGATCGTGATCCGGGACGGCAGCGGCAAGCCGCTGTTCACGGGCGTCACCCAGATCTACGAGCCGGAGCCGCAAGCGAAGACCCCGTGACGGGCTGCGCGAAGCCGGCTACCTGACTTTCAGGGCCGCGAGCTTCGCGAAGGCCTTGCACCCCATGCGGTAGTAGACCGCATCGCGCTCGGTGCCGACGGCGCGATAGCCCACGGCCTGCGCCGCCGCGAGGGTCGAGCCGCTGCCCGCGAAGGGGTCGTACACGAGACCCACGCCCAAGGGGAGCGATGCGCGCACGAGCTGGCGCAGGAAGGCCTGCGGCTTGAGCGAAGGATGCGGCGCGATCGCGCGCTCGAGCCGTCCGGTCGGGGAACTTGCGATCACGTCCTTGAAGGGAGCCTGCGACGACACCCGGCGCAGGCCGCCCGTGCCCCAGCGTCGCAGATTTTCGGCCACGGTGCCCTCGAGGGGCTTGCGGAAGATCCCCCACGGCTCCCAGCCCGAGCGGGCCATTACGGAGACGTCCGGGAACTCGGCTTCGGCGCCCTTCGGCCGATCCCCGCCGCGCAGGGTCTGCACGAGCCGTACGACCTCGCCGCGCTTCTCGAAGCCCGCGCCCTGCAGGGCGTGAAAGGTCAGCGTCGACAGCAGCGGGCTCGAGGCGAGGAAGACATGCGCCCCGGGCACGAGCACGCGGTGCAGGGCGGTCCCGAATCGCGTGAAGAAATCGATGAGCTCGAGGTGCTGCGCCGGTGACAGCACCGTGAAGCGCGGCAGGGGCCGGCGCCGCACGCCATCGAGCATCGGCGGGATGCGCCAGACCCCGCCACGGCCGGCGCGCAGCTTGCGCTGGTCGCGCGCGCCATACTCGATGAGGCCGTAGGGAGGATCGGTCACGACGGCGTGGAGCGATCGGGGCGGCAGCGACTGCATCCAGGCGAGCGCGTCGGCATGGATCAGCGTCGCGAGCTCCGACAGGTGCCTCCGCCGCCCGGGCCCGGCCGCCCCGGGCACATTGGCCTTCATTGCGCAGTACATATGATGCATCAGTTGCATTTTATTTAAGATTGCATTATATATACTGCATACACTCGGACAAGGCCACCATGCAGCTCCCGGAACTCGGCCTCCTGCTCAAAGAGGCCCGCCAGAAGGCGAAGCTCACCCAGCAGCAGCTGGCGCAGCCCCTCGGCATGAGCCGCGCGACCATCTCCGCGATCGAGAGCGGCCGCTGCGAGGAGATCGGTTTCGTCAAGCTCGTTGCCCTGCTGAACCTCGTCGGCCTGGAGATCACGGTCGCGGAACCGAAGGGCCGGCCAACCCTGGATTCGCTGCGCGCCGAGCGTCGTCATCCATGAAGAAGCCGGCACTCAACGTATTCGCCGACCAGGTGGGTGTCGGAGCGCTCACCCGTTCGGACGTCCTCGAGGACACCATCCTTTTCGACTATCGGGAGGGCACGGCCCCGGAACACGCCGTGTCGCTCACGATGCCGATCCGCACCGACCAGTACGACTCGATGGCGGGTCTGCTGCCGATCTTCGAAATGAATCTACCAGAAGGCGCGCTGAAGGAGCGCCTGACCCTGCAGTTCGCGAAGACCATCCCGGACTTCGATGACCTGGATCTGCTCGGCATCGTCGGCACCTCGCAGATCGGCCGGCTGCGCTATTCGCAGCAGCGGGAGCTTAAGGAGACGATGCCGACGCAGGACCTCGCCGAAATCCTCACCTACCAGGGCAGCGCGGATCTGCTCGCGCACCTGCTCGATCGCTTCGCGACCTTCTCGGGCGTCTCCGGCATGCAGCCGAAGGTGCTGATCCGCGAGGCCCAGGCACCCGACCGGATCACGCACCGGGGCGCCACGCACATCGTGAAGTCATTCGATGCGGCGGAGTTTCCGGAACTCGCGGCGAATGAATTCATCTGCACGATGGGCGCCGCGGCCGCCGGCATCACGACCGCGCAGGTGCGCTTGTCGGACAACCGGAACTTCCTCATCGTCGACCGCTTCGATCTCGCCCCCGACGGCCGCTACCTGGGTGTCGAGGACTTCTGCGTGCTCGACGGCCGCCGGGCGCACGGCCGCTACGACGGCTCGTACGAGGGCATCGCGCGGCGCATGAGGAGCTTCGTCTCCCCCGCCGCGCTGGCCGAAGCCCAGGAGCAATACGCCCTGCAGGTCGTCTACGCTTGCACCATCGGCAATGGCGATGCGCACCTGAAGAACTTTTCCGTCCGCTACCCTCATGCGGAGGATCGCGTCGAACTCGCCCCCGCCTACGATATCGTCTCCACGGTGCCCTACATTCCCCGCGACTCCCTCGCCCTCACCCTGGGAGAATCCAAGGAATTTCCGGACCGCGCGCGATTGATACGCTTCGTGCGCCAGGTGACCGGCAAGACGCTTCCGCTCGCCCGGGCGCTCCTGGAGCAGGTCGCCGAGGGCGTCGAGTCCGCGCTGCGGCACACCGCCGATTACCGCCGCCGGCATCCCGAGGCGTCACACTTCACCGAACGATTGAGCGGCGTGATGCACGAGGGGCTGCAGAGGCTTAAGGGGTGAGCTCCAATTGAGTGCGAATACTCACCGCTATCGATGCAGAAGGTCGGGAGTTTAGCTAAGGCGCTGTTTGAATGAGACAGCGCAAAAAACCTGAGGCGCGGATGGGGCACCTATGGGGGCACATCTGCACGACTCCCACTGCGCCGAACCTATAACAAGGCGACGATGCGGGTGCCTTGTGAAAGGCTGTCTGTAACATGGGGACGGCAGTCGATTAGGCGACACCCGTACTCGTCTCCGTTTACTCAACGCGCTGAGCAAAAGTACTCAACGCGTCCAGTGTCACGAATCGTTTAGCGGACGGGTCCCACGCGGGCGCGTCAGGGACGTGCGATCGCGTCCTCTGCTATGAGACCCATCCTCGGGTCAGGCCTCGTGAAGAGCCGCGGACGGTACGGCGAATCTAACGGTCACGCGGCCGGTCTCAGCAGAATATGCGTCTTCTCGGCTGGGAA
>DATJPN010000022.1:0-16607 GCA_035506335.1 Steroidobacteraceae bacterium | reverse complement strand
CACGAATCCGTCCGTCCGCGTCAGGGCCAGGAAGTCGCCGGGGCCATTGGTCCGGCGCGGCACGGCGCGCGCTCCGGCGGCGTCGTACTGGAGGGCCACCGGCAGGAAACAGGCGAAGCCCGCGCGTATGGCCGGCACCGGCGATGCGAGCGCGATGCGTTCGATGGCGGACCTGCGCGCACCCATGGCCGCCGACACTGCGGGGACGACGTAACGGATCAGGCACACGAGCGTGGCGACGGGATTGCCCGGCAGGCCGAACACCGCGCATCCCGCCTCGCTCGTGCCGAACCACATGTGCGTGCCGGGGCGGTGCGCGACCTGATGGAATACTTCCCGCACACCCAGGCTCTTCAGCGCCCGCGGCACGAAGTCGAACTTGCCCTTGGACACTCCGCCACTGAGTATCAGCACGTCGCGTGTCCGCAGATGTCCGGCCAGCCGCTCGCGCAGCTGGGGCTCGTCGTCGGCGACATGGTCGTCGTGCACGTCTTCGAAGTGGCGCGCGCGCAGCGCGGCCTGGATCGAATACACATTCGAGCGGCGGACCTGGTAGCCGGTGATGGGCCTGCCGGGCTCGACCAGCTCGTCGCCCGTGGAAATGACCATGAAGCGCGGCTGGCGGCTCACGCACAGGTTCGACAGCCCCGCGGAGGCGGCCACCGCGATCTCCGGCGGACCCAGGCGGACGCCGGCCTTCAGCATCGCGAGTCCCGGTGTGCTGTCCTCGCCACGACGCTGGATGTTGCGGAAGGGTGCCGCAGTGGCTCGGTCGTTCAGGGTCGCGGTGCCATCGGCTTCCGCGTATTCCTCCTGCGGGATGACGCAGTCCGTGCCGCCGGGCACGATGGCGCCGGTCATCACCTCGATGGCCCCATCCGGGGCGGCGAGCTGCAGGGCGGGCGCACCCGCGCCCTGGGTGGCCTGGATGATGAAACGGCGGTTGCCGCGTGCCAGGGACTGGCTGTCGATCGCGATACCGTCCATGCACACCCGGTCAAAGGGCGGGTTGTCGCGTTCGGGGAAGATGTCCTCCCGCAGCACCTGGCCGATGCACCGCCCGAGGGGCCGTATCTCGGTGCCGAGCGGGGCCAGTCGGGCCGCGATCGCTTCCTCGGCCATATGCGTCGAAATGGGCGTAGTCACCTGCACCAGGCATTGTAACGAATAGCCCCTTCAGGCGCAGGCCGGCACGCCCGCCGCGCCGATCGTCACGGTATGCTTCGCGGTTTCGTCGCCGGAAAAACCATGCCGAATTCCACACCGGAACCTGCAAGCCAAGTGCGGCCGAGTGCGGGCTCCAACCAATCCGAGGCGGTGCTCAACCGCAACCAGTCGCTGTGGGAGCAGCTCGGTCCCGGCCTCGTCACGGGCGCAGCGGACGATGATCCGAGCGGCATCGCCACCTATTCGCAGGCCGGCGCGGCATTCGGCTACGGCCTGTTGTGGACCGCGATCTTCACCTTGCCGCTGATGGTAGGCATCCAGATGGTATGTGCGCGGATCGGCCGGGTCTCGGGGTGCGGCATTGCGGCCAACATGCGCGTGCACTACGGCCGGTGGGTCCTGCATGGAACCATCGGACTGCTGCTGCTCGCCAATACCATCAATATCGCCGCTGACGTGGGTGCGATGGGCGCGGCGCTGAAGCTGCTGGTCGGCGGTCCGGCGCAGCTCTATGCCGTGCTCTTCGGCACCGTGTCACTGCTGCTGCAGGTGTTCGTCCCCTTCCCGCGCTACGCGCCGTTTCTGAAGGCGCTGACGCTGGCGTTGTTCGCCTATGTCGGAACCGTGTTCATCGTCCGGGTGCCGTGGACCGCAGTGCTGTATCGGACCGTGATACCCGGCGCCTCGTTCAAGCCCGACTACGTCGTGGCGCTGGTCGCCGTCTTCGGCACGACGATCAGTCCGTACCTCTTCTTCTGGCAGGCCTCGCAGGAGGTCGAGGAACAGCGTTCATCGCCGTCGGAGCAGCCTCTGAAGCTTGCGCCGGAGCAGGCCGAACGCAATCTGCGGCGCATCAGGACCGACACCTACACCGGCATGGCGTTTTCCAACCTGGTTTCCTATTTCATCATCCTGACGGCGGCGGTCACCCTGCACGCCCACGGCCTCACGAACGTGGCCACCTCGAGCGACGCCGCCCTGGCCCTGCGCCCGATCGCGGGCCCGTACGCCTTCTATCTGTTCGCCGCGGGCATCGTCGGCACCGGGCTGCTCGCCGTGCCGGTGCTGGCGGGCTCCGCGGCCTACGCGGTCGCCGAAGCGTTCGACTGGCGCATCGGTCTCGGCCGGCGCCTGATGCAGGCGCGAGGCTTCTACGCGATTCTCACCGTCGCGATCCTGCTCGGCACGGCGCTCAACTTCACGCCGGTGGATCCGATCAAGGCGCTGTTCTGGAGCGCGGTCATCAACGGCGTCATCGCCGTGCCGCTCATGGTGATCGTCATGCTGCTTTGCGCCCGCGCCGATGTGATGGGAGACTTCACGGTCAAGGGGGGGTTGCGTTTGCTGGGCTGGGCGGCCACGGCGATAATGGCCGTCGCGGTCATCGTGATGCTGGCGACCTGGCAGGGCTGACGGCGCGACCGGAGGTGGTATGAAGGCACTCCCTGATGACTTCCGGGTCCGCCCCGACCAGGTGATCAGGCTGGGCAAGTGGCCGACCCGGATCGCGCCGGTCTACGAGTCGGCGCAGCATTACCAGGAGCTGCTCGCGCAGCACGTGGCGCGTTTGAGCGCGCTGCAGCAGCTGCTCTACGCGTCCGGCCGTCACGCCATCCTGCTGATCTTCCAGGCGATGGACGCGGCGGGCAAGGACGGCGCCATCAGGCATGTGATGTCGGGCGTCAACCCCCAGGGCTGCAGGGTCTACAGCTACAAGCATCCGAGCACGGCGGAGCTGGCCCATGACTTTCTGTGGCGCACGACGCGCGATCTCCCGGAGCGCGGCCAGATCGGCATCTTCAACCGCTCGTATTACGAGGAGGTGCTCATCGTGCGGGTGCATCCGGAGATTCTCGCCGCCGAGAATCCGGCCGCACCGGCCGCGAGGGCCGCCGTCTGGCAGGAACGCTATCGGTCCATCACCGGTCTCGAAAGGCACTTGAGCGGCAACGGCACCCGCATCGTGAAGTTCTTCCTGCACCTGTCCAAGGAGGAGCAGCGCAGGCGCTTCCTCGAGCGCATCGATGATCCGCACAAGAACTGGAAATTCAGCCAGGCCGACATGCGCGAACGCGATTTCTGGAAGGATTACCGCAGGGCGTACCAGGACTGCCTGCGGGCGACCAGCACGCAGGACTCGCCCTGGTACATCGTTCCCGCGGATGACAAACGCAATGCCAGGCTCATCGTGTCCGAGATCATCCTGAACGTACTCGAGGGCCTGAAGATGAGCTATCCGAAGACCAGTGCGGCACGCCGCAGGCAGATGCTGGCCATGCGCCGGCAGCTCGAGAAATGACGCACCTTCCGGAGGCGACGTTGACGTGTCAAGATCGCCCCCCGGCCCTGGGCCAGGGCTGACGAGGGGGGAGTCATGAACACGAAGCCGCTACACGCGTGCGCCACCGCGATGCTGCTGGTGGTCGGGTTGCTGGTGACGGTGCGACCGGCCGGCGCGCGAGCCGCCGCCGCCGGCCCGGCGGCGTGTGCGCCGCAGGGGGACCTGCACTTCGTCTGCAACCTGATCGGCGTCGAGGACTTCCTGCCCGTCTCGGGGGGGCGCTGGCTGGTCGGCAGCTCCTACGTCGAGAAGTCGGTCGGGCTGTACCTCATCGATCCACGCACGAAGAGCGGCAAGCCCGTGGCGCTGTCCCTGGCCGCGAGTCCCGATCCGCTGTATGCGGGGTGTGCGGCGCCGGACCTGAAGAACCTGCAGACGCACGGCCTGGACGTGAGAACCGTCAATGGCCATATCACGGTGTTCGCCATCAACCATGGCGGGCGCGAGTCGGTGGAGATCTTCCACCTGCATCCCGCCGCCGGTACTGCCGAGTGGGTCGGTTGCGCCCTGCCGCCCGAAGGCGTGACCGGAAACTCCATATCCGCGATGGCCCACGGCGCCTTCGTCATGACCAAGTTCATGGACAGCCGCGACAGGGAGGGATTTGCGCACATCCTGGCCGGACAGGTGACCGGAACGGTCTATCGGTGGACCCCCGGCAAGGGCTTCAGCGAAGTGCCCGGAACGCAGTTCTCCGGCGACAACGGCATACTGACTTCGGCCGACGGGCGCTGGGTGTACGTCAATGCCTATGGCACCCACGAGATCTATCGCGTACCTCTGTCGGGCCAGGAAAAGTCGGACCAGGGCAAGCCTGCGGTCGCCAAGGTCGACTTCAGCCCGGACAATCTGCGCTGGGCACCGGATGGTTCGATCCTCGCCACCGGCCAGTTCATCACGCCGCAGACCTTGAACGGTCTGCACGGGTGGGCCACGGTGAGGCTGGATCCGAAGACGATGGCGACGACGCCCGTGGTCAGGGAGGCGGGATTGAAGGATTTCGACAACGCCACGAGCGCGGTGCAGGTCGGCCGGATGCTGTGGTTCGGGACCTTCCGGGGCGATCGGATGGCCTATATGCCGCTGCCCGGCCCCTAGGCCGGGCGCCGCCGACAGGCAAGGTTGCATGCACCGATATCTGCAGCGCGCCGCGGCCGTTGCCGCGGCATGGCTCCTCGGCCTGGGCGGCACCACGGTGCACGCCGCCGGCGCGTCCTGCGATCGCGCCTGTCTGAAGGGTTTCATCGACGCGTACGTCGCGGCCCTCGCGCACCACGATCCGTCCCGCCTCCCGCTCGCGGCCCACGTGCGCTTCACCGAAAACGGAGCGCAGGTGCCGCTCGGCGAGGCGCTCTGGGTCACCTTCACGAAGCCTCTGGGTTACCGGCACTACTTCGCCGATCCCGCGACCGGGCAGGTGGCCGCCTTCATCACCCTGATGGAGAACGACTACCCCGATTACATGATGCTGCGGCTGCGGGTGCAGGATCACAGGATCTCCGAGATCGAGACGATCCTGACGCGCAATACGCCCCGGGCGCTCACCATGCCGGACTTCGATCCGATGTGGGAGGAGGCGGAGCCCGCCGGCCAGCGGCTGACCCGCGCGCAACTCATCAAGGGTGCGGTCGGGTATCTCACCGCCGTCGCGATGGCCGATGGGAGCCTCGCCCCGTTTTCGGATGACTGCTCCCGCACGGAAGTCGGGCTGGTCTCGGCGGTGGGCAAGGGCCGCAAGCCCCCGGTCGGGGATCCGCCCTCCGCAACCGGAGATCAGTTCCAGGATGCGATTCGCGCGACCCTGGGTCTGAGCTGTGCCGAGCAGCTGAACACGAGGGTGTACAGCTTCATCACCGGTTTCGACTACGCGCGCATGCCCCTGGTCGACGTCGAGCGCCAGGTGGTATTCGGGATCTTCGTGTTCCGCAGGCGGGGCAACATCCCCGGGGTGACCTACCAGGGAAAGTTCTACCACTTCCCCTTCGGCATGCGCATGCCGGATGAGAATCTGGCCGGCGAGGCCTGGAAGTTCCGCGACGGCAGGATCACGCGCGTGGAGTCGACCTTTCTCGGCAACAATGTCTACCGCGCCGGTACCGGGTGGCCTGGCGGCATGACCGGCGTTTCACGGCCCATCGGGAAGTAGGGAGGACGCATGTACCAGAAACCGACCGTACCGCGATCGATCGGCGGCGTGCTCGACGACACGCTGCAGCTCTTCAAGGCTTCGATTCCGAGTTGCTGGCTGCCGGCACTGCTGGTGAGCCTCGTGACGGGCGTATTGAGCTATGCCGTGATCGCCGCCATGCCGGTCACGGCAACGCTGCGCAGCACGGAACTTCTCGCAAGGTATCGGCTGCTGATCGGGACCTTCGGCATCTGGTACCTGGTGGTGATCGTGCTGAGCCTGGTGCTGTACGGCATGCTGATCGTCAACGTCGTCGCGGTATCGCGCGGCGAGACCCCGGCATTCGGCGCCTCCCTGGCGAAGGCGGCGCGGCGCGCACCGTCGCTGTTCCTGGGATCGCTGATCTTCGGCATCGCCATCGCGATCGGGTTCCTGCTGCTCGTCATTCCCGGCTTCTACGTGTGGAATCGGCTGCAGTTGTACATGGTGCCGCTGGTGACCGAGTCCCAGGGTCCGGGCGAATCCCTGGGCACGAGCTGGCGCCTGGTGGGCGGCAACTGGTGGCGCACCGCGGCGGTGGTCACGGTGGTGATCATCATCCTGTTCGTGCTGGAGCTGGTGCTGGGCGTCCTCGCCGGAATCATCGGCGCCATCGGTGGTGGCGGACTGTCGGGCAGTCCTGCGGTCCTGGCCGCACGCATGTCGCTGATCACGCTCATCGTCGGCGCCGTCGTGCGCATCTTCACCCTGCCTCTGGTCTTTGCCGCCTTCGTCGCGATCTATCAGGATCTGCAGCTGCGCAAGGGCGGTGGCGATCTCGAGGCCCGCCTGGGGGCGCTGTCGAAGGGTTGAGTGTGGAATGAGGCGGCGCGACGCGTGGGCCGGACTCGCATTGCCGGTGCTGGCCATGTCGCTGTGGAGCGATGCGGCCGCGCAGTCGACGCCGTCTGCCGAGGCGCTCGCGGGTGCGAGGGCCGCCCTGCACGCCTGCCTCGACCGGGCCGGTGCCGGGCCGCGGGGGCTGTCGCAGATCGAGCAGCGTTGCCCGGACCTGTCGTCCGCATTGCAGGCGGCGGGAATCCGGCCGCTGATCATCGACAGTTCACGCGCCCTCGTTGATCGGGAGTCGCTGCGCCAGCTCGCCGGCCTGATGCACGCATCGGCCGGTCCGGCACCCCGGGTGACCGCGCTGCAGCCCGTACTGCGCGGGCTGCACGCGGCACCTGCACCGCCGCGGTCCTGGTGGCAGAGGTTGTGGGACTGGCTCGTCGAGCACCTCGCTCCCGGGCAATCCGCGAGTGACTCACCGTGGCTCACCGGCATCCTGCGCCTGCTGCCGCGTCTGCAGTGGCTGTGGACCGCCATCACCTGGGGCACGCTCATCGCGGTGCCGATCGCTGTCGTGATCATCGTGATGCGCGAAGTCCGCGCCATGGGCCGACCTTCGGCCGATTCCCCAGCGGCGAGCGCCGCGATCGAGGGGACTGCCGTCAGCCAGTCGCGCCTGGCACTGCTGCGCCAGGCGCCCCTGGGAGAGCGTCCGGCGCAGCTGTTCGCGATGCTGATCGGGCGCCTCGTGGCCGCGGGCCGCCTGCCGCCGGACCGCAGCCTCACGCATCGCGAGATCGCGCGCCGCGCGCTGCTCGATGATGCGGAACAACGCCAGCTGCTCGAATCCCTGGCGCGCCTCGCGGAGCGCCAGCTGTATGCCGGCGCCGTGAGCACACCGGCCGGCGTCGAAGGACTGCTCGCCCGTGGCGAGGATCTGTACACCACCGGCTGGGGCCGGCCCGCGGAGCAATAGGTGAAGGAACGCGCGGTCACGCTGGGCCTCGCACTGGGTGCGCTCGCCCTGTTCTGGATCCTGATGTTTCCCAAGCCGCAGGGCCCGCCGGTGGCGCCGCGCCCGATGAGCACGGGTGCCGATGAGGAGGGATATCGGGCCCTGTCCAGCTGGCTCGCCGCCGCCGGCGTGCCGACTCTCGTTCTGCACCGGCGGTTCGATCAGTTGGGCAACGCGGCCGGCGCTCCGCGCTCGGGCAATCTGCTGATCAGCACCCTGCCATTCGGCATCGTGCCGCATGTCCCCGAATACGCGGCGCTCGAGGCGTGGGTGAGGGCGGGCAACACCCTGCTGATCCTCGCCGCGCTCGACGACACACCGTTGTGGAGTGCGGTCAGCGACAATTTCGTGCCGCAGCTGCAGAGGCTGTCGGCCTTGAGATTCGTGACCACGCTGAACCCGGCGGTTGATCCCGTCACGGGGACGCAACTCGATCAGCGTGCGGTCATGACCCCCGCGGGCAGCGAGATCGTATTGAATGCCAGCGGCCGGTTCGGGCTGCTGGAGGGCGTCAGGCGTCTGGCGACGCGCTCGCCGCTGCCGTCCACCCAGTGGCAGGCCCTGGCCACGGACTCCTCCCCGGTGCTCGAACTCGCGCGCCGCGCGGACAACGCCCAACCCGCGCTGTGGGTGAAGGCTGCCGGCGATGGCGCCGTCATCGTCAGTGCCTACGCCAGCCTGTTCAGCAATCGCCTCATCGGCCAGGCCGACAATGCGCGCCTGCTGTCGAATATCATCGGCTGGTCGCTCAAGCCCGGGGGAAGGGTGATCATCGATGATGCCCACCAGGGCGCGGTCGATGAATACGACGCGGTGAAGTTCTTTGCAGACCCGCGCCTGCATCATACGCTGTGGTGGCTGGTCGCGCTGTGGCTCGCCTGGGTGGTCGCGGCCCAACCCCTGCGTGAGGCGGCCCCGAATGCCGCGCTCCTCGATGAGAGTGCCATGCTGCGCGTGACCGCGGGGTTCTTCGCCAGCGTATTGCGGCCGGTGGCGAGCGCACAGTGGCTCCTGGACGAGTTCTTCGGCCGGTTGCGCCGGCGACATGGCCTGGCGCCTTCGGGCGCTCCGCCCTGGGAGTGGCTCGGCTCGCAGGCGGGGGTCGAAGCGGCGGCGCTCGCGCAGCTGCGCGACTTTCATGCACGCACCCTGGCCGGCCGGCGCGTCAGCCTGGTCCGGCTGCAGGGGATCATTTCGAGGATTTCAGGACAAACCTCATGAGCAATGCATTGCAGGATCTCGAACACCTCCTTCAGGAGCGCATCGGCGAAGTGGTGCTGGGTGTCAGGCCCGCGGTGCGGGCGCTGTGCATCGCGGTGGTCGCGCGCGGCCACGTGCTCGTACAGGGGGTGCCGGGCCTCGGAAAGACCCTGCTCAGCAAGTCCCTCGCCGGGGCATTGGGCGGCGAGTTCAAGCGCATCCAGGGCACCTCGGACCTGATGCCCACCGATATCACCGGCACTCATCTGTTCGATTCGGCGAAGAACGCATTCGTGTTCCGGCCCGGCCCGCTGTTCGCGGACGTCGTGCTGTTCGACGAGGTCAACCGCGCCGGTCCGCGCACCCAGTCCGCCCTGCTCGAGGCCATGGAGGAGCGGCAGGTGACGGTGGACCGGGCGCTGTTCGCGCTGCCGACCGATTTCCTGGTCATCGCCACCCAGAATCCGCGCGAGTTCGAAGGTACCTACCCGTTGCCGGAGTCGCAGCTCGACCGGTTCATGCTGCGCCTGGACCTGTCCTATCCCACGCCGGACGACGAGACCGAGGTCCTGATGCGCTACACGGGCGTCGCGGCCGAGCCCGCGCAGGCCGTCAGCAGCCCGGTGCCGCCGGGGCTGTTGCAGGAGGCGCGCGCCGCGGCAGCCAGGGTGCATATATCCCCGGAACTGTGCGCCTACGTGCTGGCGATCGCCAAGGCCTCGCGCGAACAGGCGCAGTTGTCGCTGGGTCTGTCGACGCGCGGGGCACTGGCCCTGTTGCGCGCCGCGCGCATCCTCGCCGGGATCGGGGGCGCCGATTTCGTGGCCGCCGACGACGTGAAGGAGGCGGCACCGATGGTCCTGCCGCATCGACTGATGCTCACGGGGGATGCGCTGCTGGCCGATGTCACCGAAGCTTCCGTGGTGGCCCGGATTCTCGAGCAGGTTCCGGCGCCTCGATGAGCCTGCGCCAGAACGGCCTGATGCTGATCCTGGCCGCGGCGCTGCTCGGTATCGCCGCACAATGGGCCGGCAATCCGTCGCTGTCGAACCTGTGGGCGCTGCCCCTGGCGCTGCTGTTGCTCGGACTGGCCTACGAGCGTTGGGTGTGCGCCCGCGCTGCGCTGCGGCTCACGATACTCTCGCCCGCGCCCTGGCACCTCGCGAGCCGCGGCGCGGTGGGCTGGCGGATCCGGCACCGCCTGCCACGCACCCTGACGGTGATGGTCGCGCCGGCCGCTCCCGCCGGCATCGACGCCGAGACACGGGTCCGGACCCTCGAGGCGCTCCCGGACGGCACGCGATTCGAGCTGCCGGCGGTGGCCTGCCGGCTGGGCGATGTCCGCTGGCCCGTTCAGCCGGCGCGGCTCGCGGGGCCGCTGGGACTGGCGTGGTGGTCGCTCAAGCTGCAAGGCGATGGGCAATCGAGCATCGTCCCGGGAATGCTCAGTCTGAAGGAGAGCGCCGCAGGTGCGGCCTGGGCCGGCTCGCGGATGAGCCCGGCGGTGGGGGCCGGCGCGCAGGTCGAACAGTTGCGTGACTACCGGCCCGGGGACTCGCTGCGGGTCATCGACTGGCGCGCGACCGCACGGCGCCGGCAGCTCGTGAGCCGGGATTTCGCGCAAGACCAGCACCTGGACGTGGTGGTCGCGCTGGATGTCGGACGCTCGAGTCGCATCCGGTGCGGGCAGCTCGATCGCCTGGGCCACTATGTGAATGCCGCGTCGCGCCTCGCACAGCACGTGGTGGCGCAGGATGACCGCATCGGCCTGGTGCTGTTCGGCGACCAGCCGCTGGCGGTGCTGCCGCCGACCCGCGGTCACGCCGGGGTGATGCGGGTGCGGGACATGCTCTGCGGCGTCCAGTCCCAGAACACGGACTCGAATGTCATCCATGCCGCCGCGCAGGTCCTGAAGCGGGTACGCCAGCGCAGCCTCGTGGTGCTGATGACCGACATGGAAGATGCCGGCTCCGAGGGTCAGCTGGCCGCCGCACTGCGGCTATTGCAGCCGCGGCATCTGCCGTTCGTGATTTCACTGAGCGCGCTCGATCCGGGCACGATCGCGGACCAGGCGCCGCGGGAGTGGCTGGATCCCTGGCTGTCGCTGGCCGCGGGCTACACGCTGACGCAGCGTGAGCGCGCCCTGCGGGCGCTGCGCGCGACCGGTGCGCAGGTGCTGCTCACGGCCCCGGCGGACTTCGAGCGCCGGCTGTTCGAACAGTACGGGCAGTTCAGGCAGCGGCGGCGGATCTGAAGAACCGGCCGGAGAGCACCGCGAACATCAGCGCGAGGTTCGCCACGCCGATCACCAGCCGGACCGGCCAGCCAATGGCGGTGTCGGGTGACACGAAGCCTTCGATCAGGCCGCAGACCACCAGCAGCGGGATGAGCGCGGCGAACAGGCGCGCGATCTTCGCGGTGCAGTGCTGCAGCGAGTCGCGGCGGCTCGGCATTTTCGGCCGGATGAGCGACTCGCCGAGCGCGACGCCCGCCGCGCCTCCGAGGCAGATCATCGACAGCTCCACCGTGCCGTGGGCAAAGATGAACTTCAGCAGTTCGCCGTCGAGACCGTATTCGCGCGTGAACGCAAAGGCTCCACCGAGCATCAGGCCGTTGTTGGCGATGACGTAGAACGTGCCCAGACCATAGAAGATGCCGGCCACGCAGGCGAATATCGTCACGGCGATGTTGTTGGTGAAGATCCGCATCGACAGTACGGCGGAGGGCGTGACGTTGAGGATGCCGTCCGTCCACAGCTCGCCATGCTCCACGTGCTGTACCATCGCGGGACTGGCGACCAGTCCCACGAGGGTCGGCCAGGTGTGGATCAGCCACCATCCGGCCGCGGTGCTGAGTGCGAACAGCAGCCATACGCCGAGCAGATGCGGCTTCAGCTCCTGCACCGTCGCGGGGATCTCCACGGCATACAGATGCCGCAGGGAAGCGAGCGTATGCCGGGGCTGCCGATTCACGATCGCATGCAATGCGGCGTAGAGGGTCTCGAGCGCCGTCGTGATCGGACTGCCGGGCAGGGCCTTGCGGGCGCTGGCCACGTCGCGCGCGAGTCCGCGATACCCTTCCAGCGCCTGCAGCGCATCCGGTCGCGACAGTCGGCCACGCCGCCAGGTCGGCAGCGACTCCCCGAGCCGGCGCCAGACGGCGGAGCGCTGCGCGAGCCACGAGGGAGCCTTGCCGCCCGCGATCATGCGGGCCGGTCCGACAGCGCGCTGCGCAGGCGAAGTTGCAACCCGCGATCATCGAGGGCTTCGAGGTTCACCGGCTCGCGGGAGCTTCCGGTCGCGATCCGCCGCAGCAGGTCGCGCGCCAGCTCCCGCCGGCGCGCCGGCTCGAGCTCCGGCCAGCGCAGCAGCAGCTCGTTGCCCAGCGCCACGATGCCCGCATCCAGGTGCGGGTTCACGCCGAGGGAGCCCAATTGCGTCAGGGCCCTGGCCTCCGCGTCACCGTCGTGGACCAGCAAGGTTCCGGCCGCCAGATCGCCCACCCGCAGTCGCTGTGCGCTGAAGAGCGTGACGCACAGTCCCAGTCCGTAGAAAGCCGGCAGGCTGTCGATGAGTCGAAATCCGTTGCGGATCAGCAGCGCGAGCGTCGAGGGCGTGCCCCCCTGACGGTTGACGATCCGCACGCCCGCCATGCGCTTGCCGGGAGTGCGCCCGCGCATCGCGATTTCCACGAGCGGATGGTAGAGGAAGTAGATCGCCAGCGCCGGCAATACGATGATGGCCGTGATCGCCGCCGGTGTATTCGCTCGCAGGTAGACGACGCCGCTTTCCACGAACGCCGCGATCCCGAACCAGGCCAGTGCGGCCAGCAGCCGGATATGCCAGTCGATGACGAAGGCGTAGGCACGGCTGCCGGGACCCGCGATGGCGAGCTCGACGTCGACCCCCGTCGGGCTCGTGACGACCAGCGAGTCGGGGCTCACGCCGGCAGCCGTGGCTCAGGGCAGGAATTCGGCGCCGGGTGGCTTGCCGTCAATCCACAGCGGCGAGGGGTCCCAGTGTTCGGCGATCATGCCCTTGTCATTGATGCGGAACATGTCGAACCAGGTCGTCGCATAGATGTGGCTCGGATCCTTGGTGTCACGCATCCGGCGCACCGAGCTCACCATGACGATGTTCCCGTCCGCGACGATGTTGATGATGTGCATCTTCATCCGCGGCTCGATCGGCAGGGGGGGACCCCTGCGGGTGAACAGCTCGACGAAGGCGGCACGGCCGGAGGGCACGTTC
The DNA here is from genome assembly GCA_035506335.1 of Steroidobacteraceae bacterium. GTDB lineage: Bacteria > Pseudomonadota > Gammaproteobacteria > Steroidobacterales > Steroidobacteraceae > DAIDKA01. The sequence goes on along the minus strand of DATJPN010000022.1, from coordinate 3,678 downwards.
GGGTTGTGCTGGATGTAACCCTCATCCATGTAGCGGGGCGCCTGGTCCAGGTGCCGGGCTTCGTAGACGATGCGCCAGAAATCGAAGACGAATTTCTTGTTGCGCGCCAGTCGCGGATTGCTGTCCTTGAGCATCGACAGCTGGTCGGGATTCTCGGTCGGGGCCACCTGGGCCGTGGTCGATCGCCAGGGTGTGGCGGCGACCAGGGTGATCAGCACGGCGGCGGGAAGGATGCGTGGAACTTTCACTTCGTACTCCAGCCAGATCGGGGTGATCCGCCGATTCTACTCGCTTGGCGGGTCAGTCCAGTACCTCCCTCAGGCGTTGATAGCCGCTGCGCGACATCGGCAGGTGGCTGCCGTCCTTCAGGAAGACCTGCCAGCTGTCCTTCGCCCAGGGTTCGATGCGGGCGATGCGCTCCACATTGAGCAGGAAGGAGCGATGGATGCGCACGAACCGGGTCGGATCCAGCAATGCTTCGAGCTGTCCCAGCGTCTGCTGCTTGCGCAGGCGCTGGCCGCCGGCTGCGATGAGCAGGTAGTCATCCTGGGCCTCGATGAAATCCACCGCGTGGGTCCCCACCACGTGCACCCGGGTGCCTTCCCGGATCACGACCCGTTCCAGCCACTGGCCCGGAGGCCGCGCGGCGGCGGCCACCTGCGCGCTGACCGGGGCGCGGTGAGCGGCGGCCGGAGCGCCCAGGCGCTCGCGGGCCCGCTGCAGCGCCTGCTGCAGGCGTCCCGGCTCCACGGGCTTCAACAGGTAATCCACCGCATGGATCTGGAAGGCCCGCACGGCGAACTCGTCGTGCGCTGTCACGAAGATCACCGCCGGTGCGCGCTCGCCCAGCAGCTCCATGACCTCGAAACCCGACAGCTTCGGCATCTGGACGTCGAGCAGCATCAGGTCACAGGGCAGCTCTTCGGCCATCTTGACGGCATCGAAGCCGTTGGCGGCCTGACCCGTGATCTGCACGTCGGCAACGCCCGCGAGCTGCTCCGCGAGATAGGCGCGCGCGAGGGCCTCGTCATCGACGATCAGGATGCGCATGGTTCCTCCACGGGCGAGGCCGGCAGGGCCAGCAGCACCCGGAAAGTCTCCGCCGTGCTCTCCACGTCCATACGCGCCCGCGTGCCATACATGGATTCCACCCGTCCCCGCACGTTGGCCAGGCCCAGGCCCGTGCCGCCCGAGACCGGGCGATCCGGGTCGCAGCTGTTCTCGACCACGATGTCGAGCAGGTTGCCGCGGACCGCGGCGCGGACCCGGATTTCGCCGCCCTCGACCAGGTGGGCGATGCCGTGGTGCACGGCATTCTCGACCAGCGGTTGCAGCAGCAGGGCGGGGACCTGCAGCCCGCGGGCCTCCTCGCTCACGTCCAGGTGGTGCCGCAACCGCTTGCCGAAGCGCACTTCCTCGATGGCCAGGAAGGTCTCGACGAGCCTCAGTTCGTCGGCCAGCGCGATCGTCTGCCGCGCGCTGAACTTCAGGCTGTTGCGGAAGAACTCCGCCAGCAGCAGGCACATGCGCCGGGCTGCCAGCGCATCCGAGCCGATCAGGGCCGCCACCGAATTCAAGCTGTTGAACAGGAAGTGCGGATCGAGCTGCCGGCGCAGGAAACTCATTTCCGCCTCGCGCGCCAGGGCCCGCAGTTCCAGGGTGCGCCGTTCCGCCTCCCGCGAGCGTTCGAAGGCGGCCGCGAGGTACAACCCGAGTATCTCGATCAGCAGTCCGACACAGCCCGTGAAGATCAGCAGCGGCAGCAGCATCCCCGGGTCGGCATCCGGACTGCGGCCGAGGAGCTTCAGGAGCCATATCCACCCGGTCGCGGCGGCCAGCCACAGCGACAGCAGAACGAAGCCCGTGCCGAGCCAGGTACCCGCGAGGCGCAGGGCCGGAACCTCCCCGGGCGGCATGCTGCGAACGAGGTACCAGCAGGGCAGGCACTGCAGGCCCATCAGCACAGTGAGCGGAATCGCAAAGAATACCGCCCATTGCAGTGACGCCTCGCCCGTCACCGCGATGATGCCGGCCAGCAGCGCCCCGAGAGTGACCCACAGCAGCAGGTAGACGAGGAGGCGCCCGCGACTCTTCAGTATCGGATGCATCAGTCCTTGATCACGACGCCGCCCATCACCGTCATGCCCTGGATGATCAGGTGGCGCGTCGCCGGCACCGTGGAGGGGCGGCGCTTGTCCGAACAGCCGCCCATCAGCGAGATGACCCGCACCGTCACGTCCCAGTCGCGCGGTACGAAGATCTCGGTGCCGCCCATCAGGGTGAACACATCGATGACGGCCGTCTCGCCCGCCATCGGCGAACCGGACAGATCGAGCTTGACGCCGCCCATCACCGCCGTGAGATCGGCGCCCTCGAAGGGCAGCGTCGGATGCAGTTCGGCGCCCGAAAACACTGCAAAGGTGCGGATGTAGGAATCACCCGTGCCCTCCGGAGAGGGCCGGTTGAAGGCCCTCCACACCACCGACCCGCCGGCGAGCACCAGCATCAAGGGCCCGACGACCGCCCAGAAGTGGAACCGGATCCACTGCTGCTGCGTGGCGAATCCCCAGGCGCCCGTGAACATCAGGAACAGCCCGAGCAGCACCTGGTCATGTCGCCGGCGCATCAGCATCGCGACACCGAGCACGAACAGTGCGATCGGACCGAAACTCCTGAAGACATATTGAGCATCGATCAGCCCCAGGTTTCCGGCCATCAGGATCGCCCCGGCGAGGATCAGCAGGGTTCCGACCAGGGCGACGCCAAAGGCGCGCGAGCGGGAAAAGTCTGAGCTCGTGGATTGGGGGGTAAACATGGGACCTCCTTGGCAGTGGGGGCGACCTTACCGGGCGCCTTCGCGCGCAGCCACGGCCCGCCGGTCAATGGCGGTCCGTTACCGGTGAAACCCGCCATTCACGGGGTGGCACGCCCGCCCCTGAAGTTGTGTTAGGATCGCGGCCCCGCGGCGGCCGGTACCGCTGGCTCAAGGTGGGTCCGACAGATCCTCAGGCAGGATCCGACCGGGCTCAGCCAAAGTGTAACACATTGATTACAATGGGAACTTTGGGCCAAATGCCCGCACTGGCCGCACGCTGAACCGCATCACGCGCCCGTAGCTCAGTTGGATAGAGCGCATGGCTACGAACCATGAGGTCGGGAGTTCGAATCTCTCCGGGCGCGCCATAAGGTGCGGATATTCCAGCAAGCTTCTAACCGGCTTCCGCCGAAGCCATGTGGTTTCGGGAGTTTTGCGGGACTCCGAATTTTCCACACGCTCCGCTGCCTCGATGAGGTTGGAAAGCTCAGCCTGGGAGTAGTGGGTCGTGATCCGCCCACTCTTGTGGCCAAGCAAGTCCTGGCGGTCCTCAAAGGACACACCCGCAGCCCTCAACCGCCGCCCGAAGGTGTGCTTGAGGTCGTGGACCCGCACCCTCCTGAACCCCTCGGGTGCCTCCTCTCCCAAGGTCTCGGTCCAGCGGTCGGCCGCTCGCTCCCGAGCAGCCTTCCAGGCCGTGTTGTACATCTTGGCCACCGGCTGAGGGGATTTGCTCTTGGACTCGCGCACGAACACAAATTGAGGATGCTTTCCCCGAAGACTTTCAATGACGGACTGAGCCACCTTGTTCAGAACCACCAAGCGCTCAAATTTCCGCTACTGAAAGCCGGGATGGCGAATCC
>DATJPN010000021.1:0-22534 GCA_035506335.1 Steroidobacteraceae bacterium | reverse complement strand
TGGCCTACGGCACCAGGCTGGTGGGCGGCACGACGCCCGGACGCGGCGGCACCACGCACCTGGGGCAGCCGGTGTTCAACACGGTGGACGAGGCGGTGCGCGCCACGGGCGCCACGGTGAGCATGATCTACGTGCCGGCGCCGTTCGCGGCCGATGCCATCCTCGAGGCGGCCGATGCCGGCATCGAGCTGGTGGTGTGCATCACCGAGGGCATCCCGGTGAATGACATGGTGCGCGTGAAGGCCGGGCTCGCCGGCACGGCCACGCGCCTGGTCGGACCGAACTGCCCCGGCGTGATCACGCCGGAGGAGTGCAAGATCGGCATCATGCCCGGCTTCATACACAAGAAGGGCGCGGTCGGCATCGTGTCGCGCTCCGGGACGCTGACCTACGAGGCGGTGTTCCAGACCACGCACGTGGGCCTCGGCCAGAGCACCTGCGTGGGTATCGGCGGCGATCCGGTGCGCGGCATGAATTTCGTCGACGTGCTGGAGCTGTTCGAGCGCGACCCACGCACCGAAGGCATCATCATGGTCGGCGAGATCGGCGGCAGCGACGAGGAGGCCGGCGCGCAGTTCATCCGCCGCTTCGTCACCAAGCCGGTGGTGGCCTACATCGCGGGCGTGACGGCGCCCCCCGGCAAGCGCATGGGCCATGCCGGCGCCATCGTCGCCGGCGGCAAGGGAACCGCGGCCGACAAGTTCGCCGCCCTCGAGGCGGCCGGCGTGCGTACCGTCAAATCCCCGGCGCAGCTGGGCTCGACCATGGCCGAACTGCTCAAGAGCCGGCGCGCGCGCCGCAAGCCCACCGGCGGCCTGCCGCCGGTCCTCGCCCGCGGCACCGAACGTCTGACGGCCGCCAAAGCCGCGCCCGCCGGGCGCGGACCGGCCCGGAAGAAGAGCCGGGTTGCGCGCAAGGCCGTGGCCAAGCGCAAGGCCGTGGCCCAGCGCAAGGCCGTGGCTAAGCGCAAGGCCGCACGTGGCGCCCGCAAGGGTGGCCGGCGCGGCTGACAAGCGAGTGTCATGAGCACTGAGGCAAGGCTTACGATCGGGCTCGCGCAGTTGAACTTCCTGGTCGGTGACGCCGAGGGCAATGCGGCGCGCGTCATCGATACGGTCGCCCGCGCCAACGCCGGGGCGAAACCCGACCTGCTGGTGTTTCCGGAGCTGACGCTCTCGGGTTACCCGCCCGAGGACCTGCTGTTCCACGGCGGTTTCCGCCAGGCGATCGAGCGGGCGCTGGCGGCGTTACGTGCGGCGGTGCGCGGCGTGGGGGTCATCGTCGGCTATCCGGAATACGTCGGTCGCGACATCTACAATGCCGCCGCGTTCGTGCGCGACGGAGTGCTGGCCGCCAATCACCGCAAGAACGAGCTGCCCAACTACAAGGTCTTCGACGAGAAGCGCTACTTCCACGCCGGTACCCAGGCGACGGTGTTCGAGCACCGCGGCTTTCGCATCGGCCTGCTGGTATGCGAGGACATCTGGGAGATCAAGGCCGCGCGCCAGGCGCGCGACGCCGGCGCCGAGCTGCTCATCGTCATCAACGCCTCGCCGTACGAAGTGCACAAGCAGCGCGAGCGCGAACACGTCGCGCGCGCGCGGATCGCCGAGGTGCGGCTGCCGCTGGTCTACGTGAACATGCTCGGCGGCCAGGACGAGCTGGTGTTCGACGGCAATTCCTTCGTCATGGACGCCGCCGGCACCGTGGTGATGCGCGCGCCGGCCTTCGAGGAAGGTACCTACCCGGCCGAATTCGTCCGCCAGGACGGGCGAGTCGTGCCGGTGCCGGGGAGCGTCGCGCCGGAGCTCTCCGACGTGGCCTCGGTCTACGAGGCACTGGTCATGGGCGTGCGCGACTACGTGGGCAAGCACGGCTTCCCGGGCGTCGTCATGGGACTCTCGGGCGGGGTGGACTCGGCGCTGACGCTCGCCATCGCCGCCGATGCGCTCGGGCCGCAGCGCATTCACGCCGTCATGATGCCCTCGCGCTACACGGCGCAGATGAGCCTCGATGATGCGCAGGCACAGGCCCGCAGCATGGGCGTGCACTACAGCGTGATCCCGATCGAAGGCATGTTCGCCGCGACGCTCGCGGCGCTCGCCGGCGAGTTCGCGGGCCGCGAGCCCGACACCGCCGAGGAGAACATCCAGTCACGCTGCCGCATGCTGCTGCTGATGGGCATCTCGAACAAGACCGGGCGGATGCTGCTCACCACCGGCAACAAGAGCGAAATGGCCGTAGGCTACGCAACCCTGTATGGCGACATGGCCGGCGGCTTCGCGCCGATCAAGGACTGCAGCAAGCTGCTGGTGTACCGCCTGGCCGCCTACTGCAACCGCGAGCGGGAAGTGATCCCGCGGCGGGTGATCGAGCGGCCGCCCTCGGCCGAGCTGCGGCCGGACCAGAAGGACTCGGACTCGCTGCCGCCGTATGAGGTGCTCGATCCGATCCTCGAGGCCTTCATCGAGGAGGACCTGTCGGTGGACCAGATCCAGGCGCGCGGCTTCGATCGGGCGACCATCGGCCGGGTGCTGGACCTGGTCAAGCGCAACGAGTACAAGCGCCGCCAGGCGCCGCCGGGGGTGCGCGTCAGCCGCCGGGCCTTCGGCCGCGACTGGCGCTATCCGATCACGAACGGCTACCGGCGCTGAGCCGGGCTCACCACAGCTGCCACCAGCGGCGGTCCTTCTCGGCCTTGAGGTTCGGCGTGCTGCCGCTGAAGTTCTCGGCGTAGACCTTGCGCGCCTGTTCGGCCTTGTCGGTGAGTCCGAGCCGCTCATCCGCCGCGATCAGGATCTTCAGGGCCTGCTGCGTCTCGGGTGCCCCGTCGAACTGCTGGATGGCTTCGGCCGCGCGCTGGGACGCGCCCACGTAGGCGCCGCGCTCGATGTAGTACTGGGCGATGTGCACGTCGTAGTCGGCCAGGCGATTGCGCAGGTAGACCATGCGCTGCAGGGCATCGTGGGCGTAGATGCTCTTCGGATACTGCTGCACGACGTGGCGGAAGGAATCGAAGGCCTTGCGCGCGGTCACCGGGGGGCGCTTGGTGAGATCGGCGTGGAACCAGCGCTCGAACAGGTTCGGCGTGCGTTCGAAGTCCACCAGGCCCTTGACGTAGTAGGCGTAGTCGACCCGCGGATTGATGGGATTCTCGCGAATGAAGGTGTCGGCGGCATCGGTGGCGGACTCGCCTTCCCCGTCCTTGTAATAGCAGTAGATGAGGTCCAGGTGCGCCTGGCGTGCCTGCTCCGTGAACGGGAAGCGCGCGGTCAGGCCCTCCATCAGCTTGATGGCGGACTTGTAGTCGCCGGATTGCATCCGGTCGTGCGCCACCTTGTAGATGGCGGCGGGGTTGGAATTCAGCAACTTGCGCTCGCGGCTGGACTCACATCCGGCCAGCAGGCCCGAAGTGATGCACAATATGACGATCAGGCCACGGGCTAGGCCATTGGCAGACATGTTGTAAAGGGCCCCCAAAGTATTGATCAGGCACTGGCGGTAGCCGGCCAGTATAGCCAATTCATGCTCAAGCCTAGGACTACTGCTTGACCGTCGAGTTCCGCACCCACGAGATCGCGATTTCCGGGGACCTGGTCGGCCTGCGCCTGGACCAGGCCCTGGCGCGCCTCCTGCCCCAGTATTCACGGCAGAGGCTGCAGAGCTGGATCGAGGCCGGCGCCGTGCGGTTGAACGGCGCCGTACCGCGTTCCCGGGACCGGCTCCTCGGCGGCGAACAGGTGCGCATCGAGGCGCAGATCGAGGCGCACACGGCGGTGCTCGCCGAGGCTTTGCCCGTGGATGTCGTCTACGAGGACGAGGCGCTGCGCGTCATCAACAAGCCGGCCGGCCTGGTCGTGCACCCCGGCGCCGGCAATCCGGGCCGGACGCTGCAGAATGCCTTGCTGGGGCTCGATCCGCGGCTCGCCCTGGTGCCGCGCGCAGGCCTGATCCACCGCCTGGACAAGGACACCAGTGGCCTGATGGTCGTGGCCCGGACCCTCGAATCCCATCGGCTGCTGGTGGCCGCGCTCGCGGCCCGTGACATCGAGCGCCGCTACGCGGCGGTGTGCCTGGGGGTGCTGACCGGCGGACGCACCGTGGATGAGCCCATCGGCCGTCATCGCACCGCCCGTACCCGGATGGCCGTGCGCGCCGACGGCAGGGAGGCCGTGACCCATATCCGGATCATCGAGCGGTTCCGGGCCCATACGCTGGTGCTGGCACAGCTGGAAACGGGGCGCACGCACCAGATCCGCGTGCACCTGGCGCATATCGGGCACCCCGTGGTCGGGGATCCCGTGTACGGCGCGCGACGCCGCTATCCCCCCGGTGCGTCGGATGATCTGCGGGCGACCCTGGACGGGTTCCGGCGCCAGGCGCTGCATGCCATGGAGCTGGCGTTCGAACACCCTTTCACCGGCAAGCCCCTTTCCTTCGAGGCGCCGCTGCCGGCCGACATGCAGAGCCTGCTGAGCGCCCTCGCGCAGGACCGGAACCATGACCGGCCCCGGCGTTAGGACTGCCGCGGGGCCCTCGGCTCTGCGGCCGCAGTGGCCGGCCCCGGAGCGCGTCCGGGCGGTCTTCACGCTGCGCGGCGGCGGGGTCAGCGAGGGCGCGTTCGCATCGTTGAATCTCGGTGCGCACGTCCAGGACGACGCGCAAGCCGTGGCGGAGAACCGCAGGCTGGTGCGCGCCGCATTCGATTTGCCCGGGGAGCCGGCCTGGCTCTCGCAGGTGCATGGCAGCCGCGTCGTGCGACTCGGCGCCGCCGCCGGGGCGGGCGCCGCCGCCGACGGCGCCGTCACGGCCGAGGTCGGCCGCGTGTGCGTGATCCAGGCCGCCGATTGCCTGCCGGTGCTGTTCGCGGACCGCGACGGTTCCGTGGTGGGTGCGGCCCATGCCGGCTGGCGCGGACTCGCGGCCGGGGTGCTCGAGAATACGGTCGCCGCCATGGGCGTGCCGCCCGCGCAGCTGCTCGCCTGGATCGGGCCGGCGATTGGGCCTTCGAACTACGAGGTGGGTCCGGAGGTCCGCGAGGCCTTCGTCGGCGCCGCCCGGGCGCGCGAGGCGGCGCAGGTCGCCGCGGCCTTCGCCGGCAACGCCCGCGGGCGCTGGCAGTGCGATCTCACCGCGCTCGCGCGGCAGCGCCTGGCGGCCCTCGGGGTGACGGACATCCACGGGGGAGAATGGTGTACCTACGCCGACCCCGGGAGGTTCTTTTCGCACCGCAGGGACGGCCGTTCGGGGCGCATGGCGGCGTTGATCTGGATGACCTGACCTGACGCCGGGTCGGGCCTTGAAGGGGCTTGCCTCAGACCCCATCTCGTGGACAGATAAGCCGGATTTTCGGGGAGTTACCTCATGCGGATGGACAAGCTGACGGGCAAGTTTCAAGCGGCGCTGGCGGATGCCCAGTCACTGGCCCTCGGCCGTGACCAGCAGCTGATCGAGCCGGCCCATGTGCTGCTCGCCCTGCTCGATCAGCAAGGCGGAACGGTGCGTCCGCTGGTGGTCAAGGCCGGCGGCAATCTCGGCAAGCTGCGCGCCGACCTGCAGCAGCTCATCGAGCAGCTGCCGACCGTGCAGGGCGCCGCGGGGGATGTGCACATCTCCAACGACCTGCAGCGCCTGCTCAACGTGACCGACAAGCTCGCGCAGCAGCGCCAGGACCAGTTCATCGCGAGCGAGCTGTTCGTGCTCGCCGGTTTCGAGGACCGGGCGCACCTGGCGCGGGTCTTGAAGGACGCGGGCCTCAACAAGGCGGCGGTCGAGAAGGCCATCCTCGACGTGCGCGGGGGCGAGAAGGTCAATGACCCGAACGCCGAGGAGCAGCGCGGGGCGCTCGACAAATACACGGTGGATCTCACGGCCCGGGCCGAGTCGGGCAAGCTCGATCCGGTCATCGGCCGCGACGACGAGATCCGCCGCACCATCCAGGTCCTGCAGCGGCGCACCAAGAACAACCCGGTGCTGATCGGCGAGCCGGGCGTCGGCAAGACGGCCATCGCCGAGGGGCTCGCGCAGCGCATCGTCAACGGCGAAGTGCCCGAGGGCCTGCGCAACCGGCGCATCCTGGCGCTGGACATGGGTGCGCTGATCGCCGGCGCCAAGTTCCGCGGCGAGTTCGAGGAGCGCCTGAAGGGCGTGCTCAATGATCTCGCCAAGCAGGAAGGCCAGGTCATCCTGTTCATCGACGAGCTGCACACCGTGGTGGGCGCGGGCCGCGCCGAGGGCTCCATGGATGCCGGCAACATGCTCAAGCCGGCGCTGGCGCGCGGTGAACTGCACTGCATCGGCGCCACCACGCTCGATGAGTACCGCAAGTACATCGAAAAGGACGCGGCGCTGGAGCGCCGCTTCCAGCGCGTGATAGTGAACGAGCCCTCGGTGGAGGACACCATCGCGATCCTGCGCGGCCTGCAGCAGCGCTATGAAGTACACCACCGGGTCGACATCACCGATCCGGCGATCGTCGCGGCGGCGACCCTGTCGCACCGCTACATCGCGGACCGCCAGCTGCCGGACAAGGCGATCGACCTGATCGACGAGGCCGCCGCGCGCATCCGCATGGAGATCGACTCCAAGCCCGAGGTGCTCGACCGCCTCGAACGGCGCCTCATCCAGCTGAAGATCGAGCGCGAGGCGCTGAAGAAGGAGACGGACGAGGCCTCGCGCAAGCGCCTGAAGACCCTCGACGAGACCGTCGAGAACCTCTCGCGCGAGTACGCGGACATGGAGGAGATCTGGAAGTCCGAGAAGGCCTCGCTCCAGGGCGCCGCGCAGATCCGCGAGGAGATGGAGCGCGTGCGGCTCGAGCTCGATGGCGCGCGGCGCGCCGGGGACCTCGGCAAGATGGCGGAGCTGCAGTACGGGCGCATGCCCGAGCTTGAGAAGCGGCTGGGCCAGGCCGTGGCCGCGGAAACCCAGGACACGCAGCTGGTGCGCAACAAGGTCACCGAGGAGGAGATCGCCGAGGTGGTCTCGAAATGGACCGGCATTCCGGTCAGCAAGATGCTCGAGGGCGAGAAGGAGAAGCTGCTGCGCATGGAGAGCGAGCTCGGCCGGCGCGTGGTCGGCCAGGACGACGCGGTACGCATCGTCTCCGACGCCATCCGGCGCTCGCGCGCCGGGTTGTCGGACCCGCGCCGCCCGAACGGCTCGTTCCTGTTCCTGGGGCCCACCGGTGTCGGCAAGACCGAGCTGTGCAAGGCGCTCGCCGATTTCCTGTTCGATACCGAGGAGGCCATGATCCGGATCGACATGTCCGAGTTCATGGAGAAGCACTCGGTCGCGCGGCTGATCGGCGCGCCTCCCGGCTACGTGGGCTACGAGGAGGGTGGCTACCTGACCGAGGCGGTGCGGCGCCGCCCCTACGCGGTGATCCTGCTCGATGAGGTCGAGAAGGCCCATCCGGACGTCTTCAACGTGCTGCTGCAGGTGCTCGACGACGGCCGGCTCACCGACGGGCAGGGCCGCACGGTGGACTTCCGCAACACCGTCATCATCATGACCTCGAATCTGGGGTCCCAGGTGATCCAGGAATACGCGGGCGAGAAACACTACTCGCGCATGCGCGCGGCGGTGATGGAGATCGTGCAGCAGTCGTTCCGGCCGGAGTTCATCAACCGCATCGACGACATCGTCGTGTTCCATCCGCTGGGCACCGAGCAGATCCGCAAGATCGTCGACATCCAGCTCGTGGGCCTGCGCAAGCGGCTGCAGGAGCGCAGTCTCGACATCACCTTGAGCGATGTCGCGCGCGACCTGCTGGGCGAGGCGGGGTTCGACCCGGTGTACGGCGCACGGCCGCTGAAGCGGGCGATCCAGCAGCAGATCGAGAACCCCCTCGCGCAGCACATCCTGCGGGGTGAGTTCGCGCCCGGGGACACGGTGCAGGTCGCCGTCCGGGACGGGCGGCTGACCTTCACCCGGTCGGTCGAAAAGGTGGCCTAGCCTGTATACTCGCCCATCATGCCGTTCTACGAATACGAGTGCGCCAGCTGCAAGTTCTACACGGAGGTCATGCAGAAGATCACCGATGCGCCGCTGAAGAAGTGCCCGTCCTGCGGCAAGGGCACCTTGCGGAAACTGGTCTCCGCGCCGGTGTTCCGCCTCAAGGGCGGCGGCTGGTACGAGACGGACTTCAAGTCCGACAAGGAGGCCAAGCGCAACCTGGCCGGCGAGAGCGAACCGCAGTCCAAGGCCGGCGACAATGCCGTCCCCGCGGATGCCAAGGCCGCGGACGGCAAGTCCGAGGCGAAGGCGGGTGCGAAGGCCGCCACCGAGGCCGCGGGCGCCAAGTCCCCGGACGCCAAGGCCCCGGCGGCCAAGGCGCCGAAAGCGGCACGCAAGACACTTCCGAAGTCCAAAGCCAGGGCCGGCAAGCGCCGTGGCCGATGAGCCGCGAGCGGCCAGGGCGGGCAAGCGCTCGGTGAGCCTGCGCCGGCTGCTGGTGGCCGGGATACTGGTATGGCTGCCGATCATCGCGACCATCTGGGTCGTCGGCTTCTTCGTGACGCTGATGGACCGCACGCTGGTGCTGCTGCCCGCCCGCTACCAGCCGCAGGCCCTGATCGGCTTCAATCTGCCGGGCCTGGGCGTGGTATTCGCCTTCGTCGTGGTCCTGCTGACCGGCTTGCTGGTCACGAACCTGATCGGCCGCCAGCTGGTCGGCTACTGGGAGGAGCTCATGCAGCGCATTCCGCTGGTGCGCTCGGTCTACGGCGGCGTGCGCAGCTTCACCGAGAGCGTGCTCACTTCGAGCAACTCCTTCCGCCAGGTCGTCGCGGTGGAGTATCCCCGCCCCGGAATCTGGAGCATCGGCTTCGTGACCGCGGAGAACGTGGCCGAGGTGAGCGCTCGCACCGGGCAGCCCTTGAGCTGCGTGTTCGTGTCCACGGCGCCGAACCCGACTTCCGGGTTCATCATCCTGGTGCCGCGAAGCCAGCTGATCGCGCTCGAGATGTCGGTGGATGCCGCGATGAGGATGATCGTCACCTGCGGGGTCGTGCTGCCGGAGCGGCCGGTTGCCCAAATCCCGGGCCATCCGTAACATCCCGCGCCCTATGCGCACTCATTACTGCGGAAACGTCGACGAAAAGTGCATCTCGCAGGAGGTGACCGTCGCCGGCTGGGTTCATCGTCGCCGCGACCACGGCGGGGTGATCTTCGTCGACCTGCGGGACCGTGAAGGACTGCTGCAGGTCGTGTTCGATCCGGACCTGGCCGAGGTCTTCAGCGAGGCCGAGCGGCTGCGCAATGAATTCGTCATCCAGGTGGTCGGCAAGGTGCGGGCGCGGCCCGCGGGCACGGTCAACGCGGGCCTGAAGACCGGGCAGATCGAGCTGCTCGCCCATGACCTCACGGTCCTGAACCGTTCCGAGCCGCTGCCCTTCCACCTGGACGAGCACGTCACCGAGGAAGTGCGCCTCAAGTACCGTTACCTGGACCTGCGCCGCGAGGTGATGCTCCGGCGCCTGCGCCAGCGGCACGACATCACGCGTGCGATGCGCAGCTACCTCGATGGCCACGGGTTCATCGACCTGGAGACACCGGTGCTCGGCAAGTCCACGCCGGAGGGCGCCCGCGACTACCTGGTGCCGAGCCGTACGCACGCGGGCAAGTTCTTCGCCCTGCCGCAGTCGCCGCAGATCTTCAAGCAGCTGCTGATGGTCGCCGGCTTCGACCGTTACTACCAGATCGTGCGCTGCTTCCGCGACGAGGACCTGCGCGCCGACCGCCAGCCGGAGTTCACGCAGCTGGACATCGAGACCTCCTTCCTGACCCAGGAAGACATCATGGTCCTGATGGAAGGGCTGCTGCGCCACCTGTTCAGCGAAGTCCTGCAGGTGTCGTTGCCGGACCCGATACCGCGGATGACCTATGCGGAGGCGATGCGCCGCTACGGCTCGGACAAGCCCGACCTGCGGATCGAACTCGAGCTGGTGGACGTCGCGGACCTCGTCAGGGACTGCAGTTTCAAGGTATTCGCCGGTCCTGCGAACGATCCGGCCGGCCGGGTCGCGGCGCTGCGCCTGCCGGGCGGCGGTGCCCTGACGCGCAAGGAAATCGACGATTACACGGCCTTCGTGGCCCGCTACGGCGCCCGCGGCCTCGCCTACGTGAAGGTCAACGACGTGGCGCGGGGGCGCGAGGGGCTGCAGTCGCCCATCATCAAGTTCCTGAGCGACGAAGCCGTGGCCGGCATCCTCGCGCGCACCGGCGCGCAGGACAACGACCTGATCTTCTTCGGCGCTGATGCCGCCAGGGTGGTCAACGATTCCCTGGGCGCGCTGCGCCTGAAGGTCGGCCAGGACCTGAAGCGGGTCGCGGCCGGCTGGCGCCCGTTGTGGGTGGTCGACTTTCCGATGTTCGAATGGGATGCCGAGGCGAAGCGCTGGGTGGCCATGCACCATCCGTTCACCTCGCCCGTGGAGGAGGATCCGGCGGCGCTCGCCGCAGCTCCCGGCGGCGCGATCGCGCGGGCCTACGACATGGTGCTCAACGGTTCGGAGATCGGCGGCGGCTCGGTGCGCATCCATCGCCAGGAGCTGCAGTCGGCGGTGTTTGCCCTGTTGGGCATCGATCTCGAAGCACAGCAGCAGAAATTCGGCTTCCTGCTCGATGCGCTGAAGTTCGGGGCGCCCCCGCATGGCGGTATCGCCTTCGGTCTCGATCGGCTGGCGATGCTGATGGCCGGCGCCGACAGCATCCGTGACGTGATCGCCTTCCCGAAGACCCAGACGGCGGCCGACATGATGACGGATGCGCCCTCGGAAGTCGGCGAGCAGCAATTGCGCGAGCTGCACATCCGGGTGCGGACGCCGCCCGCGTCGGCCTGAGCTTCGTCGCCCGCAGATTCAGCTGCGCAGCAGCGCGCGCAGACGGTAGAGCGCTTCCAGGGCCGCTTTCGGCGCGAGCTCGTCCGGATTCAGGGCCATCACGGCGCTGGCCAGGGCGCGGGCCGCGAGGTCCTCGGACGATGGCACGGGTTGCGGCAGCAGCGGCAGCTCGCCCTGGGGCCCCGCCGCGCGGCGGCTGTCGCGCTGGTTTTCCAGTTGCGCCAGGTATTGCCGCGCCTCGCCGATCACTTCGCGCGGGACCCCGGCCAGTTGCGCCACCTGCAGTCCGTAGCTGCGATCCGCCGGACCCTCCTTCACCGCGTGCAGGAAGATGATGCCATCGGCGTGTTCGGTGGCATCGAGGTGGACGTTGACGCAGGCCGGAAGCTGCGTCGCGAGGGTCGTGAGCTCGAAGTAGTGGGTCGCGAACAGGGTCATCGCGCGGGTCTTCGTCGCGATGTGGCGCGCGATCGCCCAGGCCAGTGACAGGCCATCGAAAGTGCTGGTGCCGCGGCCGATCTCATCCATCAGTATCAGGCTGCGCGCGGTTGCGTTGTTGAGGATGTTGGCCGCTTCGGTCATTTCGACCATGAAGGTGGAACGGCCGCCGGCCAGGTCATCGGCCGCGCCGATGCGCGTGAAGATGCGGTCCACCGGTCCGATGATCGCCTGGTCGGCCGGTACGAAGCTGCCCATGTGGGCCAGGATGGCGATCAGCGCGTTCTGGCGCATGTAGGTGGATTTGCCGCCCATGTTCGGGCCGGTGATGACCAGCATCCGCCGGCGTTCGTCCAGGTCGAGGTCATTCGGCACGAAGCTGCCGCCAGCCAGGAACTTCTCCACCACCGGATGGCGGCCGGCCTCGATGTGCAGGCGCGGCTGCGCGACGAGCTGCGGCTGGGTCCACTGCAGCGCGCAGGCGCGCTCGGCGAGGCTCGCCAGGGCGTCGAGCTGCGCGACCGCCGCGGCGGTGGCCTGCAGCGCGCCCAACTGCCCGATCAGATCGGTGAGGACGGCGTCGTAGAGCTCGCGCTCGCGGGCCAGGGCCCGTTCGCGGGCGCTCAGCACCTTGTCTTCGAAGCTCTTCAGCTCCGCGGTGATGAAGCGCTCGGCGGACTTGACGGTCTGGCGGCGCACATAGTCGGCGGGTACGCGGTCGGCGTCCCGGCGTGACACCTCGATGAAGAACCCCTGCACGCGGTTGAAACCGAGCTTCAGACCGGGAATGCCGGCGCGTTCGCGTTCGCGCTGCTCCAGTTCGAGCAGGAAGGCGTCGGTGTGGGTTGCGATGTGGCGCAGCTCGTCGAGCGCGGCATCATGGCCCGGCGCGATGACGTCGCCCTCGCGCAGCAGCGCCGGGGGTTCGGCGGCGATGGCCCGTTCGAGCAGGGTGCGGATGTCCTCATGCCGGCCGGTGCCGGCGAGCAGGGTGTCGAGCAGGGGCGAGTCCGCGGCCGGGCCGGCGGCCGCGGCGGCAAGCCCGGGCAGGAGGGCCACCGCGCTGCGCAGCTGCGCGAGGTCGCGGGGCCGGGCCGAGCGCAACGCGACGCGCGCGAGAATGCGCTCGACGTCGCCGATGCCCTGCAGCGGCTCGCGCAGGGCTTCGAAGCGCCGCCGGTCGATCAGCGCCGCGATGGCCTGGTAGCGGTGGCGCAGCACGCCGTGGTCGGTGAGCGTACGGTTCAACCAGCGCCGCAGTTGCCGCGAGCCCATCGCCGTGACGCAGCGGTCGATGAGCGCGAACAGCGTGGCCTCGGGATTGCCGGAAAGGCTCGAATCCAGTTCCAGGTTGCGGCGCGTCGCGGCATCGAGCATCAGCGCATCGCCGCGCTGCTCGACGGTGAGCGCGCGGATGTGCGGCACGGCGGATTTCTGCGTTTCGCTCACGTACTGCAGCAGCGCGCCCGCCGCGCAGATGGCGAGGGAGTCCGCGGCGAGCCCGAAGCCCGCAAGATCGAGCGTGCCGAGCTGCTCGGTCAACGCACGGGTGCAGGTCGCGCGCTCGAAATGCCAGGGCGGACGGGCACGCAGCGCGGTGCCGGGACGCTCGAGGGCGTCGCGCGGGGCGCTCTCCTCGACCAGCAGTTCGGCGGGCCGCAGCCGTTCGAGCTCCCCGGCGAGGACCTCACTTCCGGCTGACTCGAGCAGCGTGAAGCGCCCCGCGGCCAGGTCCAGCCAGGCGAGGCCAAAGCTCTCGCCGTCACGGGCCACGGCGGCGAGGAGGGTCTCGCGACGCTCATCGAGGAGGGCCGCATCGGTGACGGTGCCGGGCGTGATCACGCGCACCACCTGCCGTTCGACCGGGCCCTTCGAGGCGGCGGGGTCGCCGATCTGCTCGCACACCGCGACGCTCTCCCCCCTGCGCACGAGCCGCGCGAGATAGCCCTCGGCGCTGTGCACCGGCACTCCGGCCATCGGAATCGGCTGCCCCGCGGAGTGGCCGCGGGCGGTCAGCGTGATGTCGAGCAGCGCGGCCGCGCGACGCGCGTCCTCGTAGAACAATTCGTAAAAATCACCCATCCGGTAGAACAGCAGCACCTGTGGGTGCTGTGCCTTCAGGCGCAGGTACTGCTGCATCACCGGCGTGTGGGACGAAAAGTCAGAAATAGTCATTTATAATCAATTAGTTGTATTAAAAGTGCGCGGCGGCAGCCCCGGCACGGGGCCGGATGGTACATAAGCGGCGCCGGGCAGCCCGGGACCGGGCGTCTTCAAGCCTGACAGGGTGCCGTTGATCGACACGCAGGCGCAGTTCGTGACTCTTTTCAGCACGTCAATAATACCCTGAATATACTAGGTATCAGCCACGCGACGGGTCGCCTGGCGGGGCTGGGTCTATGAGGGGTTTTTTTCCAGTGTTTGCGATGCGCCATTCGATTTGCGGTCTTGCGGCGGCGGTCGGCGCCCTGTGCGTCACGGCCGGGGCATTCGCGGCGGCCACGCCGGTCGCGGATCCGACCCATGGCAACTGGAAGACCGTCCAGACCTACTGCTTCGATTGCCACAACGTCACCGACTGGGCCGGTGGCGTCGCGTTCGATTCGATGTCCGGCGACGACATTCCGCAGGACGCGAAGATCTGGGAAAAGGTCGTGGCCAAGCTCAACGGCGGCATGATGCCCCCGGTGGGCCACAAGCATCCCGATGCGGCCGCGGTCAAGAACCTCGTCTCCTTCCTCGAGAACACCCTCGACTCGGCGAATACCCATCCTGATCCGGGCCGCGTGCCGCTGCGCCGCCTGAACCGCCGCGAATACGCCAATGCGGTCCACGACCTGATCGGCCTCGATGTCGATGGTGCGGCCTGGCTGCCGCAGGATCCTCTCAAGGACGGCTTCGATACCAACGCCGAACTGCTGCAGGTGACGCCGAACTTCCTCGACCAGTCGGTCACGGCCGCCCGGGCGCTGGCGTTGCAGGCCGTCGGTGACCCGAAGGCGGCGCCGATCGACACGACCTACGGCAACATCGCGAACATGATCATCTCGCTGAACCCGCGCCCCGGGATCGGCACGGGCAACCAGGAGAAATACCAGGACGGCATGCCCTTCGGCACGCGCGGCGGCATGGTGGCCGAACACTGGTTCGCGGCCGACGGGGAATACTCGCTGACCATCGGTGACATGGCGATGGCGCGCGAAGTGCCGAAGCTGGAGTTCGAGAACACGGTGATCGTGCTGCTCGACGGCAAGGAGTTCTATCGCGTCAACGTCGGCGGCGAGAAGGACTACAAGGACATCGACCAGAACCTGGACGCAGGCGTCTACCACGTGAACAGCCGCCTGCGCGACATCCGCTTTCATGCCACGGCCGGCCAGCACAAGGTCGCGGTCACCTTCCTGCGGCGCAGCTACGCCGAGAGCGACGAGCGCGTGCGGCCGAACACCCTCGATGGCGGCCAGCAGCGCGTGAACGCCGTGCACGCGATGCAGATCAAGGGTCCGCTCAAGGTCACCGGCATGAGCCAGACGCCGAGCCGCGCGAAGATCTTCATCTGCACGCCGGCCGGCGCCGCCGAGGAAGGCCCCTGCGCGCGGAAGATCATCGCGAACCTGGCGCAGCACGCCTTCCGCCGCCCGGTGACCGACGAGGACATGCAGCCGCTGCTCGCGTTCTATGACCGGGGCCGCAAGGCGGGGACCTTCGACACGGGTATCCGCGATGCGCTGGCGGCCATCCTCGCGAGTCCCCAGTTCCTGTACCGCGCCGAAGGCGCCACCGACACGGTCCGGACGCTGTCCGACCTGGAACTCGCCTCGCGGATGTCGTTCTTCATCTGGAGCAGCCTGCCGGACCAGGAGCTGCTCGATCTCGCGGCGAAGAACGAGTTGTCGAATCCGCAGGTGCTGAAGGCGCAGGTGCACCGCATGCTCGCCGATCCGCGCGCGCTCTCGCTGACCACCGACTTCGCGTTCCAGTGGCTCAATATCGCCAAGATGGACACGATCTCCCCGGCGCAGGCGCAGTTCAGCTACGCCGCCGGCCAGTACGATCCGCGCCCGCTGTTCCGCAAGGAGCTGACGCTGTTCCTCGACAGCATCCTGCGCTCGGACCGCAGCGTCGTCGACCTGCTCACCGCTGACCATACCTACATCAACGAACAGCTCGCGCTGCTGTACGGCATGGAGAACATCAAGGGCGGCGAATTCCGCCGCGTCACGCTCACCGACCCGAAGCGCTTCGGGCTGCTCGGCAAGGGCGCGGTGCTGATGACGACGGCGAACCCGGACCGCACGGCCCCGGTGCTGCGCGGCGCGTGGATCCTCGAGCGCATCCTCGGCACTCCGACGATCAACCCGCCGCCGAACGTCCCGACCCTGACGGCCTTCGTTGCCAGCAAGCCGACCTCCGTGCGCGAGCGCACCGAGGTGCACCGCCGCAACCCGCCGTGCGCGGGTTGCCATTCGGTCATGGATCCGCTCGGCTTCGCCCTGGAGAATTTCGACACCGTCGGTCAGTTCCGCGCCATCGACCCGCAGACGCACAAGCCCATCGACACCCTGGCCACGATGCCCGACGGCACGCGCATCACGGGCCCCGAGGACCTGCACAAGGCCCTCGCGCAGCGCGGTCCGCTGCTCGCCCAGGCGATCACCCAGCGGCTCATGGAATACGGTGTCGGCCGGCCGCTGGATTACGGCGACATGCCGGCGGTGCGGCATATCGTGCACACCGCCGCGGCCGACAATTACCGATTCGAATCCATCGTCCTGGGGGTCGTGCAGAGCGACGCGTTCCGCAAGCGCGCGCCGGCCGCCCCGCTGCCGGCGACCCTGACGACCCAGGCCGCCAATCTGATTTCCCCGCCGTAAGAGGGCTGGAGGCATAGCCATGTTCCTGACCAAGAAACACCTGTCGCGTCGCACGGTCCTGAAGGGGGCCGGCGCGGCGATCGCGCTGCCGCTGCTGGACGCGATGATTCCGGCAGGCGCCGCGTTCGCGAGCACCGCGGCCGCCGCGATCAAGCCGCGCCTCGGCTACGTGTACTTTCCCCATGGCGCGGTGCAGAAGTTCTGGACTCCGGAGGGCACCGGCAAGGACTTCAAGTTCTCCCCCATCCTCAAGCCGCTCGAGGGCATGCGCGACTACGTGACCGTGGTGACGAACCTGCGCAACAAGCCCGGCGAGAGCACCGATCCGCACGGCATCATCGAGGCGACCTGGCTCACCTGCACGGTTCCGAACTCCCCCGGCCAGACGGGCAACGCGGGGATTTCGATCGACCAGGTTGCCGCGCACCAGATCGGCCAGGAGACCCCGCTGCCCTCGATCGAGCTGTGCGGCGAACCCGGAGGATCCTGCAATTTCCGCGGCCCGGGCCAGGGACTGCCGCTCGAGGGCAACCCGCGCCATGTGTTCACGACCATGTTCGGCCCGGGTGATTCGAATGCCGAACGCAAGGGACTGCTCGAGTCCACGGGCAGCCTGCTCGACTACGTGCAGGACGCCAGCAAGGCCCTGAGCCGCAACCTCGATGGCTCCGACCGCGCGCTCGTCAGCGACTACCTCGAGTCCGTGCGCGAGGTCGAGAAGCGCGTGCAGAAGCTGGTCGCGAAGGCCGACTCGCTGGGCAACCTGCCCAATGCGCCGCTCGGCGCGCCGGATGATTTCGGCGAGCTGCTGGACGTCCAGTTCGAGATGATCGCGCTCGCGTTCCAGACCGGACAGACGCGCATC
The DNA here is from genome assembly GCA_035506335.1 of Steroidobacteraceae bacterium. Lineage (GTDB taxonomy): Bacteria > Pseudomonadota > Gammaproteobacteria > Steroidobacterales > Steroidobacteraceae > DAIDKA01. The sequence goes on along the minus strand of DATJPN010000021.1, from coordinate 5,513 downwards.
GCGACCATGCGCATGGTGAAGGAAGCGAGCATGCGCACCTACCCCGTGGTCAATGTCGATGAGGCCTTCCATCCGCTCTCGCACCACGGCGAGGATCCGGAGAAGCATGCGCGCCTGGTGCGCATCCAGGCCTACCACACCGATCGCGTGAACCGCTTCGCGAAGCGCCTGGCGAGCATCAAGGAAGGTGACGGCAACCTGCTCGACAGCTCGATCATCCTGTTCGGCAGCAACATGGCCAACAGCGACCTGCACAACAACAACCCGCTGCCGCAGCTGCTGCTCGGCAAGGGTGGCGGCATCAAGGGCGGGCAGCACCTCGCGATGCCGAAGGACACGCCGCACGCGAATATCCTGCTGACCATGGTCCAGCGTGCCGGTGTCAATCTCGAGAAGTTCGGGGACTCCTCCGGGCCCCTGGCCGACGTCTGACATGCGCCGGGGGGGCATGCGCACGGCGGCCTTCGCGGCGGCCGGCATCCTGTGGTCGGCGTCCGCCCTCGCGGCCGATGCCGTCACGCGGCCCGACGGCAGCACGCCGCTGCAGTGGGCGGTGTTCAACGGCAACACCGCCGAGGTGAAGCGCCTGCTGGCGGCCCACGCGGACGTGAAGGCCGTCAACGACTACGGCGTGACGGCGATGCAGCTGGCCGCCGACGCATCCAACACCGAAGTCATCCAGCTGCTGCTGAAGGCCGGCGCCGATGCCGATTCGCCGAATCCGGACGGGGAGACCGCGCTGCACCTCGTGGCCCGCGCCGGCAACGTCGAGGCGGCGCAGGCGCTGTTGCGTTACGGTGCCCACGTCGACGCGCGCGAGCGGTTCGGCGGCCAGACACCGCTCATGTGGGCGGTGGCCCGGCGGCACCCGCAGATGGCGGAACTGCTGATCTCCAGGGGCGCGAACGTCGACGCCCGTTCGCTGGTCCGCGACTACCAGCGCGTGGCCACGGCCGAGAGCCGTGCCAAGCAGCTCGACCGCGGCGGATTCACGCCGCTCATGTATGCGGCGCGCGAGAACTGCGGCGCCTGCGTCGAAGTCCTGCTGAAGCACAAGGTCGACGTCGACCTGCCCGACCCGTCCGGCATGTCGCCGCTCATGATCGCGATGCTCAACGGCAACTGGGATATCGCCAAGCGCCTCATCGAGGCGGGTGCGGACGTCAATTCCTGGGACGTCTTCGGTCAGGCCCCGCTGCATGTGGCGATCAGCAACATCAACAGCCGCGGCAACGGCAATCCGCTCGACCAGGACAAGCCGAACAAGATGACCGGCCGCGACATCGTGCAGCTGCTCGTCGATCGCGGTGCGAATCCGAACCAGCAGACCTACTACCGTCCGGCCGGGCGCGGCTTCGGCGGCATCGGCACCGGGCGCGGCACGACTCCGTTCCTGGTGGCCTGCGCCGGCGGGGATCTCGACGTCGTGAAGCTGTTGCTCGCCCATGGCGCCAATCCCAGGCTCGCCACCGCGGACGGCCAGGGACCGATCATCCTCGCGGTCGGTTCGCGCGCGGGCGGCACGGGCAATCCCGGTGCGGCGCGCGCGGGCGTCCCGCCTCCCCCCGCAACCGCCGGAGCGAGCGGGGAAATTCCCCCGGCCGTCCGGGGCGGCGGCCGCGCGGGCGGCGCCCGCGGCGCGCCGGGGGCGGCCCCCCCGGGTGCCGGTCCCGCCGATGGCATGGTCGCGGGGTTCTCCGGACCGAACCCGACCGTCGAGCTCGTCAACCTGCTGGCGCAGTCCGGCGCCGACGTGAATCTCATGGCGAAGCGCCATTTCCTGCAGCGCACCCGCGGCGGCTCGGCGCTGCATTACGCGGTGCGGACGGGCAACCGGGAGGTCATGGCGGCGCTGATCAAGCTCGGCATCGACGTGAACGCCAAGGACGAGGACGGCTTGACCGCGCTCGACTACGCGATGGGGCGCGGTTTCGTCCCCTTCCTGCAGATGCCGACCCGGCCGCGCAAGGACCTCGCGGACATCCTGCGCAGCGCGGGCGCCAACGTGGAGCTGGCGAAGACCCCGGACTGGCCGCCGCAGAGCCCTCCGATCGGTACGGTCGTCTATGACGCCGTCATCTGGCCAGTTGACCCAGTAGGACCCTAGATGCCCATTTCACGCCGTTCGTTCCTGCGCAGCGGAGCGCAGGCTCTTTCTGCTGCGTCGCTCCTGGCCGCCGTCCCCGGGCTCGGCACGGCCGCGGACAGTGATCACAAGCGCGTCAGCACCAAGGACCTGAGCGTCAAGGATGTCGCGGGACTCGCGGTATTCGCCGGCGCCGGCTGCAACGTCGTCGGACTGGCCGGTCCCGACGGGGCCGTGCTGGTGGACGGGGGCCTCGCGGTGAATTCGCCGGTCCTGCTGAAGTTCATCAACGAGAGCCTGAAGACGGGCAGGGTGCAGACGCTGATCAATACCCACTGGCACCCCGAGCAGACCGGGTCGAACGAGGCCGTCGGCAAGGCCGGCGGCACGATCATCTCGCATGAGGTGACGCGCCTCGCCCTGGGCCGCAGGGAGCGTTCGGCGCTGTACGAGGGCTTCTACGGCCCGCTGCCGCCGAAGGGGATTCCGACCGTCACCACGTACAACAAGGGCACGCTGATGGTCGGCGACGAGCAGGTCGACTACCGTTACCTGCCCGCGGCCCACACCAACGGTGATCTTTTCATCCACTTTCCGAAGCGCAACGTGATCGTCGCCGGCGGACCGGTGTCGGCGGAGCGCTGGCCGGTGATGGACTACCTGAACGGCGCCTTCATGCACGGCTTCGTGCGCTCCTACGAGATCCTCGCCGAGGTCGCCAGGCCCGACACGATCATCATCCCGGCCAACGGCCCGACGCTGACCGGCGCCGACATCGTCCGCCAGAAGGACATGTACTGGGCGCTGTTCAAGCAGTTCTTCATCGATTTCAACAAGGGCTTCGGGCCGTTCGACGTCGTGGACCAGCACCCCCTGAAGGCCTACGAAGCGCAGTACGGCGATCCGGCTCAGTTCCTGGAGTACGCCTACCGGAGCCTCCAGCTGGCCACGATTCCCTACTGAGGCAGGGCATAGGCGACCACGTAGTCGCCGCGCCGGGTGTCGCCCTTGTAGCCGCCCGCCGCAATCACCACGTACTGGCGGCCACCCAGGGAGTAGGTCATCGGCGTGGCCTGGCCGCCCGCCGGCAGCTTCGCGTGCCAGAGTTCCGCGCCGCTGTTCAGGTCGAATGCACGCAGACGCCGATTGATGTCGACGGCGGCGGAAACGAACACCAGGCCGCTCGCCGTCACGATCGGTCCGCCGACGACCGGCGCTCCGATGCTCTTTTCCAGCAGGGGAATCTCGGCACCGAGCGGCACCTGCCAGCGAATCGTGCCGTGCTGCATGTCGACGGCGCTCAAGGTTCCCCAGGGTGGCTTGACGCACGGAACGCCCAGGCGGGACATGAACGTGCGCCGGCGCATGGCATAGGGCGTGCCCTCCTGGCGCGCGAACTCGAAATCCTTGTATTGCCCGGATCTGTAGGTGGCGAGCGCCTCGGCGCGCGGGATCAGCGCGACCAGGAACGGCAGCGTCATGGTGTTGACCACCGCGAGCTGGCGGCCGGGGTCGAAGGCGATGCCGCCCCAGTTCACGCCGCCGGCATTGCCCGGCTGCATGATGGATTCGCGCACCGAGGGGGGCTGGAAGATGCCCTCGGAGCGATCGGCCTCGATGTGCTCCCGGCAGGCGCGGGTGTCGAACCAGAGCATGCCCCATGCGTCCTCGGGTCTGACCGGGCCCTGGCGGGTGAGCGGCGGGGGCGCCACCGGAAAAGGCTGCGTGGGCGAGGGATGCTCGCCGGGCACGGCATCCTGGGGCACCGGCTTTTCGATGATGGGGAACAGCGGCGTGCCGCTGTCGCGATCGAAGACGAACAGGAAACCGGTCTTCGTGGCCTGGATCACGGCCGGGACCCGTTTGCCCCCGTGCACGACCTCGGCGAGCGTGGGTTGCGAGGCCAGGTCGTAGTCCCACAGGTCATGATGCACCAGCTGTTGGCCCCACCTCAGCGTGCCGGTGGCGCCATCCAGGGCGACCAGTGAGTTGGCCCAGCGATTGTCGCCGGGGCGCTCGCCGCCGTAGAAGTCCGGACTCGCCGAGCCGGTGGGCACGAACACGAGGTGTCGGGCCGTATCGACCGATAACGGCGGCCAGGCATTGGCGGCGCTGGCGTTCTTCACGCTCCCGGGTGCCCACTCCCGATAGACCGGATTGGCCGGATCGCGTGGAATCGGGTCCCAGCTCCACAGCAGCTGGCCGCTTCGGGCATCGAAGGCCCGCACCGTGCCCAGTTCCTCGAGTACCGCGCGGTTGTCGCCGATCGAGGACCCGATGATGACCTTGCCATCCAGAATCGCCGGCGGCGAGGTTACCAGATAGTTGCGCCACTCCTCACCGGGCTTCCACGTCAGGCGTATGCCCTGCAGCAGATCGACGCTGCCACCGGTGCCGAAGTCCGCACAGGGCAGGCCGGTGGCCGCATCGAGCGCGAGCAGTCGGCCATCGAGCACCGGCGCGAAGATCCGGGCGTGGCAGGGCGCGGTGCGCGCCCGGGTCTCATCCACCCACAGCGAGACCCCGCGCGAGACCCCGTCGGAATAGTGCAGGTCCTTGCGACTGTGGCTGTCGTGGCGCCAACGCAGGGTGCCGCTGGCGGCATCGATGGCCACGACATTCGTGGCCGGCGTGGTCAGATACAGCGTGCCCTCGTACAGGATGGGCGTGGCCTCGAAGGCCGAACGGTCCCAGTCCTTGACGCCCTGGCCGAGCTCGCCGCTGCGGAACGTCCAGGCGGGCTCGAGGCGGCTGACATTGGCCGGCGTGATCTGCGTCAGCGGTGAATAGCGGGTGCCGCCCGCATCGCCGCCGTAGGCGGGCCAACCCGAATCCGGTTGTGCGGCCGCGAGGGCGGTTGAGGCGAGGGCGCCGAGGAGGATCGAGGAGACTGCGCGTTGCACGGGTTCGCTCCGGGTGCATGCTAAGGAGCGTCGAATCTAAGGGCGGCGCACGGCGCCTGCCATGCAATAAGTGACCAGCGGCGCCGGGTGAGGGACGAGCGGCGCGCGCGCCGTGACCAGTTCAGCGAAACAGGTGATCCAGCCGGTTGCGATAGCGTCGGCTGAAGTTCACGAAACTGCCATCCTTCAGGACGATCCGGTAATCGCCGTGGTCCCAGGGCTGTATTTCTCGCACCCGGTCGATGTTCACCACATGGGTGCGGTGCACGCGGGCGAAGCGCCGCTCGCCGAGGCGCCGCGCGAGCCCGTCCAGGGATTCGCGCAGCCGGTACCTCTGGCCCGCGGCGTGCACGACCACGTAGTTGCCGTCGGCCTCGAGCCGGTCGATCTCACCCGAATCCAGGATGAATTCGCGGTTCAACCTGCGCACCACCAGCCGCTCCTGCGGCGCGGGTGGGTCAGTCGGGGCGGGCTCCGCCGTGACCTGCGCCTCGCGGGCATCGCGCCACAGGCCGTAGAAGTGG